>JBEKNJ010000006.1:0-156002 GCA_049522955.1 Acidobacteriaceae bacterium
AACACCGGCGGGCCGCCGCCAACGCCGGCCAGCGGTCAGGACACGGCCGTGTGGTCCAAACAATTTCAGTCCATGGTGCTTTCCGTGATCGCCACCACCGATCGCGTGCTGCCGAACATGCGTGCGCGGCACTGGGGCCGGGTCATCACCAGCACCTCTTCCGGCGTGGTCGCGCCCATCCCCAATCTGGCCATCTCGAACACGCTGCGCCTCTCGCTGGTTGGGTGGTCAAAAACTCTGGCGCGAGAAGTTGCCAAAGACGGCATCACTGCCAATATCGTTGCTCCTGGCCGCATCGCGACCGACCGCATAAAGTTTCTCGACGAGGCGAAAGCCAAACGAGAAGGACGCAGTGTGGAAGATGTGGAGGCCGAGAGTGCGGCCACCATACCAATCGGCCGTTTGGGCAAGCCGGAAGAATACGGCGAAGTGGTCGCCTTTCTGGCCAGCGAGCGAGCCGCCTATATTACCGGTTCCGTCATCCGCGTAGATGGCGGCATGATCCCGAGTATCTAAAAATGAAAACTGAACTAGACGAAAAAACACTGGCGACCCTCGCGGTCACAGCAACGGCGACGCTTACCACGGTGTTGCTCAAGAAGGGGCTGCGCAATGTCTGGTTGCGGGGGACCAAGCCTCTGCACCCAGGCCAGAAGCGCCTGGTCGGCCCCGCGTTCACACTCCGTTTCGTCCCCGCGCGCGAAGATCTGGCCACGCCGGAGTCCTGGAGTTCTCCGGTCTCAACCCGCGCCGCCATTGAAGCCATGCCCGCCGGCTGTATTGCCGTCGTCGACGCCATGGGCATCACCGACGCCGGCATTTTTGGGGATATCCTCTGTGCTCGAATGAAGGTGCGTGGAGTAGCTGGTCTGGTCACCGACGGTGTCGTGCGTGACGTAGCCGGCGTGCTCGACACGGGCTTGCCCGTCTGGTGCATGGGCGCTGCGGCTCCTCCTTCGGTGGCCGGTCTTACCTTTGTCAACTGGCAGGAGCCGATCGGCTGCGGCGGAGTCGCCATCTTTCCCGACGACGTGATCGTCGTCGACGACGATGGCGCCGTAGTCATTCCCCGAGCGCTGCTGAGCGAAGTGGTCGAGGCGGCCGCCGAGCAGGAAAAACTGGAAGCCTGGATCATGGCTGAGGTGCAGGCAGGTGTTCCCCTGCCCGGCCTCTACCCCGCAAACGCAGAAACGAAGGCTCGTTACGAGGCCTTCCGAAGCCAAGGCGCAAAGCCTTCGGATTGAGTCGCTCGGGCAGATCCGCTCACACGTGTCCAATCCAAATCGGCAAGGGAGTTTTTGCTTTGTATCAGGGCACGACTTTAGTCGTGCCGCAAAGGTCCGCAACAAAGTTGGGCTTTAGCCCCAGCGCTCTTAGTCATTGAAATTCATGCAGATTTTACGGTGGCAGGGGCTGAAGCCCCGTCTGTTTTGGCCGGAGGTGGCACGACTGAAGTCTTCCCCGATACAAAGCAAAAGCTTGTTGCCAAGGGCTGACCTCAGGAAATCCGCTGGCCCGTCAACCGAACTCGTGATGCCCCACCCCTCTGCAACAAGTCAGAAGGATGGGGCACCCGACGCCTTCTTTGCAGAAAGGCGCTGCACGCGGCCCTGGTTTGGTGCTGCGTGGCAGGGAATTCGCGTTCCCAATGCGACGAAAAATGCTTTCTGTCAGCAACCATTTTCCATGGAAGTGTCGCCCTTCCCTTTGTCATCCCGAGCGAAGCCGAGGGATCTGCGGTTCAACGGACCCGTCTTGGAAATGTTTTCGACCGGAGCGGAGCACGGTGGAGGGACCTGCTGTTTCGCTCCCCCGTCCCTAACTGGCCCGAAGCGCCTGCATAGCCTGTTGCAGTTGAAGCACCGTAAGGCCACCGGGAGTTGTTTTCTTTTGGCTGATCCATTCCGGGTCCGCGATGGCGTACGCCTCATCCACAAACTTCGAAAAGAAAGCCCACGTCATGGTGTAGTACTTCCCCCACGAGATGACCCGCGCACCCTTGGCGTCATACCCCGCCAGAACCACTGCGTGGCCACCGACGAGGGTGTTGTTGGCCTGCGGATTGACATCCCAGATTGCAAGCGGCTCTTCCTCTGGCGGCATGATGTACTGCGGCACGTTAAATCCGATATAAGCCACGCCGCAGTCATGAATGCAACGCTTGACGTTGTCGATGTTCTTCACGTCGACCTCAACAAAGGCAATGATGTTATGCCGTTGTTGCCCATTGAGCCCGTACGGCGCGCCCTTCTTAAGGATGTAGGTGAGAACGTGTTGTTCTTTGCCGCCCGGGCCTTCTCCGCCCTCCGCAGGTTTGTAGCCGCAGGCCTCTTCATAAAGGTCCAGGACATCGGTATCCGGCTCGGTATCGATGTTCTTCATCGAGTTGAAGCTCCATACCTGAATTGCATGGTAATAGGCGGCGCACGTGCAGTCGCCCAGCGTGTCATTCTTCATCATGCCCAGCTCGGCAGGCATCCCGGTGGTGTAGTCCACGGAGGGAACGACCGGTTCCAGTGCTGCGCCGGCGATCAAATTGTGGAGCATGGGGATACGTCGGTCATAGGAACGAGCGAGCCGTCCCAGCCTGAAGGTGATGGCAGTCTTGGTGGTCACTTGCGGTCTCTCCTTTGCGCTGAATGAGGGTTCTGCATCTACCGTTGCTCCGCGTGCATCCCGCACCGGCGAGAGCCGCCCAAGTTTGAAACCAGACATCGTGTGTGCCTCGGGACCCCAGGCTTATGACGCTAGGAATCACGGCCTGGGTCGTGATCACGCTGGCGGCCGCGCTGAGGCCTCCATGCTTGGCGTAGGTCCGGGCCGGCTGTTTTGCCGTAGGCCTTACGCGGGAATGGAGTGACCCAGGGCGCTAATGAACGGCATACCAGATAGTGCTGGAAGGGCGCCGACCGTTACATTACCCGCGCAAAAGAGACCCAGATCCGCCGCATCGCCAATCCGCTGTAACGTTTCCTCCTTCCGCGCCACTACTCGACATGAATGACCGCTCCGCGCTCGCCCTAAGTCTTACTGGTACAAGACCAAGGCATCGTCGGCGGTACAAAAGGTCTGGCCCATTGAGATCGCACTATGACCCGCTCGTCCCCGTAGCAGCTTCACTCGGCGGTGTAAACTTAAACCCGCCCGCTGTCGCCGGGGAGGAATCGCGCTTGGAATTTTTTGCGTTCGACGCGTCCTACATCGATAGGCTTCGTTCCGGGGACACAGAGGTCGAAGGGCATTTCGTGGACTATTTCAGCGAACTCATCCGTCTGAAGCTACGCTCACGATTGAATTCCAGAGAAGCCATTGAAGATGTCAGGCAGGAAACCTTCGTGCGCGTGTTGGTGCTCATACGCGGCGAAGGGGGACTGAGGCAGCCCGATCGGCTAGGGCCCTTTGTCAATTCCGTTTGCAACCATGTGTTGCAGGAGCACTATCGTTCCAAAAAAAGAACAGAAGCCACCATTGATGACGAAACCGAGGCTACCGTTGCTGGCCGTGAGCCAAGTGCGCTCAGACTGCTCGAAGCCAAAGACACAGAGAGGGTAGTGCGTCAGATCCTGAACGAGTTGCCGGAACGGGATCGGCGCCTGCTGCAATCGGTGCTTCTGGATGAACGCGATAAAGATGAGGTTTGCAAGGAGTTTGGCATTACCCGGGAATATTTAAGGGTCCTGTTGCACCGCGCAAAGCATTCATTTAAGTCGTTCTATATCGACCACTTAGGGTTGCATTAGAAAGGCCCCTTAACTTTATGGACCATAACCAAATTACGCAGCACCTCACCGTCGAGCGCTATCTTCTGGATGAACTAACCCCGGAAGTGCGCGACGAGTTTGAGGAACATTTCTTCGATTGTCAGGAATGCGCGACCGACCTTCGTGCGACCGCCGCCTTCATGGACGCAGCCAAAAGGGAATTCAGGATTCATCCAGTCAAGCCGGGAGGGGACATCAAGGGCAAGTCGTTCTTTGCCTCGGCCTGGCCGTCGGCACTGGTTTGGTCTGCCCTTGCGGCCTCTCTTCTGGTGATCGCGTATCAAAATTTGGTCGTTTTCCCGCACTTCCGAACCGAAATCTCGGAAGTGAAGGCTCCGGAGATCCTGCCAGTCATCTCTCTGGTCGGGGGCAACAGTCGCGGTGGCCAGGTTCCTGCCGGCACGGTGGGGAGCGCTCATCCGTTTCTGCTCCAACTGGATATTCCCACCCAGGACCGTTTTTCCAGTTACACCTGCCTGCTGTATGCACCTTCCGGATCGCTTGTCTGGCGGACCGAAGTCTCGGCCCAGTCAGCAAGAGATACCGTCTCCATTCGTGTCCCGTCTGCCGATAGGCCGGCGGGGGAATACACTCTGGCTGTACAAGGGAACCTTGCCGGATCCTCTGTCGATCTGGCACGGTATCGGTTTGCTTTAAATTCCCACGATTAGAATCTCTGCGTAACGAGGTGCACGATGCGTTCGGATGCCAAAAAAGCCTTTTACTTCCATGCAGATGCGAACTCGCTTGGCGGGTTTATCGAGGAACCGTTTCAAAAACACATTCCTGCTCAGGCTTCATCGACATTGCCTTCGGTCGGCGGCCACGTAACTTCCCGAACTGAGGCGTTTACTTTCGAAGGAGTCATCTCCTGCCGCGCGGCCTACACCAGGGTTTCAGGCAGGCATGTCAAAGAGAATGGATCTGCCACCGTATCCGTCACCTCAGTTCTCGAAGGACTGAATATTCTGGAAATCGTGAAGGCGGAGCGGGTCGTCGCGCAGATCACGGCCGAATATTCAGGCAAGGGCGGGTTTCCTCGGGTTTCCTTCGCCGGTTCTCACTTCGACCGGCTGACGATCGGTCACTCCGACGCATCCCTCGTGGTAAACGCCGGCTTACTGGGTCTTCCAAGCGGGGCTAAAGCCATTCGGGTCCCCATCACGGAGTCTGTTTTTCACGAGACTGGTCGGCAACAAGCTGCCAAACTAGTGAAGAGTGCTAAGGCTGATGCCGACCAGGACTCCGTCCGCTGGCTTATCGACCGATATAGTTGGATGGAATCCGAGCGGAAGCCAGGGAAAGACGGATTTCTTCTATGTTCGTTGGTCGATGGCGTGGGTGGGGCAGTCCCTGGCAGGTCCTTTGGCCACGTCTTGGAGATCCCGGATTTTGGCAGGATTTTTCTCGGCGAAATATTAGTCGCTCAATCCACGTTTCGCATTTCGATGATTCGTGCCGAGCTGGGTTGCACCGTCAAGGGAAACGGCAACGGGTGCTGCGCGGCCGTCGCCGTTCACGGCGTCCCGCCATAGGTCTGGTATTGGTCTCGTTGGCAGCTGTGGCCTTGGCCGGATGTCGCCCTGCCGCGGCCCCCGATCCGGCTCCGATCTTTGCAAACATTCACAACGACTTTTTACACGGCAATCTCGACGTCGCACTGCAGAAGGCAGAGAAGGCTCGCAAGGACTTCTCTGCGAGCGGCGCGGACTGGGCCATGAAGTTCCGTGTCCTCGAAGCCGAAATCCTTACCTATCAGGGCCGGCGGCCAGATGTGCTGGCCCTCCTCAATGATCCATACGTGTCCTATCCCAAAGCGGGCGATCTCGCGATCAAGAGAGACCTGCTCTGCGCGATGGCGCACGCCAGGCTAGGCCAGGCACTGCAAGCGGATTCCGAGTTGCAGGAGGCGCAGCGTCTCTCGGATGAAAGCCACTCCGCCCTGAACGGCGAGGTCCTGAGGACGCAAGCAACGGTTCAAAACTACCGTGGCAACTTGACCGAAGCTGCCGACCTATACAGAAAGAGCCTGAAGGTCGCCCGTGAAGGGCGAGACGACCCATTTCTTGAGGCCAGTGATCTCCTGAATCTTGGGATGGTGGCGTTCGAAATGGAGCACTTCGACGAGGCTCTCGCTTCTCTCAATGAGGCTGCGAATTTTGCTCGGCCCATTCAGGCACGGCTGGTTCTTGAGGCGGCTTCGGGCAATAGCGGGTCAGCTTATTACCAGTTGGGGGATTTTGAGAAAGCTCTCTCAAGCTACCAGCAGGCTGAAAAGCAAGCGAAGGAGATTGGGACAACCAGCGCTCAGGTGGACTGGCTGGGGAATGAAGGGTCCGCCTACTACAAGCTCGGCGATCTGCAACCAGCAAAGACATGTTACGAGCAGGCTCTCAAGACCGCAGTGGCGATCGATAACCGAGAAGAAATTGTAATTTTCGAGTCCGAGCTGGCGTACCTGCTCTTTCACGAGGGGCAATTCGAGTCGGCAAAAGCGCACAGCGATAATGCGATCCGCGTTGCACGCCTTTCGGGGGACGAGGCCGGAGAGCTGGAGCCGCTACTCCTGCAGGCCCTCCTGGCTACAAGGCAGCCAAATTCGCAGGACGCCGAAAGAATGTTGATGCAGGTTTACGGGAAATCCGACAAGAGCCCTTCCCTGCGCGGGCAAATCGAAAATGCGCTCGCCAATTTGTATGCAGGCGAGAAACAAAAAAAGCGAGCGGAACTCTGGTATAGGAAATCCATCCACACATTCGAAGACCAGCGCGCAGCCATTAAACAGGAAGAGCTTAGGCTGCCCTTCTTCGCCAACGGCGATACGTTCTATCGCGACTACGCGAACTTTCTGATCTCCGGGCAAAAGCCGGAGGAAGCGCTACAGCTTCTCGACATAGGCCGGGCCAAAACCCTGGCAGAGGGCTTGGGTTTGGCAAACGAGAAGCCAGACGCACAATCAGAGCACACGGCAGACGTACAAGCGGTTGCTCACAAGCTGGATAGCATCATTCTCTTCTATTCGCTGGGCCCGGAAAAATCATGGTTGTGGGTCGTCGCTCCTCATCAAACCCACCTCTTCCCGCTTCCCGGGCAAGCGACGATTGAAACACAGGTGCAGAACTACGAGAATGCCATCCTGAAATCGAGCGATCCGCTGCGCGACGTAAACCCAGCCGCGCGGATGCTGTATGACACCCTCGTGGGTCCGGCCGCCTCGATGATTCCCAAGGGCTCGAAAGTACTCATCATTCCGGATGGCCGCCTCAACGGATTGAATTTTGAGACCCTGCTCACACCCGAATCTACCGGGTCCCACTACTGGATCGAAGATGTAACAATCCGGAACGCGAACTCAATTCGCATGCTCTCCAGGCTGGCTCCCGACTCTTCCGCACAAGCTGCAAACAAACTGCTGTTGATCGGCAATCCCACCGTGGCCGGAACCGGATATGACAGCCTGGTGAATGCCTTCGCTGAGATTCGGGGAATCGAAAAGCATTTTCCCGCGGACAGCCGCACTGTGGTCACACAATCCGGAGCGGTACCCGCAGCTTATGCAGAAAACAAGCCGGATGAGTTTTCATACATCCACTTTGTGGCTCATGGCACAGCCAGCCGATTGGATCCACTCGATTCGGCAGTAGTCCTTTCACCTTCGCCCGACAACCCGGAAAACTTCAAGCTCTACGCCCGCGACATTATGCACGATCCGCTCCACGCCAGATTGGTAACTATCTCTGCATGTTACGGATCTGGCCTTCGCGCCTACGCCGGCGAAGGGTTGGTGGGTTTGTCCTGGGCCTTCCTTCGTGCCGGCGCTCACAATGTAATTGGTGCATCGTGGGAGGTAAATGATGCATCCACCCCGCTCCTGATGGATCGACTTTATGGTGAACTCGAAGCCGGCAGCACTCCAGACGTTGCCCTGCGCGCGGCAAAATTGTCACTGATACATTCCCCCGCCGTATACCGCAAACCACTGTACTGGGCAGCCTTTCAACTCTATACAGGTTCTTAAGAAGAAAGAGTTCGGTGGCGACGAGCGCGGCGGACCCGGATTTCCTACAGCGCAGCACCGGACGAGGAGTGCGCGCTTTCCCTAAGTGGAAAGGCGCATGAAGTGCAGCAACGCTAGCAGATCGCAAGGAAAATCCGGAGGAAGTAGAGGAATCTGCAGTTCCCACCGATGAATCTAAAAAATGTCTGAAACGAAAATGAAACTTACGTCACTACATTTTCGTGAATGCAAAACCCGCCCTCATGAACAGGAGAAAAGACGTGGCAACTCTGGCAAAGTCCAAACCTGCAGCCTCCGCGGATCAGGTTCAGCGCTTCGAGCGGAGACTTCGCGAAGTCAAACAGGCAATTGCCAATCTTCCCGGCGATGAGTATCACGCCGAACTCGTCAACATCATTCGCCGCGGCGGTTGGACCACCCTCGCGGAAGGGATTTTCTTCGAAGCGATCACCGAATCGATTCTGGCTCACACCCGCGATCTGCAGCAGCTTCACCAAAAGCTCAAGGCCTCTTTTGAAGCCGTTCAAGGAGAATAGCCGGGCAGTATAGTATGGCGGGATGGACGATCCGCCAGGACCAGACAACACCAGAGGCCTGCGCAAGGGGCTCACCAGCTATGGTGACCCCGGCTTCTCGTTGTTCCTGCGCAAAGCCTTCATCAAAGCCAGTGGTTACTCCGACGATGCGCTTGACCGTCCCATCGTCGGGGTGACCAACACCTTCAGTGATTACAATCCGTGCCACGGCAACGTCCCCGAACTGATCGAGAGCGTAAAGCGCGGCGTGCTGCTCGCAGGTGGTTTGCCGATGGTGTTTCCTACCATTTCCATCGGCGAGAGTTTCGCTCACCCCACCTCGATGTTCCTGCGCAACCTGATGGCCATGGACACCGAGGAAATGGTCCGTGCCCAGCCCATGGATTCCGTGGTGCTGATCGGTGGATGCGACAAGACCCTGCCCGCCCAGGTGATGGCCGCCGCCAGCACAGATCTGCCAGCCATCGTCCTCCCCACGGGGCCCATGGTGGTGGGTCATCATAAGGGTGAGGTTCTCGGTGCCTGCACCGATTGCCGCCGCCTATGGGCGCAGTACCGCGCCGGCGCCATTGATGTTGCGGAAACCGAACTGATCAGCGGCCGTCTCGCTCCCTCTGTCGGCACCTGCATGGTGATGGGGACCGCGAGCACCATGGCCTGCATCCTCGAGGCGCTGGGCCTGTCGCTGCCCATGAGCGCCACCGCGCCCGCAACCCACGCCGACCGTCGCCGCATTGCTGAGGCCAGCGGCAGGCGCGCAGCGGAGATGGCAGTTTCCGGCACCCCCAAACCGAGCGCCCTGATTACCCCGAACTCCGTGCGCAACGCGATGATTGTGTTGCAGGCCATCGGCGGTTCCACCAACGGGCTGATCCACCTGATAGCCATCGCCGGCCGCGCCGGCGTAAAACTCGACCTCGAAGCCTTTGACCAACTAGGCCGGAAAGTTCCGATGCTGCTCAACCTCAAGCCGTCCGGCACCCATTACATGGAGCATTTCCACCATGCGGGCGGCCTTCCCGCTCTCATGCGCGAGCTGTCTGCGCTGCTCGATCTCCACGCGCCCAGCGTGGCCGGCGGCACCATCGGCGACGCGATTGCGAAGGCAGAACAGGTACCGGGCCAGGATGTGATCCGTAGCATCGCCGCACCGCTCAAGCAGGAGGGAGCGATGGCCGTGCTCCATGGCAACCTGGCCCCGCGAAGCGCAGTAATCAAGCAGTCTGCCGCTTCTCCCAACCTCATGCGTCACACTGGCCGCGCCGTGGTATTCGACTCCGTCGAAGATATGACAGCGCGTATCGACCTGGCGGATCTTGATGTGCATGCCGACGACATTCTGGTCCTGCGCAATGCGGGGCCGAAGGGTGCGCCGGGCATGCCGGAGGCAGGGTATCTTCCAATTCCCATGAAGTTGGCCCGCCAGGGTGTGAAAGATATGGTTCGTATTTCCGATGCGCGGATGAGTGGCACCGCCTTCGGCACCATTGTATTGCACATCACGCCGGAATCGGCCGTCGGCGGCCCACTGGCGATTGTTAAGACCGGCGACCGCATTCTGCTCGACGTAGAAGCACGCAAGATTGAGCTGCTGATCGACGATGCAGAACTGCAAAGCCGTCTTGCCGTCTGGAAAGCGTCTCCGCCGCCTCGCCTGACCGCCACCCGAGGCTACGCCAAACTTTTTGAGGACTGCGTGCTGCAAGCCGACCAGGGCTGCGATTTCGATTTCCTCTTGCGCCCAGGCAGTACCGTCTCAGATTGAGAAATCCGGGTGACTCCGTTACCACCAATGGGGAGGATCCGAACCGTTTGTAGTATTTCGGCGACCCTCCCCCAGATGCATCATGAAGCTGTGAAAGAAACAAACCCAGACTTTGACGCACTGCTCGTATTCTTGGCCAACTGGGAGTCGATAGAGCGGTCCGCGCTAGGCAAAATCCTGACCGCGGGTCAGCTGGCTGATATACGGGAATTAGAACGTCTGTACGCCCTACCATCCACTCCAGACGGCTCGCCGGAATAACCAAGCCAGCGGGCCAAACCATCCTGCCGTGCCCCCCCCCACAATCTTGTTGCAACCTGAGTTCCCAACCCTGAGCTAGCCCAGCACCCCGCCCCTGCGTAGACTTGGAAAGTCCAGGGACAACGAACACCATGAACCGCCGCAATTTCATCAAGTCGCTCAGCCGCACCACCCTGGTTTTGCCCTTCAGCGACGTGCTCATGATGGCCGCTCCCCCCTGGAGCCGAAACTGGATCCGAAATCGCGGGATCGCGCAAACTCAGACGGGTATGACGCGTTCCTATGACGCCAAACCGGTACTACCGCCCCCCGGACCGGCCTCGCCCATCGCTGGCACACCCCTCGGCATCGAGTTTGTCGATGTGGCGACCTCCGCCGGGCTGAATGCAAAGACAACCTATGGCGGCATCCGCAGCAACAAATACCTGCTCGAGACGACCGGGTGTGGTGCTGCCTTTTATGACTACGATCACGACGGGTGGCTGGACATTTTTCTGGTGAACGGATGGCGTCTCGAAGGCTTTGCGAAAAACAGCGAACCCACCTGTCACCTCTTCAAAAACAATCGCGATGGAACCTTCACCGATGTCACCGCCAAAGCCGGGCTCATGCGCAGCGGCTGGGGGCAGGGGTGTTGTGTGGGCGACTACGACAACGATGGATTCGACGACCTGTTCGTCACCTACTACGGCCAGAATGCGCTCTTTCATAACAACGGCAACGGAACCTTCACCGATGTTACCGCCAAGGCAGGGCTGAAGCAGGCCGCCACTCGATGGAACAGTGGCTGTGCTTTTCTCGACTATGATCGCGACGGCCATCTCGATTTGTTTGTAGCCAACTACATCGACCTTGACCTTAAAACCGCACCGCTGCCGGAATCCGGCCCTTGCACCTACAAGGGAATCATGGTGGCCTGTGGCCCCCCCGGACTTGCCCCCGGAAAAAACCTGCTTTACCACAACAACGGTGATGGCACCTTCACCGACGTTTCTGAAAGGAGCGGCATGTGGAATACCATCGGCAACTACGCGCTCAGTGTCGCTGTTTCCGACCTTGACGACGATGGCTGGCCCGACATTTATGTTGCGAATGACTCCACGGCGGCCACCTTATATCAGAATCAAAAGGACGGGACCTTCAAAGACGTGGCCATCGAGGTGGGTGCGGCGCTCTCGCCCGATGGAAAACCGCAGGCCGGCATGGGTGTCTCCATCGGAGATTACGACCGCGACGGCAAGCTCGACATTGTCAAAACTAACTTTGCCGGCGACACCGATTCTCTCTATGCCAATCTCGGAGACGGTAGCTTTCAGGATCGCACCTATTCCGCCGGGCTGGGCATCAACACCCGCTACCTCGGCTGGGGCGTCGGCTTTCTCGATATGGATAACGACGGTTGGCTGGACATTCTGGTGACCAACGGACATGTGTACCCCGAGGTCAGCAGCTCAAAGACAGAAGCTCCCTACGCTGAACGTAAGTATCTCTACCGCAACCTGCGCAACGGCCGTTTCGAAGATGTCTCGGACAAAGGCGGCCCCGGCATTACTACCGCTGTCGCTGGTCGAGGCTGTGCTTTCGGCGACTACGACAATGACGGCGACATCGATGTGATCGTCAACTGCGTGAACTCGCTGCCTCAACTCTTGCGTTGCGACTCGCAATGGAAACGCTCCTGGATCAAGGTAAAGGCCATAGGGGTCAAGTCAAACCGCACCGCCATAGGCGCCAAAGTGCGGGTCCTGTCCAAAACCCAAAAGGGATCCGCGGATCCTCTCCTGCAGGTGGATGAAGTGCGCAGCGGGGGCAGCTACTATTCCCAGAGTGACCTGCGGCTGCACTTCGGTCTTGACCAGGCGCAAATAGTCGATTCCCTTGAAGTCCGCTGGCCTTCCGGCCACGTCGATATATTCAGGAATCTCGCAGTGAATCATCTCTATGTCGTTACCGAGGGCGCGAAAGATCCACAATCAGTCGTCTTGGGTCATTAGGATGCGGGACTTACATTTCCTTCCGTTCCTATTGCTGTTGGCTTTCACTGCCCTGGCGGAGAACCCGGATAAGGCGTGTGCGCATTGCCATCAAAAGATCTACGACAGCTACCAGGCGACCCCGATGGCGCGAGCGAGTGGAGCTGCTACCGATGGCCTCCTGCCGGGTGAGTTTACCCATGCGCTCTCCGGTGTTCACTACCGTCTTTTTCTGCGCGATGGGCGCGCCTGGCTGAGCTATGACCGGCCGAACGCGCCGCAACTCCTCAAAGGAGAGCAGGAGCTCAGCTATTTCATAGGCTCCGGCCAGCGCGGCCGCACCTACCTGTTCCAGAAGAATGGGTTCTGGTTTGAGAGCCCGGTGAATTGGTATAGCAAGCAGCAGGTCTGGGATATGAACCCGAAATCGCTCGACGCGCAGGAGATGCCCTTCACCCTGAAGGTGGAACCAGGCTGCCTTCACTGTCACACCAGCAGCGTGCAGCCGTCGCTCGGCGCGATTAATCACTTCGGCGCCCAGCCTTTTCTCTATGGAGGCATAACCTGCCAATCGTGTCACGGAGATCCCGCAGCACACCTTTCGAGCGACGGGGCTGCCCCGATACTGAACCCCGCGAAGCTGTCGCCCGCCAGGCGGGACTCTGTATGCCTGCAATGTCATTTGGAAGGTGAGACTGCCGTCAATGTCCCGGGTCGTTCACTGGCCGCCTTCGTCCCGGGCGAGAATCTCTCCGATTATCTGACTCACTTTGTTCACTCCGGCGAGTTAGGCCCCGACGGCAGAGCGACCAGCCAGTGGGAGGCGCTGTTGCAGAGCGAGTGCAAGCGAAAGAGTGGAGACCGGCTAACCTGCACCACGTGTCATGACCCGCACAACTCGCCTTCCCCCGAGCAGCGCGTAACCTACTTCAGAAGCCGATGCCTCACCTGTCACGGTGAACCGGCCTTCGTCAGCAAACATCACCCCGATCAGCCTGACTGTAGCGGGTGCCACATGCCTCGCGAAAAGACCGGAGATGTAGCCCATGAGCAGGTGACGGATCATCGCATCCAGCGCCGTCCGGCGTCTTCGTCAAGCCAGTTGTCCGCTCGCACCGGAGATCTGACTGTCGTGGGTGGCGGCCGGGCGAGCGATCGCGATCTTGGGCTCGCTTATTTCCAGTTTGCGAAGCGCGGCGATCAACAATCAGGTCAGAAGGCGATGTTGCTGTTGCAGCAGGCAGAGCGCAGTGGCAGCGAGCAGGTAGATCCGGACCTGCACATCGCACTTGGCTTTCTTGCGCACCTATCCGGAGACCAGAAGATGGCGATGCGGGAGTACCAGGCGGCGCTCCGCGCGAACCCGGCGGATTCAGCGGCAGCCGGAGACCTCGCCATATTGGAAGCGCGTTCAGGCGACATCCAAAGCGCGATCACCCGGTTACAGGCGGTAAGCCAGAATGATCCGGGAGAAACCGCGGCCAGCATGGATCTGGCGATGATCGAATGCACGATAGGCGACCCGCAGGCCGCCGCGCTGACGCTGAAACATCTGCTTGAATTCTCGCCCGATGACGGAAAAGCTCGGCGAGCGCTGGCTGCGATCGAGACGAAACCCGAGACCTGTCGGCGCTAAGGCTTCAACTGTCCGGACCCTTCTCTGAGAGAAATCATTCGGTCCGCCGAACCCCCCGGAAAGACCTCATCTCGTCCGCTTGGCCACCGCACTTCGATCGACGCCACGCTGGTCGCGTGTCCCAGCCCAAAGTGCAACCGCATGTCGTTGTTTGAGCTATAACTTGAGCCGCTCCGCACTTCGTCTACCCACACCCGCGGAGTTCCGGGTCCGGAACCAGACACGATGACGCGCGCTCCGATCCCGTCACGATTCGAAGCGACCCCGATCAAATGGATCCCAAGCCAATGGTTATCGTTCCTCGCCAGGTTGACCAACAGAAGCGGAAAGTCGCTCACATTGTTGACCACTGCCTCCAGTCGCCCATCATTCCAAAGATCGCCGATGGCGAGCCCCCTGCTCGACTGTGGCTGGGTTATGCCCGGTCCCGACTCCCGCGAGACGTCCTTGAATTTCCCATTGCCCTGATTCCAATAGAGTACCCGCGGCTCCCGGTAAGCCGACCCCATATTGCCGCTGTCCACCTCGGGATAGACGTGGCCATTGACCAGCAACAGATCGAGCCACCTATCATTGTCGACATCCATGAACATGCAGCCCCAGCCGAGATATTGCGTATTGACGCCAATGCCGGCAGCAAACGTAACGTCACTGAAGGAGTGATCGCCGTTGTGGTGATAGAGCGTAGAAGTATCGTCGGAGAAGTTGGTCTTCACTATATCCAGGTGGCCATCCCCGTCATAATCCCCAACTGAGGATCCCATCCCCGCCTGTTCCCGTCCGTCGTCATTGAAAGCAACGCCGGTATCGGCCGCCGTGTCGGTGAATGTGCCATCGTGGTTGTTGCGATAAAGAATGGCCGGGGTCGAATCGCAAGCGACGAAGATGTCAGGCCACCCGTCCTCGTCATAATCGATCGTGGAAACGCTAAAGCAATAGTGACCCAGGGTATTCTCGAAGCCACTCGCCTTGCTCACGTCGGCAAACTTGCCATTGCCCAGATTGTGGTAGAGAAGGTTAGGAGAGCTCGCCAATCCTCTGGGTCCGCACATGACAGGAACTCCCTTCCAGGTGCAGCTGGGCGACGCACCGGGAGCAGGGGTGGTGGCAAGATCGAAACTGACGTAGTTGGCCACCGCCAGGTCCAGCTTTCCATCGCGGTCGTAATCGACAAAGGCGCATCCTGTTCCCCACAGCTTGCCCGTGCCCGCGACTCCAGCCGCGGCGGCAACTTCTTTGAAGGTGCCATTGCCCTGATTGTGATACAGGCGATTCTTGCCATATCCGGTGACGAAGAGGTCCTCGTAACCGTCATTGTCATAGTCGCCGACGCAAGCGCCTTGCCCCCAGGCAGTGTCGGTCAGTCCGGCACGTGCGGTAACGTCGGTAAAAGTGCCATTGTGATTGTTATGGAAGAGATGGCTGGTGGGATGCTGATCTTTCCCTGGCATCAAATCCCCATTCACCATAAAAATGTCCGGCCATCCATCGTTGTCGTAATCGAAGATAGCCACGCCACTTCCCGTGGCCTCGAGAATGTAGTGCTTGGATTCAACGCCGCCGTTTGCGTTGAGTACCCGTATGCCTGCCTTGCCGGCAAAATCCTCAAACCACGCCGGCCCGCTGTGTTCCGCAGATGGCGGATAAATCCGTTGGCCATACGCCGCACCAAACGCAAGCAAAAGAACCACGACTCTGGGAACAGAGATAGCCATCCGCACCCATTCTAGTGGAGAGTTCTGCGTTGCCTCCCTCCCCACCGCTACTCTCAATGGAAGCGCTACCCTCAACTTTGTCATCCCGACCGGAGCGTACCCGGATTTCCTGCCACGCTGCACTGGACAAGGCCGCGTGTGCGCCCTTCCGTAAAGAAGGGCGCATGTAGTGCACCAACGCCACCAAGGTCCACAGGAAATCCGGGGTAGCGCAGTGGAGGGATCTGCAGTTCTACAGATCTTTCTTGGAAATGTGTATCGACAGAATGTAAGCAATGACCTGCTGTTTCCCCTGGCACGATAGAGGATTCTTCCTACCCTGTGCACAGCATACGCAGTAACTGTAAAATGTGCCCGGTATCACTATGGCGTACCTCCGCGTCCTCTGTCTTCTCGTCCTGCTGGTGCCCGCCCTTGCCGCGCAGTCACCCCTCAATTCCCCGACCGCGGAAGCACAAAAACTCTTTGACACGGGCCGGCTGGAAGAAGCCTTGAAGGCTCTCGATGCCTTGGCTCTGCAGCAACCCGAACCCCCCGGTGTAGAGCGTCTGCGGGGCATGGCCTACTACGAGCAGGGCAAAATGCAGCCCGCTGTCACCGCCTTCGAGCGCGCGGTAGCCCAGGACCCTGCCGACCGGGAAGCCATGCAGATGGAGGGAGTCGCGCTCTTCCGCACGGGCAAACCGGCAGCAGCCATCCCCTTGCTTGAGCAGGCCCACCTGTCCATCCCTCGCACGAATATCGACAGCAACTACGTGCTCGGTCTCTGTTATCTCGACACCCGGCGCTACGATGACGCGCGCAAAGCCTTTGCCCTTCAATACGGCTTCCCGCCCGATAGTCCCTCAGCCTACCTGCTCGCTGCCCGAATGATGCTGCGGCGGGACTATCTGCCGGTCGCCGACTCCTTCGCGCAGAAGGCACTTTCGCTCAATCCAAACCTGCCGCTCGCTCATCTGTTGATCGGGCAGATCGAGTTGGCCCAATCACAACTAAACGAGGCGGTCGCCGAATTTACCCGCGAGAGCGAACTGAATCCGCTCTATGGCGAGGTATACGACCGATTAGGTGATACCTACCTCCGCCAGGGCGACTATTCCAAAGCCCAGGAAGCCCTCGACCGCGCCGTCTTGCTCGAACCCAACTCTCCTGTGCCTTTCATTTTGCTGGGTAAGGTACTGTTGAAGCAGCAAGACCCGGTCATGGCAAAAATGTATCTTGATAAGGCGCTCGTCATGGATTCGCGAAACTATATGACGCACACGCTCCTCGGGCAGGCCTATCGCGCACTCGGACAATCCAGCCAGGCGTCCCATGAATTTCAGGTGGCCGAGCAGATCCAGGCTGACGCGCAGCCAAAGCTCGAGACGGTTAAGTGAGCCAATTCGAGGATCTGCCGGCATGTGTTTCGATACCAGGAGGTCGGTCTGCTTAGCGCTGATGCTTGCCCTGCTGGTGCTGCAGCCGTCGCTGGCGCAGGAAACCGCTAACTCCGCCTCCCATACTTCGGGAGAAAAAGCGAAACAAGCCGACGCCGCCTTCCGCGCCGGCTATGCGGCCATGTCCAATCACCAACTCCAACAGGCCCGCGACGATTTCAAGGCAGTCGTCAAGCTCGTCCCTGCGGTTGAAGAAGGTCACAGCGCGCTGGGCGCCGTCTTAGTGCAAATGAATGCCTATTCCGAGGCCATCGCCGAACTGAAACAAGCTCTGAAGCTGAAGCCGGGGGACACCTCCGCGCAGACAAATCTGGGCGTCGCTTACACCAGCACTGGACGCGATGCGGAGGCAGTCCCACTGTTCGCCAAATTAGACGGGGGCGCCGCCACCGCAAATCAACCGTTGCCGCCCGATGTGCTAATTCTCTATGCGCGATCCTTGGCCGCGACCGGACAAATGCCTGCAGCTACAGAAAGACTCAAGCGGGCCGTCACCGAGACTCCGGCAGACGCCTCGCTCCACGATGCGCTCGGCTCCCTTTATGCCCAACAGCAAGAGTGGACGCTCGCCGCGGATGAATTCTCAGCTGCGCTCCGTCTCGATCCCCAACTAGCTGCTGCCCATCTTCATCTCGGGGCTGTACTTCTTAACCAGCAACAGACGGATGCGGCTTTACGCGAGCTCACCACGGCATCGCAACTGGCTCCCCAAAACGCCATGGCGCAATTGACGCTCGGGAAAGCTCTTGCCCAGGCGGGCAAAATGGAAGACGCGCAGTCTGTACTCAAGACCGCCGTCGCTCTCGATCCATCCAATCAAGACGCAAAGTACCAACTGGCGTTGACCTACCAGGCCAATGGTCGATTCAAAGAGGCTCTCCCGCTCTTTCAGGAAGTCGCCAGGACCGACACCGGCAACGCGCCTTTGCTGACCAACCTCGCCCTCAACATGGTGCAGCTAGGCAATGCCAAGGATGCGATCCCCATTTTCCAGCGCGCCCTTGCGCTTACCCCAGATGTCGAGACCGTCCATGAAGACCTCGGCGTTGCGTACCTGCAGGCAAGCGACGTCGACGATGCCCTGCGAGAATTTCGCGCAGGACTCAAGTTAAGCCCTTCCGACCCGCAACTGCACTACAACCTGGGTCTCGCGCTCAAGCTGAAGGATGATTTAAGCGGGGCAATCCCGGAACTGGAGACTGCAGCCAAACTCGATCCCAGCGGACCGGACCCACCCTTCACTCTGGGAATCCTCTACATGCAACAAGGGCGCTTCGACGATGCAGCCCAGCAACTGAACACAGCGCTCAAACTGCGTCCGGAAAACAGCGACGGATGGGCGGTGCTCGGCTCCGTCTACCGCCAACAAAACAAACTCCCGGAGGCGGCGTTAGCACTTCGGGAAGCGATTCGCCTTGCACCCCAAATGCCCGGGCCGCATATCACCCTTGCCGGCGTATTTGCACAGCAGGGGAAGCAACCGGAAGCTGCCGCGGAACGCAAGACCGCTGCCGACCTCACGCGCGTGGTCGTGAACCACCAGCGGGCTACGTTTGCCACCAACACCGGCAACATGTTGCTCGAGAAGGGACAGATCGTCGACGCCATAGCGCGCTATCACGAGGCCCTGGCCGACGATCCGAACTTCGCGGAAGCACACCGGCAGTTGGCTATCGCCCTGGCGCGCGAGGGCCAGGCATCAGAAGCGGAGACGGAGCGCAAGAAGGCGGCCGATCTTGAACCGCCTCAACCGTGACGCTCTTGGTGGGAGCCCTGGACTTCAGTCCAGCGGAAAAGCTGCATCATCCCAAGTTCTGGAGTTCTCACGCAGATTGTTTAGCCCCGGGGGGTTCTCGAGGCCGGCGCTAAAGCGCACGATTAACTCGGGCTGTTTCCCGCAACGCTGAAGCGTCCCTCCGCTATCCTCACGCCCAAACGCGATCTACGGCGTGCCTGAACTGAAAGTCCAACTCTTAATATTCTGGATAGCTGTCAATCCACCTGTGCCACCGGTGAAGCCAACGTACGCGGTAGAGGCCCCAACCGTCGAGGGAATATTAATGGCGGAGGAATACGTAAACGTCTTTCCGGTGACAGTGTCGGTAAGATTCAGTGTCAGGGTGGTGCCGTTATAAGTAAGCTGCGCTGCCATCGTATCGCCGCTCAGCAGCACAACGCCTGAGGAAGTCATACTCACTGCGGGAACCGTCGGCGAGACCCCATTTACAAAGAATCCCGTCGAATCGGTGCCTTCCCCGGAATTGCTGAAAATGTCGAATTTGACAGCGACACTGTTCGCTATCCCAGCCGGTGTCTTTGTGCCCGGGTCTGGTCCGTAACCCAGGCCTCCTCCAGGGCCACCAATCGCCGTCGGGCTATCATTCTGGATCGTGAAAGTAAATCCATCCGCGGCCGCACTGGTCAGCTGGAACGTGAAATTGGTGGTAAAGGATTGAACATTAACCTTAGTGGTCCAGAAGGCACTGGTGCTTTCATACTCGCTTCCTTTGGTTACCTCGAGGCTGCCCGCATTCACCACCGCGCCTCCATTCAGCTGCAGACCGGCAGCGCTGGTAAAGCCGCTGCCGAAGTTAACACTGCCTCCAGACGCCGCCTGAATAACATAAGCCGCGCTGGCGACTGCACTCTGAGCGAAGCCGGGAGCTACCGCAATCGCCTCGAGCGTACTACTGGCACTGACCGGGATGGCAGAGCTGTAGATCGCAGAGGAGGTAGTGGGTATGGAGCCGTTGGTGGTGTAGTAGATCACCGCTCCGGTTGTGGTGTCGGAGAGGGTGACGGACTGGGCCGACGTGTAGGTTCCGCCTAAAGGTGAAAAGACGGGTGTTGCCGTAGTCGCGGATTGGATCTGGTAGGTCCCCAGCACAATCGGGCTGGCCTGATACCCAGCTGCCGACGCAAAGGCCCGAATCGTAAGCGACGCGCCACTCACGACAATCGGTGCGTTGTAGACACTGGAAGAAGTGGTGGGTGTCGATCCATCGACCGTGTAGTAGATCTTCGCACCTGGCGTCGCGGTGGTTAGAGTGACGTTTTGCGTCGTGCTATAGGTACCAGGTAAAGGACTAAAGGACGGCTCGGCAGCGGTGTTGACCGTACCTGACGTAAAGGTCCAGGTTTTGATGTTTTGTATCGCGGTCAATCCGCCCGTGCCGCCAGTAAAGCCGACATAAGCAGTAGTAGCGCCAACCGCTGTAGGGATGTTGATCGTGAATGCGTGGCTAAAGGTCTTGCCCGTCACTGTGTCGGTAAGATTCAGTGTCAACGTGGTGCCGTCATAGGCTAGTTGTGCGGATATCGTATCGCCGCCGGATAATACGATCCCCGAAGAAGTAAGGTCGACCGCGGGGGTTGTCGGAGTAGCGCCACCGCTAAACAGGCCCGTCGAATCGGTGCCCTCACCACTGTTGCTATAAATGTCGAATTTGACAGCGACACTGTTCGTTATACCAGCGGGTGTTCCGGTGCCCGGGTCTGGGCCGTAACCCAGACCTCCTCCGATTCCCCCGATCGCCGTCAGGCCTTTGTTCTGGATAGTGAAAGTGAACCCATCTGCGGAGGCACTGGAAAGCTGGAAGGTAAAGTTGGTGGTGAAGGACTGTATATTGACCGGCGTAGTCCAGTACGCGCTGCCGGCCTCGCTTTGACCGCCATCGGTAAGCTCCAGGAAGTTGCTGGAGCTTATCTTGGTTGCGCCATTCAGCTTCAGGCCAGTGGCGCTGGGGAAGCCGCCGGCAAAGTTGATACCGCCGGATCCACCGCTTTGAATCACGTACGCTGCGCTGGCGACTGCACTCTGAGTCAGTCCAGGAGCCACGGCCAAAGCCTCGAGCGTGGCGCTCGCGTTCACCGGGATGGGCGAACTGTAGACGGCGGATGCTGTGGTGGGCGCTGAGCCGTTGGTGGTGTAGTAGATCACGGCACCGGGCGTGCTGTCGGAGAGAGTGACTGATTGCGCCGAGGTATAGGTTCCCGTACCGGGTGAAAAGGTGGGTGTAGCCGTTGCCCCGACTTGAATCGTGTAAGTAGCGCTGGAGACGCTGCTGACACTCAGACCGGGAGCCTGGGCAAGGGCTTTGATCGTTACCGATCCGCTGTCTACCTGGATCGGAGAACTATAGACAGTCGAGGAGGTCGTGGGTACCGAGCCATCGATGGTGTAGTAGATCACGGCACCGGCAGTGCCATCGCTCAGCGTCACCTGTTGTGCGGTGCTGAAGGATCCAGCAGCCGGCGAAAAGGCCGGCGCCTGCGTGACCGATGCTGATTGAGAGCTAAGCGTCCACGACAGGATCTTCTGGCTTGCGGTCAGGCCACCCGTTCCGCCGGTGAAGCCGATATATGCCAGGTTGCTGCCGATCGTAGCCGGAATGTTGATTGGGAATGTGTGCGTAAACGTCTTGTTCGCGACCACGTCCGTGAGTGTAAGTACCAGGTTCGTGCCGTCGTAAGTGATGTGTGCCGCGATGCTATCCCCGCTTGCCAGCAAAAGGCCGGAAGAGGTCATATCTACCGCGGGAACGGTGGGCACCGCACCATTTACGTACAGTCCGGTGGAGTCGCTGCCTTCGCCGGAGTTGTTATAGAAATCAAACTTGATGGCAACACTCTTGGCTATGCCCGCGGGTGTCCCGGTACCCGGGTCCGGTCCATAACCAAGGCCGCCCCCTTCTCCGCCAATCGCCGTAGGACCGACGTTTTGCAAGGTGAATGTAAAGCCGTCTGCCTGGGCATTGGAAAGCTGAAAGGCGAAGTCCGTGGTAAAGGCCTGAATATTGGTCGGCGTGTTATAAAATGCGCTTCCCGCCTGGTACGTCAGACCCGTGGTCAACTGCAGGCGGCTGTCGTCTACGTTGGTCGCGCTACCATTCAACGTCATGCCGGCAACACTCGCGAAGCCATTGCCAAAGTTGATCGCAGTCCCGCTCGGCACGATCGAATAAGCTGCTGTCGCGAGATTGCTGTTGGTCAGACCGCTCAGCACAGCAATGGCATTGATCGTGGTGGTGCTGCTCACGCTGATCGGCCCGGCATAGACGCTCGAAGCGGTGGTGGGCGTCGATCCGTTGGTCGTGTAGTAGATGGTTGCGCCCGCCGTGCTATCGGAAATTGAGACCGTCTGCGCCGCGGTGTAGCTTCCTGCCGCAGGGCTAAATTGTGGTGCAGCTGCTTGCGTATTGAAGCTATAGGTTGCGCTCGCGACAGCGCTCTGCAGGTACCCGCTGGCGCTGGCAATCGCCTGCAGGGTGCTGTCCGATGATAGCTGGAAAGGCCCGGTGTAGCGGGTCGATGCGGTGGTGGGCGTTGATCCATCGGTGGTGTAGTAAATCGCGGCGGTGCTGTTTGTATCCGTGATGGTAATTTGTTGCGGCCCGTTGTATGCGCCACCAGCGGGTGAGATAACCGGGGCTGGCGCCTGCGCCTCCTGGTTTAAAAGACCGTATACATCCACCTGATAGCCCGCGCCCACATAGACCTTGCCATTGGTGACGACAGGAACGACGAACTTAATCGCCGCCCCTGCATCGTCACGGCTCGGATTCTGATTGCTGGCATAAAGTTCCGCGCCGATATTTTGCGCATTGAATGCGTACAGAATCGACGATCCATTCGTGTTGTTAAATTCGGTATCTACCGCCCACACAATACCGTTCTGTGTGCCATTCGACGACACCATCGGCGATGCGCCCGGGAAACCGAATGAGACCGGGCCTTTCGCAGTGGCCGTTGTGGCCAGAACGCCGTTGGTGATCGGAAACATCCTGAGCACATCGTTCTCGCCCCATATATAGACGTTTCCATTCCAATAGGCCGGCGTGCTCCATAACCCGCCAGCTAATGCTCCCGAAATATCCTGTACGGCATTCGTGTTGGAGGTGCCTCCAGGCACGTAACCGCCGAGGCCGTCACGATTGAGGACCAGAATGCGGCCCTCTTTCCCAACCTGCACCAGCAGGTGAGGATGGGTTCCGGACTGATTAGGAAGAACGACAATACCGCCTGAGCCCTGATCAAGATCTTGTGAAGTTAGTTTGGCCTGGTTGAAGTCGGTGAAAGCATCGCTGATAGCGAAGCCGCCATTGGATAGGTCGTAGCGCAGGATGCTCTCACCGAAGTCGACGCTCGAGGTGAGCGGCGGATAGGAAGTAAAATCCCCATTGCCGGTGGCCAAAAAGGCTCGCCCGTTGGCGCTCACCGTATCCATTGCGAAGCCGGCGCCCGACATCCAAAAGCCATCTCCGTACCCGTTGGGCGAGGAGCAAATTGCAGCGGTTTGCTTGAGCGTATTCTCGTTGTAAACGAGAACCCATCCATGCCACGGACCATTGTCGCCGTGAGCACCAAAACCGATATAAACACTTCCGTTGAAGAGCCCCAGCGCGACCCGATTGTTCTGCCACAGGGGGCTGAAATCGAGCGTGCCCCCTGAACTTCCGCTGCCTGTGCCGGGCACCGATGCAGAGAGAGCGATGGGACTGCCGGGCTGCTCGTTGCCCGTAAGAATATTGAGCGCGTGCAGCCTTTGCACGTAGGTACCACTCTCTTTGCTCGCCGCGACAACAAAGATGGTGCCGGCTGTGAGATCGATAACGGGGGTAGCACTGATGCCGATCTCGGGATGGATGTCTCCGGTCCCAGATTGAACATCGGCCGTCGGAACCGTCGTTGCTCCGGCCGCTGCCCCGTGCGCCGTGCTGATGAGACTGGCCTGCCACAAGGGAGCACTATTCGCGCCGCCGTTGCTATCGGCATCGAAGGCATACACCGAATTGTGCTCGTCCGCGATAAAGATGACGTTATGAGTGGTCTTATTGGGCAGGGTCAGATTGGCGGCATACAGCGGTTGCGCATAGACTTGGCCGTCCACTGTCTGGCTGAATAATTTGCCGAATGTGTTGGTATTCACATTCGTCGGGGTGAGGATAGTCTCCTGCGTGTTTTGCCCTTGAAGCGTGTTGTCGTAGCGCCAGGTGAGCACGTTGGGCGACTGCGCGAGGAGGGTTCCAAACGGGGCCCAAAGCAAGAGACCCAGGAGCGTAATCCTGGCCAAAGTATTGGTCCGATGGACCTTATTTCCTGAGTTGTCAGGCGTGGAGACACGAAGGAACACAAAAATCTTAGAAATGGCCACCCTCCTCTGGTACCTGAATCCGGGGGGAGGGATAAAACGCAAACCTAACAAAGAGGGGGAATGAACGGGCCGTGGATTGCGGAGGGAGTACTACTGTGACGAATTGTATCGTATCAGAGACATTTCTCAACCATGTTTCGATGCGTTTGTTGGCTAAACTCAAAGGCGTGAGACGCGCAAGCTTCCTCTTGGCAATCTTCAGTGCACTCCTGGTGTACGGGCCCCCCATAGCCATTGTGGCGGGAAATGGGACACCGGACTCCGAGTTCTCAGGAATGGTTTGGGAAAGGCATGGGGACTGGTATCTGAATGGCAGTTCCCAGGTGCTCCGGCTGGGAGAGGCAATCCCTCCTGGTGGGTTGCTCACTGCAGGAGCCGTGAGTGGAGCCCACTCGATTGACGTTCTTCTACCGGATGGTCAGCGGATGTTGTGCGAGTGCTACGACCCCCAGAGCTGCTCGCAAGGCTTCCGCGTTCCTCCGATAACTCCGCGCCCTGATCCAGTGGTTTGGGAGATGTTTGTAGCGGTAAGAAACGTTCTGCTATTGCGTTCTGCAACTGCCGAGGTAGCATTTCCCGAGGCGTCCGGCCGCGCAGCCATGGCAGCCAACTTCGAGATGGTGGCTGCCGTTAGCCCGCAGGGTGAGGTTTCTATCAGCCCCGCGCTGCGCGTTCTGCCTTCAGGCCAATACTCCCTGGCTGTCACGATGAATGGCCAGCCAGCTGCCGCGTCCATCCCTTCGGCTGTCCAGCTGCTGAATTGGAGTGCCGGGCAAAAGGCAGCGCAAGTGAGGGTAGGCGGTCCCGGCCTCTATAGGATCCGCGTATCGGACCAAACGAACGTACCGCGCATCGAGGTGGAAGTGCTAGCTACCCCGCCCGATTCCTTGGTTGCGCAAGCCGCCCGTCTGAAACAGATGCGGGAGACAATCATGCAGTGGAACCATATCCACGGAGGGTGGGACCTGCACAGCTTCCTGCGCGCCTATCTCGAATCGCGCACGACCGCGCCATCCCCGGG
This sequence comes from Acidobacteriaceae bacterium, assembly GCA_049522955.1. Taxonomy (GTDB): domain Bacteria; phylum Acidobacteriota; class Terriglobia; order Terriglobales; family Acidobacteriaceae; genus PALSA-350. The sequence goes on from JBEKNJ010000006.1 coordinate 25,279, forward strand.
CTGAGATCTAGTGCCGGCCCAGCGACTCCGCGATTCCGCTATCGAAGGGACGTGGCCGGCCCGCCTCGGCCGCTTCATCGATGCGCAGAAAAGCGCCCTGCATATAGCGGACAACTAGCCACCGCAATGGTTCCATTTCCCAATTTGGAGAACGTCTCTGTGCCAACGGAAGCATTTCCAGCCCGGTTTTCCGCTGCGTGATCAGGCCTGCGAGCAACCGCGCCGCGAGATTGCTGGTGGAAACACCCTGTCCGGTGTACCCCATGATCGAACCGATCCGTGAGCCAGCATCGAATCGCACAGCGGGCATCCAGTCCCGCGGCATGCCCACCGGCCCACCCCACGAGTGGGTAAAGTGAATGCCGGCCAGCGACGGAAACCATTCCACCAATGAGCGGTGGATCAGGAGCAGGGTCGCCTCATGCCTATCTTGCTGGTCTGTAATCCTGGAAGCGAAAGCGTAGGGCGCACCGCGACTACCAAAGAGGATCCGCCCATCCGGAGTCCTGGTGAGATAGACAACCGTATTGCGCGTCGAGGACACGCTCTCTCCTCCCTGCCATCCGATCTGCGACCATTGCGCGGCTGTCAGCGGTTGGGTCAGAGAGATCAGCGAATAAACAGGCAGCAGGGATCGATGAAGTCCGGGCAAGCGGGTCAGGTAGGCCTCTCCAGCCAGCACAATGGCTCGTTCCGCACGAAGTTCGCCGCCGGCAGTAATGAGACTCCCCGGCTTGAACTTGCTCACCTTCGTCTGCTCGTAGATCACCCCGCCGCGGGTCTCGACTGCCCTTGCCAGGCCGCGCACCAACCGTGCCGGATGAAGGCTCGCCCCGTCCGGGGTATACAGTCCACCGTGCACATCAGTTACGCGAATTCGTTCTGTGGCTTCTTCGGCGCTGAGCAGTTGATAGCGATCGGCGAGTCCCAACCGTTCATAGGTCGTATAGGCGGAGCGAATGCCCGGCAACTGATGCTGTCCACGCGCCAGCGTCAATACGCCGCCTTTATGGAATCGCGCATCAATTTCTTCTTCGTCACACACGCGGCCAACCTCGTCCACGGCGCCGCGCATGGCTAGCAGAAGGTTCCGTGCCGGCTCTGGCCCGAAGCGATTTTCCAACCCGCCGGCTGTCACCGGAAAGTTTGGCGAGCACCAGCCTCCATTGCGGCCCGACGCTCCGAAACCGGCAATCTCCTTCTCCACCACGGCAACCCGCAGCCCGGGCTCCTGCTGAAGAAGGTAGTAGGCCGTCCAAAGGCCCGAGTACCCGCCGCCGAGGATGGCCACGTCCACGTCGCTTGACTTGGACAATGGAGGGCGCGGCGTCAGAGGTTCGCCAGAGTCCTCAAGCCAGAAGCTATAGGTCGCATAATCGCGCATCACCCCGCCAACAGGAAGCCGGCCAGCAAGGCACACGCAATGCCGAGCCCTTCCCGCGAACTGATCTTTTCCTGCAGGAACAGGACACTCAAAACGATGGTGATGACTGGGTAGAGTGACGACATGGCGATCACCGTCGAAACTTTACCCTTCTCGATGGCCGCGAAGAAGCTCAGAAAACCAATGAAATTGACAAAGCCGGCCGCCGCCGACCAACCAAATCCTTGTGGAGACCACTGGATGTGAAACCGCTCCAGCGCCAGTACGACCAATCCAAAGGCCATGACGCCGACTGCCTGAAAGAGCAGCGTTTGCCGGGGGCGCGTATATCCGGACGCCAGCTTGCTGAAAACTCCCCACACGCCCCAAGCCATCAGGGTCATGACCGCATAAAGGATCCAAGGCTTCATCAACACCGCCTGAACAAGAAATTAGTGCCGAGCTCGAGGTCCCTCTTCCCCGAGTCACGAATCCGTGGGATACCACAGCCGTAAATCTGCGTGTGTTAGTGGTGACTCAACGCCCAGACATAAGCAGCAACAGCCGACACCTGGTCAGCCGTCAGTTGCGCTCCGCCCATAGGCGGCATGGGGCTGCGATATTCCTTCGGCTGCATCACCCCATCCGTGATCGTCTTGGCGATTCCTGGATAGCTGCCATCGCTCCACAGCCACTTCTGGTCGCTTAGGTCGGGTCCCAGCGGACTTCCTTTGCCATCCGCACCATGGCATCCCGCGCAGGACGCTCCGCCCACTTGGCCGTGGTATACGCGATCACCCAATGCCACCATCTCCGCTGTCGCGCCAGGGGGAACAGCCAGGCCGGTATCGGGGCTTGCGCCCTCCGGAGGTTTGGCCGCGGCTTCGACGATAGGACCGGCTGGAGCAGAAGCACTGGGGCAGGGAGTGAACTTCGCCCCACCACCAGCAGACCCGCCAACGTAAACAACCTTGTAGATCCGCCCGGTTACATCGTCCGAAATATACAGGGAGCCATCCGGTCCGACTGCGAGGCCACTCGGACGATGCGCGGCTTTCTCCGGGGTCTCGACCGTCCCCGCAAAGCCGTCGGCAAATACTTCACATGGACCGGCTGCGTGGTCGCCGGCCAGCGGCTGAAATACCACGTTATAGCCCCCTTGAGCAAAGGGAGCCCGATTCCACGAACCATGGAAGGCGATGAACACGCCCTTGCGGTAATGAGCAGGGAACTGCCTCTGGTCGTAGAACACGGCAGCATTGGGTGCCCAATGCGCAGGAAAGGCCGCAACCGGAGCGATCTTGTTTGCGCAAACCCCTACTTTACTTCCGCCGTCTCCGCCATACTCCGGCGCGAGAACCAGCTTCCGCTGCGCCCCATCGTAATAGCATTGCGGCCAGCCATAGTCGCCGCCCTCTTTCAAAAGCAGCAATTCTTCCGCCGGCAGCGTAGCTTCCTGTTCCGGCTTGTAGAGATCTGGCCAATTCGAATGCAGCTGGTCTCGCCCGTGTTGGGTCACATAGAGGCGCTTGCCGGCCGCGTCGACGGCGAACCCTTCGCCGTTGCGGATCCCGGTGGTGAAGCGATCGGCCGGCGTGAACGGTTGGTTGGTTTTGTTAGCGTCATACCGCCAGGTGCCGCCTCGCGTCTCGAGTTCGGTGCAGGGGTCCGCGCCGGGCGATTTAAGGGTTCGATTCTTAAGCTGGCAGGAATTGGTCTCAGTCCCGACATCGACGTACATTGTCCCGTCGGCGGTGATGGCGAACGGATGCATGGGGTGATCGCCCCCCAGTGGCAATCCGGAAACGACCGTAGTAGCAGGACCCTCGGGCACGACTGACCCCGCAGGCAGCCCATAGCGCACGATGCGATCGTTGATCTCCGCGTAGATCGAGCCCTTGTAGAGAGCGATGCCCGTGCCGCCCGCTCCGCCGGTCGCGACCGTTTCGCCGAAACGCTCAGGCACACTGGCTTTTCCCGCGCCCGCCTTGTCTTCGAGGGCTACCAGAAAGCCGCCTGCCGGCAGCTTCTCGTCGGGGGGATCTCCGACGTAGGTGTTGACGTAGACAACTCCGCTTGGCGAAACCACCAGCTGACGGGCATGACCAATGCCGTCAGCGAAGATCGTAGCGCAAAAACCGGCAGGTAGCTTCAGCCCACTATCATCGCTGGCACAAGCCTGGCTTTTGGTTTGCGCCCCGGCTTGCGGTTGATCGGAGACTAACGAGCTGCACACCCACAACGCGCCAAGGCTAGCGACGGCAGGCAGCAGACTTCTCGACAAACTGGAAAATCGCATGGACCACCTCTGAGCATTGGGAAACCGAGTTTACAGCCGGCCGAACTTCTTCACCGCTTCTTGAATCGATTTCGTGTTTTCGATGTACGCGTACATGCTGTGTTCTTTAAAGTCCAGTTGCTGTGACAATACCAGGACCTTGGGAGCAATCTCCCGGGGCACGACCACGATTCCATCGCTGTCCGCAGCGACGATGTCGCCGGCATTCACCTTCACTCCGTCACACACCACCGGCACCCCAGTGCCGCCCACGCGATAGTGTCCGGCGGAAGTCGATGGGACGACGCCTCTGGCATATACCGGAAACCCGATCTTCCGCAGATAGGCTACATCCCGCACCCCGCCATCAATCACCGCACCTGAGAATTCGCGTGCAGACATCGCTGTCCCCATCAGGCCACCCATGCCTGCAATATCAGCTCCATCCGGAACGGTCATTACATAAACCGAATCCTTTGCTCCGTGATCGATCGCAGCGAGCATCGGGGTGAGAGCATTCGGATCGTGGTTTTCTTCCTTCACCATTTGCACGGTGACCGCATAGCCGGCAAACTTTGTCGTGAAAATCGGCTGCATGTGGTGCGACATATACATCTTTTGCCCGGTGAGTTGCTCAATGGCGTCGGAGACAGAAGAGACTTCGACGTGCCGGTAACCTGCAATCATGGCCGCCGGGTCGTTCGCATAGACAGACGCGTCGGGAAATGTTTGCCCGTGCAGGAGCAATGCGATGACCATGCAGGAAACCACAACAGCGCCCGCGAGAAAGTATTTGATTTTCACAGTAAATTCCTCCGACTTCTACCAATCCAGAATGGCACCGTCTGCCGCACGCGCGACCGAGGTAGCAAATGTTTCCTGCTTGAATGGATGTTTCGCCGCCTCTGCTTCATTTACTTCAATCCCCAGCCCTGGAGCTTCTGTCTTGGCCCAGTAGCCCTTCTCCATTTTCAAGCCGTGCTTGACTACGTCCCATCGCCAGGGCACGTCCGTGAGCATATCTTCCTGGATGAGAAAATTCGGTGTCGATAGAGCAAAGTGGAGTGCGGCGGCGTTGGCGATCGGCCCCAGAGGATTGTGTGGTGCCACCCCCATATAGTAGGTCTCCGCCGCCGCCGCGATCTTTTTCGCTTCGGCCAGGCCGCCGCAATGGCACAAGTCGGGTTGAACGATGTGGCACGCTTGCTCTTCGAAGAGCTCGCGGAACTGGTAGCGAGAGACCAGTCGTTCCCCGGTTGCGATGGGAGCGCGTACCGCTTCGCGAACCTGGCGTAATGCCGGGACATTTTCGGGTGGGACTGGCTCTTCGCAGAAGTACGGACTGAATTCCTCAATCGCATGGATATATTGAATTGCCATGGCGGGCGATGTTCGACCGTGGAAGTCGATCATAATATCGATATTGTCGCCCACCGCCACGCGCAACTTCTCAAACATGCTTGAGAACTGCCGCACGTACTGCTTCCCCATCAACGGTTCAGAATAAGGAACGAACACAACCTTCAGCGCAGTGTAGCCCCGCGCCACCACCTCGTTGGCGAGATCGATAAGCGGTTGGGGATCGAACGTCTGGTAGACGGATTTCATATCGCCGCCGCCCAGGTGGGTATACATCCGCACTCGGCTCCTTACTTCCCCGCCGAGCAGCCGATAGACCGGGACCCCGAGTGACTTACCGAAGATATCCCAGCATGCCTGTTCCAGGCCGCTGATAGCGCTCATGCCAATCACGCCCATACGGAAAAACGAATGGCGATAAAGCTTCTGATAGATATGCTCGATATTGCGAGGATCCTCCCCAATCAGCATCGGAGTGCAATCCTCGATCGCGCCTGCGACGGCTCGGGTCTTCCACTCGAGCGACGCCTCACCCCAACCAAAGAGACCCGCCTGATCCGTAATGACCTTGACGAAGATCCAGTTCCGCATCTCTGCGTTGACGACGGTCGTCTTGATATCGGTGATTTTCATAGACCGGACAGGTGGCCCGCGTTCGGCCCAGAGGCATAGCAACGTCGGAGGCAATCGACGGGTGCCCCACGTTCGCCTCAGCGTACGTGGGACGAAAATGATGGGCGCAGCCCAACGATCGCTTTCGCTGCATCGACCAGCAGATTCACGTTAGTCGGCCCAGATCGATACTAGATCCTAGCCACTACTGACCCTTCGCAACCGAATGCTTCGGCGTAACCGCCCCTTCCGGCAGCGCCCAAGCGAACAACACACTGCCGCTGCTCGTTAACAGATATTGCCGGCCGTCAAGCTCGTAACTAATCGGAGAACTTCCAATACGTGCGCCCGACCCGGCATGCCAAAGCGTCTTGCCCGTACTGGTATCCAGCGCGAGAAAGTTCCCCGGAGCGTCGCCGGTGAACGTGATCCCCGAGTCAGTCGTCAGCACGCCGGCACCCGAGCCTCCGGGCCCAAGTTCATGGGTCCAGCGAATCTTGCCGGTTTTATAGTCGATCGCCTCCAGCACTCCCTTGCCCCAAAGTCCATAGTCCGCGCCGGCCCAGCCGTACGAGCCATCTGCCGGCTTGTTGAAATAGAGGCTATACGCGGGGTGTGCGCTCACGATGAACAGGCCGGTCTTAGGGTCAAAGCTGGGCGATCGGTAGTTGGTCAGGCCACCCTCATCCGGAGCGATCAGCCGTCCGTCCGGTGCCGGCTCCTTGGCCGGATCGGGACTCGGACGGCCTTGCTTATCTACCTCCGATGCCCAATTCACGGGCCCAAAGGGAACGGTCAGTAGGCTCTTGCCATTGGTCCGATCGAGCACGAAAAAATACCCGTTCCGCGACGCTTGCAGCAGCATCTTCCGCGGCTGTCCATGGAACGTTCCGTCGACCAGTACCGGTATTTCGACCGCATCCCAGTCGTGCGTATCATGTGGCGACGGCTGAAAAGCCCAAACCAGCTTGCCGGTATCGGGATTCAAAGCCACGATGCTGCAGGTGTACTGATCGTCTCCCGGTCGTGCGTTCCCATCCAGAACCGGCGTAGGATTCCCGGTTCCCCAGTAGATAAGGTTCAACGCGGGATCGTACGTCCCTGCCATCCAGGTCGTGCCCCCCGTAGTCACGCCCGGACCTGGCGGTGGAGTGACCATCCATTGCCATTGAGTCTGGCCTGTCTCCGGATCAACCGCCTTCACGAACATCGGAATGTTATCCAGATCGCCGCCTACGCCAACAATGACGTGGTTACCCACAATGAATGGAGCCTCAGTTGCCCAGTAGCCCTTATTCACGTCGGCAAGCTCGATAATCCAGCGCACTTTGCCGTCCTTGGCATTGAGCGAGACCAGGTGCGCGTCTGGAGACACGAAGAACAGCCAGTCCTTATACATGCCAACGCCGCGCTGCCCGATATGGTCCCCTTTATTCGGCGGATAGGTATAGTGCCACAGCATGTGGCCCGAACGCGCGTCCACTGCCCAGACGTTGTCGGGCACGGTGAAGTAAACCACCCCATCAACCAACAGCGGAGACGCTTTGATCTCTGCCGGTTGGCCCGTTTGAAAGGCCCAGGCCAGGCTTAGATCGGCCACATTCTGCGGCGTAATTTGCGTCAGGTGAACGTGCCGCTGCCCGGAGTAGTCGCCGTGGTATCCTGGCCAACTATCCGCGGGTGGATGCAGAAGCATCGTCGCATCCACGTTCTGCGCATTAAGTGAAGGGGAAAAGGCAATCGCCACGGCAAGAAACAAAACGTTCTTTAACATAAAGACCCCTAGCGCAGCGTCTGGATATAAGCCATCAGGTTATGGATATCGGCATCGGTATACTTGGGGAACAATGCCACGTGGGCTTCGACAGGCGCATCGACTTTGACCTTTACATCGCTCACACGCCAGGAACGATAGGTTCCCGTAGCATCCTTCAATCCCACCGTGAATTCATCCAGGTACTCCAGCGTCCCGGCGACTGTCTCTCCGGAAGGGAGAGTCACCGTCACCTTGTTCTTCACATCCTTGGGATAGAGCATTCGCTCCTCGAGCTGTAACCCCTCGTAGCGGCTCGCGATACCGGCCAGATCGCCGGTTGGCGAGTGGCAGGTCGCACAACCTCCAGCACCATTGAAATAGGCCTTCCCGGCCTCCACGTTTCCGGTCTGGAGATCGGAAACATCCACCCCTTTACGCTTCCCGCTCTGCGCCATGGCCTTGGTCTGTTGGGCGTGGATAAAGGCGGCGAGGTTGGTGATCTGTTCGGCGGAGAAATTGAAAGCAGGCATACCTTTGTCGGGGCGTCCGTGCAGCACCACATCCCCAATCTTGTCTCCGCCCACATCCGCGGTGACCAGTTTGGAACGAGTGAGGTCGGGACCGGTTTCACCGCCGCCCGCATCCCGCCCGTGGCAGAAGGCGCAATTCTGCTGGAAGAGCGAACCCCCGGCCGCCGCTGCTTCGGTACCGGGTGCTGCCGCGCCGTTGCCACCGTGGCTCGGTCCCGCATTTTGTGTCGTAGCCGGCGCCTGTCCGGTCGCCGCGTAGATGTGCAACTGCCTGCCTTGGTAGGCAGCCAATCCGCCTATGGCTGCAAGTAATGCCAAATCCCGAAACTTCTTCATCCTTGTGACACCCTCACTCCCATTTCGAAGCCTCATCGCGGCGCAGTGACCTTTGCGTGCGATGTTGTGCTTCCTTCGGTCATCCCCAACGACCACTTGATCGCTTCAAAATACATCTTTCGGATGTCCGGGTCTTCCCAGGCCTCTTCGGTGTGGCCGAGCGTGGAATAGAAGACCCTCCCTTTACCGTAGAGTTTGCTCCAGGCTACCGGGAAATCATGGTCCGTGCGATGGATACGGGGGTTGTTCTCATAGTTCAGTTTGCTTGAATCCAGGCTCAGGAGCACGTTCACATTGCTGCGAGACCAATCTTTAGGCTGATAGATTTCGTCATACTTCACGAATGCCTTGGGAAAATGCCGCACCGCCGGAAAGTCCGGGTCTTCATTAATGATCGGCGCATTGAAGGTCATCCACGGATGCTGATCGAAGTACCCGCCGATCATCTCGCCGTATTCTGGCCAGGTGTAATTTGTGTCCAACGCAGCATGAATGCCGACAAAGCCTTTCCCGTCTTCTTTGATAGACGCCAGAAAGTCCTGTTTTTGGCTCGCATCCATGTCCAGTTCGCCGGTGGTGCTGGCGAACACGATGGCGTCAAAGTAGTCGAGGTTTTTCGTATTTCGCTTCAAATCCTTCTTGGTGAGCAATTCCGTGTCGGTGCGCAACATGGTGTCCCACAACCCACTCTCTTTGCCCATGTCGTAAACGGCGGCCATCGCTGCTGAGATCGAGTTGTGTTCAAACCCCTTGCTTTCGCCGATCACCAACACATGCTTGAGGTGGATTTCCTTGGCATGCGGGGCGGGCGGTGGCATGTCGTTGGCCGGTTGCTGAGCTTGAACCTGACTGCTCAGAAGCGCCACGGCAAGGCAGAAGAACATCTGAGGAAGGCGCACGCAATCTCCTGAAAGAGTTGAAAAAACTATATTTCCACTCGGAGAGAAGTTTATTGAGGATTGCCCGGGGACGCAATTTTTTCCGCCTGTGGCGCTTCAGGATCGAGAAATCAGGTCTTGTCTCACAGCAGAGTCGGAGGAAATCGACGGGTGCCCCACGTTCGCTCAAGGCGTACGTGGGCCGAAAATGATGGGCGAAGCCCATCGATCGCTTTCCCTGCATCGCCTGGCAGATTCGTATCGGTTGTCCTAAATCGATCGAAGTCCCACGCAGCTTTGACCCCGGCCGCCGAATGCAATAGAGTTTCGGTTCATGAGACGATCCTTGCTGCTTGCGTTAGCCATCGCAACCGCTCCCCTCGGGGCGCAGACCGCCAAACGTCCTGCGATCACGGGAGTTGCCTTCGCGCGGTTCTATACGACGGATGCGGCTGGAGCGCAGAAATTCTACGGCGACACCCTGGGGTTCAAGCCTCTCCAGGCGAACGACGTGTGGACCTATCCCGTAAATGGTTCCCAATGGATCGAGATCCTCACTTCGCCGCCGCCCCCTCAGCCGAACATTCGTATAGCTGCGGTCGCCTTCACTACCCGCAACGCGGCGGGTCTGCAGCGTTACCTGGCCGCACACGGTGTTAAGCCGGAAATTCCATTGAAAAATGGCGAATTCGGGGTCCGCGATCCTGAGGGCAATCTGGTGATCTTCGTGCAGAGCGGTTCCAACAAACTGGTCGCCAACGCTCCGCCTTCGCCTACTGCGACCAGCAACCGCATCATCCACGTCGGCTTCATCGTTCGCGATGCCGCAAAGGAGGATGCGTTCTGGCGAGACATCCTCGGCTTCCACCCCTATTGGCACGGTGGGATGACGGAGCAGCGCACGGATTGGCAGAGCATCCAGGTGCCGGACGGCACTGACTGGCTGGAATACATGCTCAACCTGCCCCCAACTCCGAGTCTGAAGCAGGCGGGGGTAATGGATCACTTCTCGCTCGGTGTGACCCACATGGCAGACGCGGTGGCGGCCTTGCAGAAAAACGGTTGCGAAGGTCCCAACTGCACCAACTCTAAGGTCGGACGCGACGGCAAGGTGCAGCTGAACCTCTACGACCCGGACCTGACCCGGGTGGAATTCATGGAGTTCACCGCGTCCAAAGAGCCTTGTTGCTCGCCGCTATTGGGCAAGCAGCCGGGACCGGTAGAAGACAAATAACCTCGGACTTGTCCAAATTGCGCTCGGCAACAAAACTGAGGGTGCCCCACGTTCGCCTCAGCGTACTCCGGATTTCCTGTCGACATTGTTGGCGTTGGCGAACCTCATGCGGCTTTCCTTAAGGAAAGCCGCACACGCGGCCGTTGGTGGCGCCCCGTGCAGGAAATCCGGATACATGGGCCGAAAAAGAGGGGCGCAGCCCAACGATCGTTTTCTCTAAATTGGCCACATAGCTATACGCGTTCGGAATGGCTCAAAGCCTAATTGCTCGAAGACACAGGGCCTCGCTGAGCAAGCGTGTTGTCACGTTGCTTTTCCGTGGCAGCAGCAGCCGTGGTATTCCCGGCGAGCCGGTAAGCCGAAGCCAGGGCGCTGTACATGGCCGCATCGGGCGTACCGGCATCCACGGCCTGCTTCAGATAGGCAACCGCGATCTGAGGCTGTTGCAGAGACAAGGCGCACAACCCACGCCGGTATAGATTGACCACCGAGTCCGCGCTGCTGGTGTAGGAGGGACTCGTAATGTTCCACGACGGATGGCGTTCCCCCCCGACGATGCGAAAATTGATCGCTTGCGAGGTGCTCTCCTTCGTCTCGGCGTCGGTGACCCGGACGACCAGGCGATAGTTGCCGGGGTGAAGGTCGTTGCTGGGGATATCGATACCCATCAAGAGATTTCCCTGACGATCGAATTTGGCACGGTCCACCGTCTCTGTCTGCTCTTTCTTGGCAGGTACGCCAAGCTGGCCGATCAGGTAGGAAATCTCCAGATTCTTTCCTTGCAGCAGCGCCGGCAAATCGGGCTGCTCCCATAGCTGGTAAATAACCCGGATTGGGTCGCCGCCCACAAGCGGAGTATTATCCGCTCCGGTCACCGCGAGTTTCACCCCCGAAAAACTAAACGGCTGGGTTTGCTCATAATCGCGTTGCGGGGCCGCCATGGAACCGAAGATGACTTGGCTCATCCCCAGGGTATGGTCGAATGCAGGCACCAAAATCCCTCGAGTTTGCGCAAAGCTTTGCTTGGTGATTCGGTTCGTGATGTCGACTCGAAGCTGATACTTGCCGGGAACGGCTACTAGGCGCCCATCAATCGCCAGCGGCCGGTGCCGCAACTGATCGACCTGGTCGGGACTAAGAAAATCGTGCAGGTCCTGGGTGTCGGTGTAAATTACCTGGCCGTCGGCGGTCAGCAGCTGTGATTCGATCGACAACGAGTAGTAGACCCGCTGGGCACTGTCCTTGCCCAGAACGAAATCCCCAGGATTCAACAGCCTGAGCATGTAGTGAATGCTGGCCTGGTTGGCGCCATCCCGGGTAGCCATCACGATGAGATCGCTAAAGTCCTGACCCAGCAGAACCCGGTGGGTCACGCCCTCCAGCAGTGCCCGGCGATGTGCCAGCAGGTCCCTGTTTTCCGGCAAGTTGCGATAATTGCGGATCTTATTGAGCAGCGCATCCGACTCGAGCGTCGGCGTGCCGGTCTTGTTGTCTACCGGCTCATTGGGAAAAAGGGAGAGCGTCAGGTTCGCCACCTCGTCGCCCAGTTCGCTCTTGATGATCTTCAGCGCGGTAGGTTCATCGTTCACCGCATTCGTGCTGGCGATGAGCTTCTCCGGACGATCCTGGTAGGGAGAGTAGATCCGGAAGTCCTCGATCGGGCTCGGTTTGTAGAACACGACCGAAAAATAGGGCGCAAGCGCGCTTCCCGGATCCTGGTAAAACCAGGTCTCCATAGGCTCCAGATCTTTGGTGTCGGGATACGACCGTTTCTGCTGCGGTGGGCCTAAAGTGATGTACACCATGCCGCGGTCGGTGTGCCATCCATTTCCCGCGGAGGGCAAGCCGTAATGGGTATTGGCGTAATCCAGACGCCGGTAGTGTTCTTCCCGGAATTCATTAGTCGGTGAGTTCGGATCGGGGTTGCGAATCGCCCAGAAAGTATCGATGAAGTGGTCGCGATCCTGGTCCGTAGTCAAGCCTAGGAAAACGGTTTTCTCCTGATTCGTGATCAGGTAATTGACCTCTTGATCGAGCCAATGCTCATATCTGGGGGAAAGCGCCGGACGCTTGGCCGCCGATGCTTCTGGTGTGCATAGAAAGAGCCCGAAAAGCAAAGCAACCAGAACCGAGGTTGCATACACAAAACGCTTCAACACTTTTGCCTCATCTTCGCCACTTCTATTGTAATTGACTGGTTAACCCGCAAAATAAAAGGGAGGGGATTTTATCCCCTCCCTTTACAGCGTAAACCGCTGATTAGAATTCAAATCGTATCGATCCACGACCGTAGAATGCCCGTTGGAACGATGTTGGCTTGAGGTAGTCCACGTCCGGCACCCCGTAGCTCAGAGCGATGTCCTGATCTACAGAGGTGAGAGAGCGGGAATTAGTAACGTTGAATGTGTCGAAAGTGAACTTGACCTTATACCGCTCTCCCAATTGCACTGGGTAGTCGGCATGCAGATCGAGTTGATAGTTGGACGGCGTGGTCCCGACCGTTCCACGACCCCCGATCGGTACCTCGCCACTATTGGCTTGGTAAACCGGGTGAGCGCCCAGTTCGCTGATCGGCGCGCCAGAGCTTCCACGGAGGCCGATTCCAGCGGTAAAGCGCTTCATGAAACCGTTGGGAATCACATACGATCCGTAGAGGTTGCCCACCTGCCTGCGATCGGTGTTTAAGTAGCCCGGCACAAACTGGTCGCCCAGCAAACCGAGAACACCATTCGTGAAGTCAAAGAGCGAGCTGATACTCGGGTCCGACTGGTTGTTGTCATTGCGGTACAAGCCCTCGTAATTGCCATAGAGCTTGGCCCACCGATAGTTAACCCGCAGCATGAAGTTATGACTAAAGCTCTTGTTGGCTTCGAGCTCCAATGCCTGGTAATGGCGGCGGGGATTGGAAAAGCCGTCAGGCTTGCCGTCTGGGACCGGGTCACCTGCCGTTGCCACGTTGGAGCCGCAGGCGCCACCCGGACCGGCAGTATTCCCGACGGAATCCTGAAACGCCTTGCCGCCCAGGGCGACGTTATAGTTGGTGACGCAGCTTGCAGGTGCGCCGAAATTCGGAGCGTTTGCATTGAACGTGTACGGTGTTTCCTGCTCGTTGACAAAGTAATCCGTTGCCGAGCTCAGGTTGCCCACCACAAACTGTTGCGCGACGTTGCCGCTGAGTGCGCCTTCTGGAGAAGCACCGGACGCATCTTCGATAATGCGCAGAAGGCGCCGGTCCATGTAACGGGCACTTACATCAAACCCGCCGAATTGGCGTTCGATGCCCCCCACATATTCTTCTTCGAAGTTCATTTTCGTGCCGTGTTCGATGAAGATCGGCGACGCTCCACTGCCGCTGACCGAAACGTTACCGCTCTGCTGGCCGGCCGCGGGATCCCCGTTAATCAGGTGATTTGCATCGAGGATCGGCTCTACGGAGCCGTTCGAATTGAGAATCACGTTGTTATTTGCATCTGCTTGCGGTTTCCAGTTAGCCGAGTAGATATCGAGTTCGTTCGATAGATCTCGCAGGGCGCCGTCCTGAGGAAATGACTGCGTGTAGCGGCCCCAGTTAAAGAATACTTTTGACTTACGGTCTCCGAATGGGTCGATATTGATGCCCAGTCGAGGAGACCAGTTGTCGTTTAAGACATAAGCCTGAGTCACAGCGTTAAGCTGCTCCTCATCCCAGCGAAGGCCAACGTTGAGGCTGACGTACCGGTTGAACTGATAGTTGTCGTTCCCATAGATCGCCAGGTTGACCGCGCTGGTTTCAGCAATAGGACTCGAGAAGATTCCGTCGACCTGCTGTAGATAAACCTGGGTTCCGTTGTAGAAAGGGCAGTCAGAGGGTGCGCAGTCGACCTTGCCGGTATTTGGATTGACGGCCGCAGCTCTGAGGTCAAACGCCGCATTCGCCGTGCTGCCCACGACCGAGGGGTTATTGACGATGGAAGAGACCTGCGTGCCAATGATATTCGCCGACGGGAAGGTGAAGTAGCCGCCGCTATAAGCCTTATCCAGCGCGTAGATCGAATGGGTATAACCAAAGCCCACCGACAGCGTATGCTGGCCATGAAAATTGGCTGTTTTCTCGGTATCGATGCCGAAGCCGTAATCATGAACGGTCGGATTTTGCGTGAAACCAAGTCCCTGCGCGGTGAACTGCCCAGCCTGCACGGCGCCGGATTCGTCGACGACATTGTAGACGTTCTGTAGTCCAACCTCGTTGAAGTGGCTTCTCTTCGCGGAAACGGAGATGTCAAGCTGCCACGTGGGAGAAAGCGAGCTGGTAAGATGCGCCGTCTCGCTACGTGTGCCGTAGCTCCATCGGCTGAAGCCCGTGTCGTTTGCAAGATTCAGATTAGGGTAGAAAGGGAATCGATCTTCGTTGGCGACGCCATAACCTGCATTGGTCTTGGAAGGATCGGAGAATACCGAAGCATCGATGCTCGTGCCCTGGTTCAGGTTAAACGTGACCTTCGCCGCGTAATCATTCGCCGTCGTCTTGTTGGTGAAAGCGCCGTGGCTATAGAGTCCGGCAACGGAAGGCGCGAGCCAGTAGACCTTGTTGAGGCTCGGATTGTAGGCGCCAAAGAAGAACAGCTTGTCTTTCAGGTGCTCGCCCGGAACGTAGCCGCCGACTTCCGCCGAAGCGTCGTATTGGGGTTCTGATGCAATCCAGCCGCGCACGTTTACTCGCTGAAAGTAGTTGTCCGCGTAGCGCTGACCTGCGCTGAAAGCGTCTGGGGCAAAGAAAGCGGCGAGCGCGCCGTGATAAGCGTTTCCGCCTGACTTAGTTACGATTTGCACGACGCCGCCATTCGCGTTGCCGTACTTAGGCTCGAATGCGCCCGTCTTGACCTGAACTTCCTGAATAAAGGTGAGGTTGATGCCAGTACCTAAAGAACCATAAATCGGGCTGTAAACGCCCAGGCCACCGTAGCCGGCATCCGTGATGTTCACGCCGTCGGCAATGTATTGATTCTCCAGACCGGTCGCACCACCGATCGAAGGATTAGCCGTACCCGGACCTCCGCTATTCACGACCCCAGGCGCGGTGTAAAAAAGACTGCCTACATCCCGAGCCACCGGCACTTGGCTATAGAAGCTCGAGGTAAGGTTAGAGCTCAATGCTGTAGAGCCGGTATCAATGGATGTTGCCGTGGCATCGACCTGAACTGTCTGTGCAACCGCGCCGGTCTGCAGCACAAGGTTTACTCCCTTGACACGGTTAACCTCGGCATCAATAGCTTTCGCAACCGTCTTGCTGAAGCCCTCACGCTCCACGCTGATCGTATAAGGTCCGGGGGTCAGATCCAGAGCCTCCCAATGCCCGGAGTCATTCGTAGTCAGCTTGCGTGTATCCGCGTTTCCCGTAACCGTCACGGACGCTCCTGGCACAACTGCACCGCCGGCGTCGGTCACGACACCCTGAAGACCACCTTTAACCCCAGATAGCTCTTGTCCGTAGAGGTGGGCCGGCAGGCACGCAATGACCGCTAATGCCATAAGAATGAGCAGGTTGCCGATCCGGCAAATGCCGCTGTGAATGCTTGAACTTGTCACACAATCTCCTTAGAAATAGCTCCACGGGCGACTTGGGCCGGGAAAAATTAGGTTGTTCGGAAGCGCGAAGCTGTTTGGAAGGCTTTCACTACCCGTTATGACTTCTTGCAGAGGACCAGATCCAGGGACCCAATAGAAGGAGTCCCGCAAGAACCCGAATCCAGACGCATACACTCTTGCTATGACTGAAGGTGTAGCAATTAGATTGCCGAAGTAACACGAAAGGGGGGTATATCTCTGATCTTTCGATAAGACACGTCGAATCAACCGGTTATTGCGATCGATCGGACGTACTCCATCTCGCCAGAGTCCCCCGATATCCAATAAATCATAGGGCTGGCCCAACTACGTCCGCTTCTAAGGCGGTTGATGAAAATCGCCTTCTGTCCAGCCCACCCCCTTTGTCATCCCGAGCGAACTCGAGCGATCTGCGGAGATGTCTTGAACCGAGCGTAGGGGAGTGGGGAGATCTGCGGTTCTTTTGCAAGACCTATTCCCAACCTGGGACTTAGGTCATCCCCGGCCCCACTCCTTAGGGATTTGTTCAACGAAAAAGGGACCACCGAGGTGGTCCCTTTTCCTACGTTTTCTTCGTGGCGCTCGCTAGAACTCGACGCGCAGCGAGAGCTGCAACACGCGAGCTCCATTGTTCAAATTGCCAGAAGGGATGACGGTGTAGCTGATGTTGCCGAATTGGCTGGTGTTGGTGACGTCCTGTTCATCCAGACCGTTAAACGAATTGGAAGCCGGTAAGCCGAAATTGGGATGGTTGAGTGCGTTAAAGGCGTCTGCCCGGAAGTCTGCTTTGACCCGGTCCCCGTAGATTGGGAAGTTCTTTGCCAGGCCCAGATCGGCATTGAAGAAGTTAGGCCCACGCAAGCCATTGCGAGATCCGATTCGGAATCCAATCGGACCTACATAGGCAGCTGTCGCGTTGGCCTGATTCGAGAAGATGTTGACTCCTCCGCCTACGGGCTTTTGGAGGTGCGTCGCGACAGCCGACTTTTGGCCGACCAGGATGCCAGGAGCGTCGTTCGAGTAGCTGGCGACAAAGGCGTTAGAGTTTGTTCCCCAGGCCTGACCGGTGTGCCAACTGTTGACACCGCTGAGACTCCATCCGCCCACGATCTCGTTCATCCAGGTCGAAGGCGAGGACAGAAACGCCTTACCTTTGCCGAATGGCAGCTGGTAGACAGCGTCCGCCGTGATGATTTGATTTATATCAAAGTCAGAGTTAGCGCGGCACTCGCGGGGACGAATGGCGTCGCAGATTAGGCCGATGCCGCCGATGCCCGTATCCCCCGAAGAGTTGGCGAAAAAGGACACGTTATCGATGGAGTGCGCAAAGGTGTAATTGAAGTCGAAGTTTAGACCGTGGGAAAAGTTCTTCGCCACAGTGAGCAGCATCGCGTTGTAGCTGGAGAACCCTTTGTTGCCGTAGAAAGTGTTCTCCGAGAACTGGGCAGCCGACCCTACGTTGAGCGGCGCACCATTGTCTGCAAGGAACTGGACAGTGTCACCGAAGTCGCCCCGCTGCACGAACGGACCGAAGTTAGCTACCAGGAACGAAGTGTAGCTCTGGCAAGGCCCTGTACAACCGCCGGTCCCGATGACATTTTCAAACCATGGCTGAGGAGTCACGGTTGCGGAAGTGGCCCCACTCCTGAGTTGCTGGGTGACGTTAGCCATCGCCGCGGAGAGGAGCTGCCCGGAGACGGGATCGGGGAATTCGAGAACCTGGTTAGCATCGGTCTGGGCCAGCAGACGGCGACCGAGGCGGCCGGCATAGCTAAGCTTCATAACCAGGTCGGCTGCGAACGAGTGTTGCATACCACCGTTAAAAGCAATGGAGTATGGGGTCTTCAGGTGCGGGTCGATGGTGGCATTGAAGGCCAAGCCATTCTGCAGACCGAAGGGCACGCCGTTGGCCGTGAAGGGTTGGTACGGCGGTTTGGGCGTAGCGGGTGGGGTGATGGTAACGGTGGAGATGCCGTTCTTGCTGTCGAGCCGCGGACCGGTTCTGACGGAATTGTAAGGGTCGCCCGGGATTCCTAACGGGGTGGGGCTGGTCTGCTGGAAGAGATAGGAATCCGCGTCCTGAATTTGCTGAACCGCGGCGATGATCGTGCGGTCATAGACGATGCCAATGCTGCCGTTGAAGACGGTCTTCTGGTCCCAGCTGGGGTTGAACGCGAAGCCAAAACGCGGAGCGAAGAGATGGTTCTCGGGCTGATACAGCGGCGGCCCGTTGACGGCCTTGCCGCCAAGAACGTAGCTGATCAGCGGGACGGCAGTGGGACCCGTGAGCGAAGCATTGCTCTGGGCGATGCGAGCGTCGAAGTACTTGTCGAAGTAGGTGTTAATGGTGCTCTCGAGGCCGCGCGTTTCATAGGGCACGGAGAAGTTCTGATAGTTGACCCCATAGGAGAGGGTGAGGTTGCGGGTGACTTTCCAGCTATCTGCGGCATAGACCTGGGTCTGATAGTAGCGATAGTAGCGCTGATCGCCGGTCAACTGAGGCAGCACACTGCCTTGAGCGTTGTAGTTGAAGTCGGAATTAACGTTACCAATGCGGCCCAGCAGGAAGGTGAAGGCCTGGTCGTAATCGTAGTCAGGAGTAGTGCCGCCCGATGTGCTGATATCGGCGGGGCGGAGGCTAGGGCCGTTGCAATCGCCGGGGGTGGGGCCGCACAGGCTCAACGTGTAACCGCCCAGTCCGACGTATGCGGTGTTGTAGTCGGCAACGTTGGTAAAGTGGGCCTTGATGTCTTTAAAAGTGCCGCCAAATTGCCAGGTATGGCTTCCCTTGGTCCAGGAAAAATCGTCTCCGACTACCGGGATGGGGACGCGGCGGGCTTGCGCGTTGGGATTGAGGTAGAGCGAAGAGGCTAGAGCGGGCCCAGTGCCGTCACCAAAAGTAAGGAAGGTCGAACCGTCTGGATTGTAACTGTTGGGGAAGGAGTTCTTCTGGACGGTTTGGCCGATGAAGACGCGGTTGGTTTTGTTGGTACCGATGACCCAGTTGTGGCCGATGACGAACGAATAGGTGCGATCGACGAACGGATTGGTAGCCGGGTCGCCGGCAAACTCGTTCGGGTTCTGGACAGAGTTTTCACGAGCGATGGTGAACCGGCCCCACACGTTCATGTGGTCGTTGAGGTTGTAGTCCATCCTGGTGACGTAGTTGGTTTCGAAGTCGTTGTTTGGCGCATTGAAGCTATATCCGCCGGAGTTGACACCATCGCCAGTCACCGAGTTATTGGAATGCGGGAAGCGGGCGCTGAACCCCTGCTGAAAGGTTGAGCTGATGCCAATGCCGGCTGGGTCGAACCCTTGTATCTGGGTAGGAGTGAGATAAGAGACGCCACCGGCGTTATTGAGGTAGCCGAGGTTGCCGGCGCGCAAGTTATCCAGGGGTACCGTCCTCTGGACCAGAAGCGAGCTGAGAATGCGGGAATCGTTGAAGTCGAAGAAGAAGAAAAGCTTGTTCTTGAGGACAGGTCCGCCGACATTGCCACCGAACTGATTCTGGATCAGATGATTGCGAGGAACGATCGGATTTGCATTGTTACTGAACCAGCTATTGGCCACCAGGGACGGATCGCGATGATACTCATTGATGTTGCCGTGAAACTGGTTGGTACCGGACTTGGTGACAAGCTGAAATTGGCCACCGCTGGAGGGGCCGGCGTTTGATTGAAGTCCGCCAACGGTGCCCTTGAACTCTTCGACGGAATCAACCGGGGCGTGGCCCACAACGACAAATCCGGTTGTGAGGCCGGAGCCAGGGTTGTTGTTTTGCTGCGCCCCGCCGGTCGCGAAGTCATTAACGTCCAGGCCGTCGACGGTGACGTTATTCTGGTCCACACGGGCGCCGGTTACCGAGCCGGAGTCGGTGACGCCAGGCTGTAGGGTGAAGAGCGCGATGGGATCGTTTCGCTGCTGAACGGGGAGATTGTTGAGCTGCTGTACGTTGAAGGTGTTGCCGATGGTGGCGGTAGTGGTGTCGATAGTGACTTCCGAGCCGGAAGCTGTGACTTCAACTACCTGGCCTTGCGAACCCACCTTCAACGTTGCGTTCTGTGTGCGGATGTTGGAAACGGTCAGGTAGATGTTGTCGACATTTTCGGCCGTGAACCCGGAGGCGGCAAAGGTCGCCGTATATCCCTCACCGGGAGGAACTTCAGAGAAGCGGTAAACACCCTGGGAGTTCGTCGTTGCCGTGAATTGCAATCCGGTCGAAGAATTCTTGAGGGTGACCGTGGCACCCGACAAAGCGGCCCCGCTAGAGTCCGTCACTACGCCGGTCATCCCGGAGACGTCTTGTCCGTGGCAGACGGAGAAGGATGTCAGGACGAACATCGCGAAAATGCAGCAGAGGAGCTTGGTTACCCTCTTCATTGGTTCGATACCTATCAGGTCAATCGGAAATGTCTTCAAGACTGAATCCTCCAGCAGCGTTCTAGTGAAATTGAATAAAAACAGGCCCCCTGCAAAGCAGCTCCAGCTGCCGGAAGCTCTCGGGATTGCGCGACTATTGCCTTGGCACGTGCATCTACTGAAGGGAAACATGCTCTTTTTCCTCTCATCGGGCGTATGTTGCTGGAAAGAAACCAAGGGTGGGCCCGGTGAATCTCCCGCGGGATGATAGGTGGGAACGTCTATCTGTCCTGATTGCGCGGCGTACTGCAAGGCGAAAAATGCTGTTCGAATAAGCAACTATCAAGCTCATGGTGCATTTCTAGGGCCACTCTGCACATATTTCCATAAATGAAGCATTGTTAGGACTTGCAGCAGAATCTCCAATTTTCTGTCGGCAAATTAGAGCTACGCTTTTTGGTAGGATTTCGGCGGGTTTAGAAAATCCATCTTCCCATTGCGGCCTCTCACCGCCTCGACGGGAGATATCTAATCTGTTGCTCTCCAAATCCTCTCCACCTAGTCTCCGCAAACTCCCCGGCCCCCTCAAGCGCCTTCCAGCTCCTCACTGCGGATCTTCGCGATGGGCGGTCGAGTCGGACAGGATTGATCGATATTTCATAAATCATAGGTCTAAGTCCGATCGTCCGTTTTTTCGTACAACTTTCATGCAATTCAGGTTGGCGTCACCGGCGCTTAGTCTGGAAACGCCTGCAACCGGCAGCCCAGCGGACTCGAAACTCAACTGACCTTGGTCCGGGTCAAAGACCCAAAGCCGCAAATCACTCCGCGTAAGAAAACCACTAAGACGCTCCAGTCCCAACGGCAGGCCGGGTCAGGCGGGATGACGAATATCTTTCTTGGGTGACCAAAATCGCCCTTCTTGACGGCCTTTACGGAAATCCGTAGACCGCTCAGAAGAGTCGTCCGAGATGTGGGATATTTCCATCTCCGGTCTCCGGGGATTCCGCGGCATAGCGGGAGAGGCAGCTATCCAACAGGTCTCCCGGCAATCGCTAGTCTGTCTCCGGACAATCTCCAACCTCAACCTGCCTGGTCAATTCTGAATAGGTTCATCAATTCGTCCGGGTGCGTCATCGCAAATCCAAAATGTGGCACCCAATTTGCCACACAGGGAGTGAGCGAGAGGCATTGGAAAGTGCGCATATCGCGCACCCAACGTCGCCATCCAGCTCGACCGGGCTAAGTGGCTATTTTGAAATTGGTGCGAGTGGCTATTGCTGCATCGTGCCATTGGATCGAACCTTGAACTGGACATATAGTTCGCACGCGGCACGTCGTCATCCGATGGGCCCCCGATCGGCTACCGCAGCTGATCAGGCGCAGCAATCTGAAATGAACTGAACCACTCGCCGGACGTCGTAGCCGGATCGCTCATACCGAAACTTTTAAGCCTTACCAAGGGCGCTGGAGGAGATGCATATGCATTGTCAGGGAAACATGCAAACGACAGAGATGACAGCGGAAGGATTAGTTCGGCGCGAAGTACGCCAGCTCAGCCTCCTGGTTGCGACGTTGCTTACGATGCTCGTACTGAGTCTGATAGGCCAACGCGCAGTCTTTGCGCAAAGCGCGACCACCGGCAGCATCAATGGTACGGTCGTGGACTCGAGCGGAGCAGTTGTTCCTAATGCATCCGTCACTGTGCGGGACACAGCCAACAATAGCGTTCTGAACCTTAAGTCCAATGAAGAAGGACGCTTTACCGCTCCGTTCCTGAAACCGGATAACTTCAATATCTCGGCAACAGCGCCGGGCTTGAAATCAGCTACGGCGACATTACAGGTTCTGACCGGACAGCAGTCCGCCGTCACCATAACGCTGTCGCCCGAAGCCAACACCCAGACAGTCGAAGTGACCGCCAATGATGCTCAGTTAATTGATACGCAGACATCCAACACGATCACGACCTTCACCACTCAGCAGTTTCAAAATCTGCCTGCTCCGGGTGGCGACATCACCACCATTGCGTTTACCGTGCCCGGGGTTGTTCTGGGCGCGGGCACACAGGGCTTCGGCACCATCGTTTCCGACGGACTTCCTGGCCTTTCCAATTTGGTGATTATCAACGGCGCCGATTACAACGTTGGACTATACGGCGGCCTTGCCTATTCCGGTTCCTCCAACCTGACCCTCGGCCAGCAGGAAATTGACCAGGCTGCGGTCGTACAAAACGGATATAGCGTGCAGTATGGACGGCAGGCTGGTGTAATTGAGACCTATGCTACAAAATCCGGCGCCAACCGGGTGCACGGATTGGCGCAGTGGGACTACAACAGCTCCGGATTGAACGCCAACGATTTTTTCAATAACCTGAACGGAGTTGCTAAGCCCAAAGCGGTTTCCAACCAGTATGCCGCGCAGATCGGCGGCCCCATCAAGCGCAACAAGCTTTTCTTTTTCGCAGATACAGAAGGAATTCGCTACGTTGTACCGACTTCCGGATTCGTCAACCTCCCGTCTCCTGAATTGCAGGCCAGTGTTTTGGCCAATCCCAATCTCAATTCCGACAGCAAGGCGTTATATGGTGCGATGTTCGCAGGCGCCAATGCATCCCCGGCTTATAAAAACGCGGTTCCTGTGATAACCGGGCAGGGAGCCCAGCAGGATCCTTCAGGCAATTATGGCTGTGGCTCGTTGGCCGGAACCCCTGACTATGCAACCGGCGGAACGTTAGGGACGAGCGTCAATGAAACCTGCGTAAATTCGGCCTTCGTCAATGCGGCAGCGCTCAACCGGGAATGGCTGGCGGCAGGCAGACTCGACTGGAACATCAACGAAAAGCATAAAATCTTTTTCCGGGTCACCGATGACCAGGGCGAGCAGCCTTCTTTTACAAGTCTCATTAATGCCGATTGGGATCAGGTCAGCAACCAGCCAAGTTCGACGGGACAGATGAACGATACCTATACGTTTACTCCCAACCTGACCAATCAGTTCATTGTAGCCGCGCTCTACTCCAGCGGAGTGTTCAAGCCGGCGAACCTGCAGGCAGCGCTGGCATCCTCGCCGACGGAGTTTGACCAGGCGAACGACGGCGGAACGAAATCCGCCGCCGGTATCGGGCAGTCTACGTTCTTTACCGCCTCCACCACTCTCGGAACTCCGTGGGTCGATTTTCCCGGAGGCACCAACACTACCTCCTATCAAATTGTCGACAATCTTTTCTGGTTAAAAGGGAACCACAGTATAAAAGTCGGCCTTGACTTCAAACGAACGGATTTCACTGACATCAGCCTTCAGACAAACGCCATCGGCGGAGACTTTATCTTCGGCGAAGTCGCGGACGAATTCGGGGGCAGCTTGCCTGGGGCCGCGGGATCCTTCTTCCTTCAGTCATTCCCTAAGTTCGGCAATATACACATGGCGCTGTATAACTTTGGAATCTTCGCCCAGGATGAGTGGCGCGCCACTCCAAGAATCAGCTTTGACTTTGGACTCCGAGTCGACCGTAACTCCAATGCCATTTGCCACGACAGTTGTTACTCAAGATATCTCGGGGGATTTCCTGATACAGCCGCAACCCTGGACACGCCCTACAACGTAACCCTTTCCGCCGGGCACCAGAGCTTCGTTCCTTCCATCGAAACCGCGGTCGTTCAGCCTCGGGCGGGCTTCAATTGGGATATTCGTGGAGATGGAAAGACCGTCGTGCGCGGTGGCATAGGGCTGTTTTCCGACAACTATCCCGGTCTCATTCTCGAGCAGGGTTTCCGTT
This sequence comes from Acidobacteriaceae bacterium, assembly GCA_049522955.1. GTDB lineage: Bacteria > Acidobacteriota > Terriglobia > Terriglobales > Acidobacteriaceae > PALSA-350. Next base: position 49,348 of record JBEKNJ010000006.1, read on the forward strand.
CCTTCCCCAATGTCTATACCGCGGGCATCACTGCAGGAACCGTCGGACAAGGAGCGGGCAGCGCCAAGGCAATTGCGGCCGGTTCTGCATCCGCTGTGCTCAATGGCTTTTCGCAGGGAGCGACCTTCAACCAGCTTGCCGCGCAGCTGGCCAATGTGGGCGGTTTCGCGCCCCCTAACTACACGACCTCTCCGCAAACCTTTCATGCCCCGCGCTATACGGAATTCAGCCTGCAGGTGCAGCGGCAGATCACCCGTAATGACGCTCTTATTTTTTCGTATGCCGCCAACCATGGGTATGACCTCTTCATTTCCAATCCCCACCTGAACCAGAACGTTGGCACCTCCAAATATGGCTCTTACGGCGATGGAACCTTTGACGATCTGCCCATAGACTCTCCGGATCCGCGCTTCGGATCGGTGACAAGTTTTACCAACAACGCGATCTCCAACTACCAGGGGGCTTCGGTCCAATACAAACACATCGACCGTCGAGGCCTGACCACCGATATCGCTTATACCTACTCTCATTCCCTGGATGACATTTCCAACGGAGGTAACTCGCAGCTTCCCTACAACGGCAATGTTTCCATTCCTTTCCAGATCACGACCGGCCTGCCTTCCAGGTTGATGTACTCTAATTCTGACTACGACATCCGCCACAACTTTGTATTGGATCTCGTTTACATACAACCGCAGCACTTTAGCAACCAACTGCTCAATTCCGTAGCTGCGGGCTGGACCATCGCTGGCAAGACATTCTGGCGTTCCGGAGAGCCCTTTAGTGTACTCAATGCCGATGCGGAAGCCGGTCTCGCTAATGGGACCGGCCCAAATCCAACCAACGTACTCGCTCAGGTCCTGAGTAACAATTTCAGCCACCATTGCACCTCGTTCTCCAGTCCGTGTTTCCAGACTCCGGGAATCTTCAACGGTGCCGGTCCACAGGATGCCGGCCCCGGTGTGACGGTGCAAACCAACTTCGGAAATGTGCCGCGAAACGCCTTTTACGGACCGCACTATGCGGATGTTGACGCTAACCTCTACAAGAACGTCTTCAAAAGAGAATCGGTAACGTTCCAGGTTGGCGCTCAGGCTTATAACCTGCTGAACCATGTGAACTTCGGGCAGCCGGCAAACAACGCATCCAATCTCACCACGCTGGGCCATATCTCCAGCGACATCAGCGCACCGACCAGTCCTTACGGTTCTAGCCAGCAGGGGACGGTATCAGGCCGGGTGCTGGTGGTTCAGGGACGGCTTGTGTTCTAAACCGCGATTTGATCGAGCTTTTTTCTGCGAAGCGGGCACCCGTGGAGTTTCAGGGTGCCCCATTTTTTCTCGCATAGCCGGGTGACAGGCCCCTTGCAGCTTGTTGAATAAGCTACGGCTTAACGTCTGCGCTCATCGCTTTGCGCAGCCTGGTTTCCGCATCATCGCTCCAATACTTGCAATTGAGCTGCAGGAATACTGAGGTATAGGGAACCGTCATAGTTGTCTTAAGAACAACGATGTGAAATGTCTTACCCACCTCGTCCACTTTGGCGATGATCTTTTCGTGGGGCAGAGATGTTATCTTTCGTCCTCCGAGTGCGGTCTTGATTCCTTCCCGGTAAGCCGTCACGCCGGGAGCATCCTTCTCCGGCACAAAGGGAAGCTCCGCATCCATGTAGACAATCGGCCGCACGTGAATCGAGCTATCGATAATGCCCAGCACATTGCGGATCACTTCCATCTGATCCGTGTTGGTTTCAAGCGTTTCCACCCCGGCCGAGCTCTGCAGGGGGTACGCAGAGTCCACAATCATGATCCAGTTCCGGTGTCCCAGCAGCGGCAAAATCTGCACGAGTTTTGTCTGCCACTCTGCTTGTTGCGCATTGGCCGCCGAGCCGCCGATCAGCAAGCACCACGCGGCCAGAACCACCTTGATCCACCTCATGCCAACCCCTGTCTCCGCTTCATGCGTACGCCAACAAATGCGTAAAGGGCGATAACGCAGTAACAGAACAACGGAACCATGTATGCCCTGGCGATGCTGTGCTGGGTTTGCGAAATCCAACCCATCAGCGGTGTAAGCACCGCACCGCCGACGATTGCCATCACGATCAGCGATCCTCCGATCTTCGTATTCCGGTCCAGCCCTTCGATCCCTAAAGCGAAAATCGTGGGGAACATTACAGACATGAAAAAACTGGTGGCAAAGATGGCCCAAAGTCCGACCCAGCCGGGAAAGGCAATCCCCACTGCTACCAATACAATATTGATCAGGCTGTACACCCCCATAAGGTGGGCCGGCTTAACGTAGCGCATCAGGGCTGCGGAGCTGAACCTGCCCACACCAAACGCAACCAGCGTGCCGGTAAGGAAATATCCCGCAATCTTCTCTGGTTGATGCGTTCCATCCTGTACATATTGAATGAAGTAGCTCCAGGTCCCAACCTGCGCGCCCACGTAGAGGAACTGAGCGACGATGGCAAAAAGAAAACTCGGGTAGAGCAGCAGTTCCTTGAAGCTGCCATGCTCTTCCTGCGGATTCTCGTGCTCCCGCGCAATGGTAGGGAACTTGGTGCGAGCGATGAGAACGGCCCAGATAAGCGCAACCAAACCCACAACCAGGTAGGGAACCACCACACGCATCGTTTCACGCGTAAGGTACGCATCGTAGGTATGAGCGATGCGCATGGCCTCCACCTGCTGCGGTGTGAGTTCGATGCCGGAGAAGATAAACACCGTGCCAAGTAATACCCCGGCGATCGACCCCAGAGGATTGAAGGCCTGAGAGAAATTAAGACGGCGGGCGGCGCTCTCTGGAGAGCCCAGTTGCGCAACGAACGGGTTCGACGCTGTTTCCAGAAAAGAAAGCCCGCTGGCAATAACGAAAAGTGCAAACAGGAAGAAACCGTAGCGCCCAAGCAGGGCTGCCGGCCAGAAGAGAAAGGCGCCGCTGGCATAGAGCAGCAGTCCGATCACAATACCGAACTTGTATCCTCGTTTGCGCATCAGCAGCGCGGCAGGAATGGCCAGCAGAAAATAGCCCATATAAAACGCCGACTGCACCAACCCCGCCTGAAACCGAGAAATATCAAACGACTTCATGAATTGGCGAATCAGCACGTCGTTCAGATTATTGGGCACGCCCCAAAGGAAAAAGAGGGCGGTCACCAGGGAAAATGGTAAGGCGAGTCCTTTAGGGACCAGCGACGGTGACGAATCCTTCGCGTCCTTAGAATCTGCAGATAGCGGCACAAGCATGGTCAATCTCCACAAAGGTGTACATGAATGCCCAGCTCGGCCATCATGGCCGCCTTGGCCGCCAGCGCCTGGTCGGCTACCTGGCTGGTCGGAGCGTAGGCAACATTCAGATGGTTCGCTCGATGCCTGGCCATGAATTGATCGCGGCTAACCCCATGCAGCAGCGTATGCATGATGGGCCATTGTGGGGTGACCGATTTCAGCCGGCGCGCCGTCTCTTCCGCAGGCAGTTCGATTGCCGTTGCCCGGCCCAGGTCAACATGCAGCGCACCGCCTTCTACAAACACCCTGCTCCATACAACGTGCCCAGGCTTGCAAACTCCGTTGAGGGTGCCCCCGCCCAGGCGAAAATACATCGGCGGTTGCCGCTCGCTCCGCGCCTTGGCGTAGCCGCCCGCGATATGAGAAGCGGGCACGGCACCCGAGATCTGAAACACCCAAACAAATTCGTCGATATCGCCCCCGCTGTAGTGTTCTCCCCAGCGAACATCATGCAGAGTGGTGGCCGGATCAAGTTGCATCGCGCTCCAGACCCGGTTGGTGACCAGCGCATCCAGGCCCGCGCATTCGTCCACTTCATTAAAGTGGGGCAGCGGTCTTCCCGGATATAGCTCCCGGCCGGCAGCGTCAAATACCGGCGGCCGTTCGACATTATTAAGCAGCCCCTCGACCAGATCGGAAGCCGGGGCCAGATCTTTCAATCCTTGCTGGTACTGGATCCCGATGGCGTCGCAGCCGAATTCATCGGCAATCCGCGTCGCGGCAACATACATCTTGCACTGCTGCAGAATCTGCCCATCCGTTAGCTCGGTTTCTTCCTTGGCGCCGGTGACGAAGGTAAGCCCACGGTTGTCCAACCAGCCGCGAATCGCTTGTGCTTCAGCATCGGTTACCCCAGCCATGGAGGCCACCAGAGAGGACTGGCTCAATCGTTCCTTATAAACTCCCGTGGGATTGAGAAGATAATCCTCGATGATGGCGTTATACATTCCCATGCAGCCTTCATCGAACACGCCGAGGATCGCTTTGCGCGTCTTGAGATTGCGGGCCAGCGATGCGCCCAACTCTTTCTCCGCTTGCGGCAGAACAGAAACGTCGAGTTCGTGAACGTGGCTCACATCCTGGTCGACCGTATGTTCCTTGAGCCATTGCCGCAGACCACGGCGAAAAAATTCGTCCTTGAAGTCTTTGCTCCACAACGTACTAAAAGCCACTCCACCCTTGTGCAGGCAGCCATTTAGGTTGAGCATCCCCACCAGTCCTGGCCACTGACCCGACCAGTTGGCCACGGTGAGGATCGGCCCGCGATGATGTTGCAGCCCGGAAAACACATTGTGGCTGTATTGCCATACCGCTTCGGCGACAATGATCGGAGCGTCAGGAGGGATCTTCAGAAAAACATCCATACCCATGCGCTGGCTATAGATGAATCCGTGATGAAGATCGTCGCGGTAAGGGTGTGCGCGGCGCAGCGTGAAACCCTCGGCGCGCAACGCTTCGGTGAGTTGCTTTTCCATCTCGGCCTGGGCTGCCCAGCAGACCTTGTTTGCGGATTGCCGCAGGTCGCCGCTGGCGATGAGCAGAATTTCGCCGGGTGCAACCGGTGTGGGCGATTCAAGGACCGGGACAGCATACGATGACATCTGCAATTCTCCTAACCTCCATTGTTTTCATTGACGATGAGGCGAGAGTAACCGCTAACAATATCAGTTGCTCCTCGCTTGTGGCAAAATGGTGGCTCCCGATTCCAAAGCTATAACAATGGACGCAATTTCCAAGCCGTGGGTCGTGCTGGTGGGTGGATTTCTCGGCTCCGGTAAGACAACGTTAATATTGGCTGCGGCGCGTGAATTGCAGCGGCGCGGCTTGCGTAGCGCTATGGTATGGAATGATCAGGGAAAGGAACTCGTCGACAGCCGCTATGCGGGGCTGGCAGGCATGCGTTCGGGAGAGGTTACCGGCGGCTGCTTTTGCTGCCGCCTTTCCCAATTGCTCGAAGCAATGGGCGATCTTCGCGCGTACGCACCCGACGTCATCTTTGCCGAGCCAGTGGGGAGCTGTACGGATCTCTCGGCTACCGTGCTCCGGCCATTGCTCGAGTACTGTGACACGTACCAGCTTTCTCCGCTGACGGTCCTGGTAGATCCACTTCGCGCCCGAGCCATGCTTAAGGAGGATGCCGGCATCGACATGCGTTTCCTGTTCGACAAGCAATTGCAGGAAGCGGATCTGGTCTGTTTTACAAAGTCGGACCTCTACCCCGACTATCCGGAAACCGGCGCCCCGCACGTTCGTCAGTTGAGCGCAAAGTCGGGTCAGGGCGTAGCGGCGTGGTTGGACGAGGTTCTCTCCGGCACGATTGCCACAGCTGATCGGACACTGGAGGTCGACTATTCAGAATACGCGCGGGCGGAAGCAGCGCTTGCCTGGTTGAACCTGCGAGCCGTCTTCGAGCCATCCAGCGTGCTTTCCCCGGCGATGCTATTGGGCCCTTTGCTCGACAATCTTGATACCACCCTGAGTGCGGGCAAGATCCCGATTGCCCATTTGAAAGCGATCGTCACTGCGCCCACAGGCTGGGTTAAGGCAGCGATCTGCATCAACGGACAGGAACCAATGGTCGAAGGCGACCTCGACGCTTCCCCGGCGGGAAAACTGGAACTATTGCTCAATCTACGAGCCCTGGGGCAACCGGCTAAGGTGCGCGACATCGTGGAGCGGGAGCTTCGCAATCTCGACAGCGGCCTGACCCACTGTGCCATCGACTGCTTCAGCCCGGCAGCTCCAGTCCCACAACGCCGAATTCTCAAGGCCGTCTGAAACCCTCCGCTCGAGATCACAGTCTGCGGCCCCAAGGGGATGGAAAACCGCTTTCTACTAGTTCTTTTTTCCGTTCCTAGCAGAAGTGTCATCCCGACCGGAGCGCACCCCGGATTTCCTGCCACGCAACACTGGAGAGGTCAGCGCGTGCGCCCTTCCGTAAAGAAGGGCGCATGAAGTGCGACAACGCCGCCAAATTCAACAGGAAATCCGGGGGAGCGAGTGGAGGGATCTGCAGTTCCGCGGACCTCTCCTGGAAATGTTTTTCAATGGAGCATACCGGAGTGGAAGCTTAGTAGGGAAACTACTCAAAGCGCCTGGTTGCTGAACCACGACTGGAACCACAGTTCCAGTCGTTTTCCCTGGGCAGCGCGTGCAGGCGAAAGCGGCAAAGGAAATGTAGGCTCCAGAATCGCGCGCGCCTGAGCAATCCACTTGAGCCCCCATGGCGTAGGAAATGCGCTGAGTTGCTCGACGAATTGGTCGAGTACTCGCGCGTAAGTAGAAAACTCTGCCGATTCAACATGCTTTTCCCGGGCGTACAGACCAAGAATCAGCTCCGGCACAACACACGCAACCCCCGAGATCACTCCGTCGCACACCTCGGTACTGAGAGCGGCACTCAATACACTGTCGTCGCCGACGATCCTGCACGCGTCCACGCCGTGCTCTGTGAGATGACGAAGTATTTCAAGCGATCCGCTGGAATCTTTGATGCCAATAATATTTGGCACCTCCGAGATCAGCGTGCGTACCGTTTCCTTCTGCAATCCTGAAGTGAACTGGGGCAGGTTATAAAGCAGCACCGGGATCGAAACACTAGCCGCAACACTTCGGCAGAACTGCTCCAGATCGCCCTGTTGGTATGGGAAAAAATAGGGCATCGGCAGCAACAAACCCTTCACTCCCGCATCCTCAGCAATACGCGCGAGCAGCATCGACTGTGCGCTGTCAGCCCCGCCTACACCACAAAGAAACTGCGCCGAATCGCCGGCCGCTTCTTTTGCCGTCGCCAGCAGTGTGCGCAGTTGGGCGGGAGTCGTGATGCAGAATTCGCCGGTTGCACCATTCAGGGCGAAAGATGAGATTCCCTTGCTCTGGAGAAATGCAAGTAGTTTCCGCAGGGAAGGAGCATCCACATTTCCATCCGCCAGACGAGGAGTCAGGACCGCAGCGGAGACGCCGCGCACCAGCTTGTTGTTCATCCCCCCTCCGGTGCCGTTTGTCAGACCCACACTATCGCCAGTAATATACCATGTGACTACCGCATGTCGACAACAATGAGTCACTCCCCTTGATGTATGCTGTGCCCATGAACCGAAGACCCAGATCGCGCCAGGGTGGGACCGATCTCTCTATACGTGAACGAGCCTACCTGCACATCCAACAGCTGCTGTTGAGCGGCAAGCTGGAAGCGGGCAGCAGTGTCTCCGAGCAGTTGCTGGCCAGGGATCTGGGCAGCAGCCGTACGCCCATCCGGGAAGCGATGAACCAGCTCGCTGCGGAGGGGCTGCTGGAGCAAAGCCCGAACGGCGGAATGATCGTGGCTCAGCTGGGGCGTGAGGATATTATTGAGCTTTATGAGCTGCGCGAGGCGCTCGAGGTATATGCCGTCGGCAAAATCGCGCGCACGCCGTTACGGCCTGTAGATCGCGATCGTTTGCAGAGCCTGATCGATGAAGTCTCCGTCTTCCGCAAGGAATTGGAAAAATCGAAAAAGGACGCACTCGACGAAGCGCAAATGAGTCGCTTCCTCACCTGCGACCTCGGCTTTCATGCTTTGCTGATGAGCCTGGCTTTCAATTCCCGGATGCAGAAAAGCATGAGTGAAACCCGGCTATTGATCAGCGTCTTCGCTATCCGGCGCAGCGGTCATGATAAAGAGGCGCTCACCAACATTCATAAATATCACCAGAACATTCTCAATGCGATCGTCAAGCAGGATAAGGAATCCGCGATGCGCGAGCTGGCAGAGCACATCCAGGAGAGCCAGCGGGAGCGAGTCAACGAATACGACCAATGGCGGCGTGAAACCTCCATGCGGCAGAGCATGCCGGCCTTCTTCGACCACCCCACCATCACCAATCACCGATGATCCAGGGCGGATCGCCGGATCGCAGCTACAAGTGGCTTGTCGTAGGGATGCTGTGGTTCGTCTGTTTCTTCAACTACGCCGATCGCCAGGCCATCTTTTCCGTATTCCCCCTCATCAAGCAGCAGTTGGCGCTCACAGACGTCCAATTGGGCGTTGTCGGCGCGGCCTTTATGTGGATGTACGCCCTGTTTGGTCCCCTCGCCGGCTGGTTGTGCGATCGCCTTCCGCGCAAGACGCTGGTCCTGGGCGGCCTGATCGCCTGGTCTCTGGTCACAGCCCTGACGGCGGCTTGTCATACCTACGTTGAGCTGGTCCTCTGCCGTGCCCTCAGCGGCTTGGGAGAGGCTGTTTACCTGCCCGCTTCCATGTCCCTTATCGGCGACTATCACGGAGCCGGTACGCGCTCTCGCGCGATGTCTTTTCATCAGTCGAGCGTGTACGTCGGTACCATCGTCGGAGGCGCAATCTCAGGCACGGTGGGTCAGTTCTATGGCTGGCGATGGAGCTTCATTCTCTTCGGAGCCTGCGGACTTCTATTCGGCTTCGTTGTGGCGAAGTTCCTCGAGGAACCGGTGCGTGGCATCTCCGAGCAGCAAGCCGGGACAGCTTCATTACCTGCCGCAGGCAGTCTGCTCCAACAGCTGAAAGCCCTGCTGCTGAGTCCCATCGTGCAGCTGCTTATGCTGGCCTTCGTAGGCGCCAACTTCGTCGCCGTCGTGTTTCTCACCTGGATGCCTACGTTCCTGTATCGCAAGTTCCACATGAGCCTGAGCATGGCGGGGTTGAACGGCACGCTGTATCTCCAGCTTTCCTCCGTGGTGGGCGTGCTCTGCGGTGGCCTGCTGGCGGATTTCCTGATTCGTAGATCAGCCGGCGGACGCATGCTTACCCAGGCACTTGGTCTCTTCATGGGCATCCCATTCCTGTTCCTCACGGGATGGGCTGCCACAGTCCCAGCCGTGATCCTCGGGATGATTTGCTTTGGCTACTGCAAAGGCATGTACGACGCCAATATTTTCGCTTCGCTCTACGATGTCGTCGCGGTAAGGCGTCGCGGATTCGCTGCCGGACTCCTGAACTCCCTGGGCTGGCTTGGGGGCGGTTTTGCTCCCATCGTCATCGCGCTCGCCGCCGGCAGATACGGGATGGGCCCGAGCATCAGCGGAACTGCGTTGGTCTATTTCGCCTCCGGCCTTCTGATCCTGCTGGCAGCGCACCGAACGATCGCCTCTCAGACAAAGCATCCTGGTTGAAGCATACGCCCGTATTCAATATGTCGACATTATGCGGCCAGCGTGCGCGTTTTTGACTTAGGGGATTTCGCGATGGTCAGCAATGTTATGATCGGTCGCGGTTATGTAGCGAAGAATGCATCGGTATTCACGTAGAAACTTCGTTAAGAATGCATCCATCGTCCTTGCCGGACATCGGTCGCTTTCGCTTCAGGCAGCCGCGCCGGGAAACGAAATTGATCTCAAGGACTGTGTCCTTGTAACCTCGCAAAACCCCACACCGCGCGAGATGAAAGCGTTGACTGTCCTGGCGGATGAGGCGGCCAAGCGCAGCGGTCTAACCTGGCAGGTGCAGTCCTCCTCCAAAAATACCGCGTCGGTTACGATCTATGCCGGTCTGGCATCCGGGCTGGCAAAGCTGGGCCCCCGGATGCGAACCGCTGTGGGCGGCGGACATGTTCCCGAGGCCTATGCAATCCACGCCGGCAGCGATAGCGGCGGCGCCCGGTGGATAGCCGTCGCCGGCAGTGATGAGCGAGGCGTGCTCTTCGGCGTGGGCCAACTTCTGCGCTTGATCCGCTTTGGCCGCCAGACAGCGACCGTCGATACAAACCACTTATCCATAAGCAGCAGCCCAAAATATCCCTTGCGCGGGCATCAGTTGGGCTATCGCCCAAAGACCAACTCTTACGATGCGTGGACAGTGGAAATATGGGATCAGTACATACGCGACCTGGCCGTCTTCGGAACAAATGCCATCGAGCTCATCCCTCCCCGTTCGGACGACGAGCCGGACAGTCCGCTCTTTCCCCTCCCGCCGGCGCAGATGATGGTAGAGATGTCGCGCATCGCAGACAGCTATGGTTTGGATGTCTGGATCTGGTATCCGGCCATGGACAAGGACTATAGTGATGCCCCAACCGTAAGCAGAGCGTTGGATGAATGGGAAGCGATCTTCAAAATGCTTCCCCGCGTGGATGCAGTCTTTGTTCCCGGCGGCGACCCGGGCCATACTGAGCCCAAATACCTTTTGAACCTGCTGCAAAAGCAAAAGGCCGGCCTGCGCAGGCACCATCCCAAAGCGCAGATGTGGGTTTCTCCACAATCGTTCACTGCCGATTGGATGGAAGAGTTCTTCTCCCTTGTTGCTACGGCTGAGGTAGAGAGCTGGCTTGACGGAGTCGTCGTCGGGCCGCAGTCGCGCATAACGCTTGCAGAAATTCGCCGCCGTCTTCCCGCGCAGTATCCTATCCGTTTCTATCCCGACATCACGCACAGCGTGGGCTGCCAATTTCCTGTTCCGGAGTGGGATGTAGCCTACGCGCTCACTGAGGGGCGCGAGACCATCAACCCGCGTCCCCTGGGCCAGGCCAACATCCTGCAAAAGTTTCTCCCCGAGACCATCGGTTTCATTACCTATTCCGAGGGTTGCAATGACGATGTGAACAAGTTTGTCTGGAGCGCGCTGGGTTGGGACCCACAGCGCAGCGCAATCGATGCTCTCCGTGACTTCTCGCACTACTTCGCGGGGAAGGAGCAGGCGGAGGGCCTGAGTCATGGCCTGATGGGCCTGGAAGAAAACTGGCGTGGGCCGTTAGCGGAGAACGCTTCGGTGGCGGTGACTCTCTCCCAATTTCAGGATATGGAGCGCGGCGCCGCGCCTGCGGTGCTCCTCAACTGGCGATTTCAGCAAGCGCTTTATCGTGCATACTACGATGCGTATCTGCAGAGCCGGGTGGTGGAAGAGACTGCCCAGGTGGAACGTGCGATGGCCATCCTTCGCCGGGTGAATGACCTTGGCTGGACCTCCGTGCCCCTGCAGATCGGCGCGCCGCCTAGTGCTGAACCACCCAATGGCCGCGACCCAGTATTGCTGCTGGAAGAGGCCAGCAGTATTCTGCAACAGTCGCTGATCCAATCATCAGGTGGAAGCCTGCGCGCCCGGGTGCTGGAGTTGGGGGAAGCCCTCTTTCAAAGCATCCGCATGCAATTGGTGGTCGAGCTTTACCGGGGAGAGGCTGTGGTACGCGGAGCCAATCTCGACACGCTGGATTACCCGGTGAGCGATGCTCCCTGGCTCCTGGTCAAAATCTCCGAGATCAGCCGTGAACCAGATGCGGCGAAGCAAGTCGCCGCGATCCGGGCACTCCTGAGCCGCACCGATCCCGGGCCCGGAGGATTCTATGACGAGCTCGGCAACGTAGCCAATCGCCGCCACCTCCTGCCTGGAGAAGGGGCGGAGCGGGACCCCGAGTTTCGCGCCACGCCATTGACCGGCTTCCGTTACCCGGATCCCTTCGGTAGTCACGCACCGCTCGCCTGGAAGCGCTGGGCAGAATCGCTCTTCGAGGCGCCATTGAAAATGCGTTACACCGGTTTGAACATGCAGGCGCGTTACCGTTTGCGCGTCGTCTACAGCGGTGATCAGCCAAAGAGAAAGATCCGTCTGCTTGCCAATGAGCACATTGAGATTCACCCCTACGCACTCCGGCCCTGGCCGCCCGCCCCTCAGGAGTTTGACATTCCCGCCGAAGCCACCGCGCTAGGCGAACTCAACCTCGCCTGGACCGGAGAGCCCAATCTGGGAGGCGACGGAAGAGCCTGCCAGGTTTCCGAAGTCTGGTTGATCATCGCCGCACAATAAGCTGCGACCACAGACCCCTCCGCTACGCGAGCCCAAATTCTAATTGTGTTTTGCTTCGTATCAGGGCACGACTTCGGTCGTCCCGTAAGGTGTTTTGTTTTGTATCAGGGCACGACTTTAGTCGTGCCGTAAAGGCCGCAAACAGATTTGGGCTTTAGCCCCTGCATGACCCTGAGGACTCCGGGATTGAGTCCCGTAGGGACGTCTGAAATTAGCCCAGGACGCCAGTCCTGGTACGAAATCAAACGTCCGACTAGTCCCGTCAGTCACCGCTGAGTGCGACGCTCAGGATTTCAGACCCCCTGAGGAGCCCACACTACCGCCAAAAACAAAAGGATCAGACACGCTTGGCGTTGACCTTAGTGGCGAGCCCTACCTTTTCCAGCATCCAGATTCCCAGGTAGTTCACATCCAACTCGTACCAGGCCATCCCGTGGCGCGCCGAAACCGGGTGTGCGTGGTGGTTGTTATGCCACCCCTCGCCGCCCGTTAGCAGCGCGACCCACCAGTTATTGCGGGAATCGTCCCGGGTCTCAAACCGCCGCGAACCCCAGATGTGGGTTGCGGAGTTGACCAGCCACGTCACATGCAGGCCGACTGTAACGCGCAAGAAAATGCCCCAGAACACCCAGGACCAGCCCCCCGCTGCCAGCAGACAAAACCCTAACAGGGTTACCGGTAACCAATGGAATCGATTCAGCCAGCGATAGAAGCCCTGTTTCATCAGGTCGGGAGCGTAGCGCTGGAGGATGCCGCTGTTGTTATGCAGTGAGCCGTTCAGGATCCAGCCCATGTGCGACCACCACTTGCCGTCGCGCGGCGAATGGGGGTCCCCCGGCTTGTCGGTAAACTGATGGTGCAGACGATGCACGGCCACCCAGTAGACGGGGCTCCCTTGCAGGGCCATGGTGCCCAGGATCGCCATGGTGTACTCCAACCATCTGGGAACCACGTAGCCGCGATGCGTCAATAAGCGGTGGTACGACAGGCCGATGCCCACATTTTGCGTCAAAACCCAGGTCACGGCAAAGACCGCCAGGGCGGACCAGCGAAACGTGAACAAAGCCGCCAGCGCGCCCAGGTGAAAGGCACCAATAATCAACGCAAAATCCCACTGGAACTTGCCCCTTTGGGGCTCCAGGGCTTCCTGTATTTCCGCCGATTCCGTGGCTGCGCTCGCTGGATTTGTGACTGTCGCCATCATTCGCTCTCTGGCTCCCTGTTACTAGGCTAGTTGGCGCAAGTCTGCCGCGATGTAAGAGTTGCGTAATACATGACGTTCGAGGTAACCGCCTCCAGGTTGTGATTGGTGCGAATTCAGACGTATACTGAATATGCGACCGGCTCGGTCGCATTTGCATCCAAGGTAAAGCAGGGAATGCTAAGGCTGACTAAGAAGGCGGATTATGGGCTAATGGCGCTGAAGTTCCTCGCCGAACGTGCCGACACGCCTTCCCTGAGTGCAAAGGATATTGCCGAGGCCTACGGAATTCCACCTCAGCTGCTGGCCAAGATTCTGCAGCGGCTCACCAAGGCAGGGTTACTTCGCTCCCATGCCGGCACGAATGGCGGTTACGCACTGTCCCGGCCGCCTGAGGACATTACAGCATTTGAAGTGATCGGCGCCATTGATGGCCCGCTTTTTATTACCTCTTGTGAGACCGGCCCGCACGGATGTGACCTAACTGACAGCTGCACCGTCAGAGAGCCATTGCGTAAGGTCAATGAGAGCATCTCTGGTGTTTTGAAGGCGATCCGGGTATCTGATCTGTGCGAGCCCGAGTCTAACCGCAGATATCACGGCAAAACGGTCGAATCCATCCTGGTGAGCCTGGGCAACTAAATAGCAGTCGGAACGCTGAGTTTTGTAAATGTTAAGAGTAGGAGAGCTTTGATGAGCACGGTTGAGAATGCAGTGAAGGCGCCGGTTAACGTGAAGTTGCCGATTTACATGGACGACCACGCGACCACTCCGATGGACCCGCGCGTGCTCGAGGCGATGATGCCCTATTTCACCGGCAAGTTTGGGAACGCAGCCAGCCGCAACCACTCGTTTGGCTGGGAAGCAGAGCAGGCTGTCGAAAAGGCTCGTGAGCAGGTAGCGAAATTGATTGGCGCGACTGCCAAGGAGATCATCTTTACTTCCGGCGCGACCGAGAGCAACAATCTGGCTATCAAAGGCATCGCCGAGATGTACCGCGAGCGCGGCAACCACATCATTACCCAGGTAACCGAGCACAAAGCGGTGCTCGATGCCTGCAAGCGCCTGGAAAAGTACGGTTACCGCATCACCTATCTGCCCGTAAAGGCAGATGGCCTGATCGACCTGGAAGACCTGAAGCGAGCCATTGACGACAAGACCATACTGGTCTCTATCATGTTTGCTAACAATGAGATAGGGGTCTTGCAGCCAGTAGCCGAGATTGGCAAAATCTGCCGCCAGCACAACGTCATCTTCCACACCGATGCTGTGCAGGCAGTAGGCAAGGTTCCCGTCGACGTGAATGCGATGAACATCGACTGCCTGTCTTTGACCGGGCACAAGATTTACGGCCCCAAGGGATGTGGCGCGTTATACGTTCGGCGACGCAATCCCCGGGTGCAGATTTCCGGACAGATCGACGGCGGCGGGCACGAACGCGGTATGCGCTCGGGAACGCTTAATGTTCCCGGCATCGTCGGCTTGGGCAAGGCCTGCGAGATTGCCGGCCAGGAAATGGCGGCCGAAGCAGAGCGCCTGGGCAAACTCCGCGACAAGCTGAAAGCCAAGCTGGAGGCGAGCCTGGACTACCTGCACGTGAACGGCTCCATGGAACACCGTCTGCCGGCGAACCTCAACGTCAGCTTTGTCTATGTTGAGGGTGAGTCGCTGCTGATGGGCATTAACGACGTGGCGGTTTCGAGTGGCTCAGCCTGCACCTCGGCGTCGCTTGAGCCATCTTATGTTTTGAAGGCTCTGGGCCTGGGCGACGACGTCGCTCATAGTTCGATCCGTTTTGGTTTGGGCCGCTTCAACACAGAAGCTGAAGTTGATTATGTTGCAGACAAGGTGATCGACGTAGTGCAGAAGCTTCGCGAACTTTCCCCCCTCTATGAAATGGTGAAAGAAGGCATCGACATTTCAAAAATAGAGTGGCAAGCGCACTAAAGGCATCTAAAACTTTGGTGCACACGCACGACCGACGCTGGATACAAGCAAGGGAGATACAAATGGCATATAGCGATAAGGTGATTGACCACTACAACAATCCACGGAACGTGGGCCAGATGGATAAGAGCAAGGCTGAGGTTGGGACGGGTCTGGTCGGCGCTCCGGAGTGCGGCGACGTCATGCGTTTGCAGATCCGGGTGAACCCCGAGACCCAGGTGATCGAAGAAGCTAAGTTCAAGACCTTTGGCTGCGGTTCGGCCATTGCCTCTTCTTCTCTCGCGACCGAGTGGGTCAAGGGCAAGACGGTCGAGGAAGCGATGCAGATCAAGAACACCGACATCGTGAAGGAGCTGGCCCTACCGCCGGTCAAGATTCACTGCTCGGTGCTTGCGGAAGATGCAATCCGCGCTGCCATTGGCGATTGGAAGAAGAAGAACGGCGTAACCGAGACGGCGGAAGTCACAGCTGCGGTTGCCAATTAATCAAATGGAATTAGCCGTCCTTAATGCGGAAAACGCCGCGCCGAACCAGAAGGGCATCCAGATCACGGAGCGTGCCCTGAAGCGGATTCGTGTGGCTATGGCCAAAGAGGGAGTCTCCCCTGAAGAGGGGGGACTCCGCTTGGGTATCCAGGGTGGCGGCTGTTCCGGACTCTCCTACAACATCCGGTTCGACTCGCAGCCGCGAGAGCGCGACCGTGTGTACAACTTTGAAGATGTGCGCGTTTTCGTCGATCCCAAATCGTTTATCTACCTCCACGGCATGATTCTCGATTACGAAGAGACGCTGATGCGGCAGGGCTTTAACTTCGTCAATCCCAACTCCACCAAGTCCTGCGGTTGCGGGTCATCGTTTTCGGCCTAGAAGCAATCGGGGCCGCTCCGCCTATGCAAATGACTGAGAGAGTGAGTGCCCCGGCGAAATGCTGGTCCTGCGGCCTCGAATTCACGGCCGGGCAGCCCTTCTGCACTGAGTGCGGCAAGGTTCAACCGCCGCAGCAAGCGGACTACTTCGCCATGTTTGGCGTGCCGCCCAAGCTTGATCTCGATTTAAAAGCTCTGGAAAAGCAGTTTTACCGCTACAGCCGCAAGCTGCACCCCGATCTTCACGCTCGGGCTGCGCAGGAGGAGCAGGATTGGAGCCTCGCCCAGGCTTCGCTGCTCAACGATGCATACCGCACCTTGAAGAATCCGCTGGAGCGAACCAAATACTTACTGCGGCTCGAGGGGGTCGAGTTTGAAGACGCGCGGGGAGCCGGTAATCTGAATCCCTCAAAGGTGCCTGCCGACCTGTTGGAAGAGGTTTTTGAGCTGAACATGCAGCTGGAAGAGTTGCGCCAGAACCAGAAGATGGGTGAAGACGATCCCCAGTTGCGCCGCGATCTAGACGCGGCGAAGAATCACTTCGCGACCGAACTCGGTGCGCTCGACGAGCATGTGCGTTCCCAATGGTCGGTCTGGGATGCCGCCTGGGATCAGGACAACGAAGCCGGAAAAACCGCGTCCAAGGAGGCGATGACCGCGCTACTGCAGCGGCGCAGCTACCTGCAGAATCTGGTGCGTGATGTAGACGAGACCCTGGGAGGGTCGTGAGAGTTATGGCGGATGAGCGTGTAGTCGGTATCGACCTGGGCACGACCAACTCGTTAGTCGCCTTCATGCAGGGCGAGAAGCCTGTCGTTATCCCCGGGGAAGATGGCCTCAACCTGGTGCCCTCGGTGGTGGCGATGGCCCCCGCGCGCGATGGCGGCCGGCCGGCCATGCTGGTCGGGAATGGGGCACGGAATACTCTGCTGAACGCGCCGGAACGTGCCATCTATTCGGTGAAGCGCCTGATGGGACGGGGTGTGGAAGATGTTGCTGAGGAATTGAAATTCTTTCCCTTTCGCATCGTTGAAGACATACAGCCAGGCGAGGTATTGCGCATTCGCCTCGGTGAAGCGGAGTTTACCCCACCGGAAATCTCCGCGCATATCCTGCGCCAGCTCAAGCGAAACGCGGAGCGGTACTTTGGCGCGCCTGTGACCCAGGCGGTGATCACGGTGCCGGCCTACTTTAATGATGCCCAGCGGCAGGCGACCAAGGATGCGGGACGCATGGCTGGTCTCGAAGTTCTGCGCCTGGTCAATGAGCCAACAGCAGCTGCGCTGGCCTATGGTCTGGATCGCCAGAAGGAAGGCATCATCGCGGTCTATGACTTTGGCGGCGGAACGTTCGACGTCTCCATTCTCAAGCTGCAGGATGGCATCTTCGAGGTCATCGCCACCAATGGCGATACCCACCTCGGCGGCGATGACATCGACAATCTCTTGATTGCGATCGCGCTGGATGATATCGCGGGGGATGCGGGAACCGATCTGCGTCGCGAGCCCGACGCCATTCAGGCCATTCGCAAGGCGATGATCGAAGCCAAGATCGCGCTTTCGTCGCAATCACTGGCACAAATAGATATCCAGCTCCCGCGAGGCGGCCGCTATCGGCGGGAACTCTCTCGCGAACAATTGGAACGTCTGATTCAACCCATCGTCGCCCGTACCATTGGGCCCTGCCGCGACGCGCTGCGCGATGCCCAGCTCACCCCCGATCAAATTGACGAGGTCGTGCTGGTGGGCGGCTCGACCAGAATTCCACTGGTGCAGCGGCTGGTCAGCGACGTCTTCGAACTCCCGCGTCGCGGCAAGCAGCCGCGAACCGAGCTCAACCCGGATGAGGTAGTCGCTCTGGGCGCGGCGGTTCAGGCCAATATTCTGGGCGGCGGATCCAAGGCTACCGAAGACATGCTGCTGCTCGATGTGACTCCGCTTTCGCTCGGCATCGAGGCTCTGGGTGGAGTCGTAGCCAGGATCATTCAGCGCAATTCGACCATCCCTGCCTCTGCCTCAGAGTCATTCACCACCGGGGTCGATGGCCAGACGAATGTCGCTATTCATGTACTGCAGGGTGAGCGTGAGATGGCGAAAGACTGTCGCTCGCTGGCGCGTTTCGATCTAAAAGGCATTCCTCCTATGAGTGCAGGACTGCCCCGCATCGAAGTCAAGTTCCTCATCGATGCCAACGGCATCCTTCATGTGTCCGCGCTGGAGCAGCGCAGCGGCCAGCAGGCTGAGGTCTCGGTCAAGCCCGCCTATGGCCTGACTGATGAGCAGGTTGAATCGATGATTCTCGAATCGTTCGATCACGCGGAGGAAGATATTCATCTTCGCCAGCTGGTCGAAGCCAGAAACGAAGCGGACACCATCCTCAACGCCCTGGAAAAGGCTCCTGCCAGCCCCGCATGGCAACTGCTCGAACCGGATGAGCGCTCAGAGATCGGCGCGCTCAGCGCGGAGCTGACCGTACTCAAGCAGGGTGACGATCTGCAGGCGCTGCGGGCTGGGACGGAAGCGCTGGACAAGGCAACCCGCCGCTTTGCCGACCTGATGATGGATGCTGCCGTATCCAGCGCGATCAAAGGCCAAACCATGCAATCGGCGGACGACAAACTGGGCCAGGGCCCGACCGCCTCGCATCCCTTCGCACAGGCTGAGTTCATTGAAAGAAAGTAATGGAAATCAAATGAGTGACAATTTGGTCCGCGTAACATTTCTCCCCGAGGGCCGCAAAGTTGAGTTTGAGTACGGCACTTTGCCCTACGGGCACCATGGCAAGCCCATGTCTTTTCTCGACGTGGCCGAGCATTTCGACATTTTTCTGGATCACGCCTGTGGCGGCGTCTGTGCCTGTACAACCTGTCACCTGTGGACGAAAGAGGGAAGTGATGCGCTCACACCGGCGGATGACGATGAACTTGACCGGCTGGATATGGCAGCGGATCAGCAACTCAACTCACGCCTGGGCTGTCAGGCCGTAATCACCGGGCCAGGGAACTACGTGGTGGAGATTCCCAAGTGGAATCGCAACTATGTATCCGAGGGCAAGCCGCTAAGCATGCAGGAAGGATAGAGAACGATGGCGAGTGAGATTACCTGGAACGACGCGGAAGAGATCGGCATTCAGTTGCAGGAGAAATTTCCTGACGTGGATCCGCTCACGGTGCGCTTCACCGATCTGCACAAATACGTAACCGAACTCGACGGCTTCGCGGACGACCCATCAAAGTCCAATGAGCCCAAGCTCGAAGCCATTCAAATGGCCTGGCACGAAGAATACAAAGACGCCCAGTCCTAGCCGCCTCTGAGGGAATCGACGGGTGCCCCAGGTTCGCCTTAGCGTACCTGGGCTGAAAACGATGGGCGAAGCCCAACGATCGCTTTCACTGCTTTCAATGCCAACCAAAAGCACCACGGAAAAGCTGAATATCCACCGGCTGTTGAGCCTGGTAATAAATTGACAAGACATCGAAGCGAACTTCATCCGGAGCTTCCGGCAGTGCCAGAAGGTATTGACGTGCCAGGCGGCGCAGCACCCGGGTCTTGTCGCTGTCGACGGCGGATTCCGCCGTTGCCACGTTCCTGCTGGTGCGTGTTTTAACCTCGACAAAGCAGAGCGTGGTGCCTTCCCAAGCCACCAGGTCAAGATCGCCCGGAGCCTTTCCACTACACCAGTCGCGCGCCACAACTGTGTAGCCGCGGCGGCGAAGGTAGAAGAAAGCTGCTTCCTCTCCGCGGCGCCCCAGCTCCAGGTGCGCTGCCCGCCCTCTCCCCAGGCGAGCGGCGAGATAGTCGGTGGCGTGCACAAAGTCCTCGAGCAGCCGAAGTGAGAGCATGCGCTTCAGTCTATTCCCCGTGCCAGCTGTTCACGACGTCGGCAAACTGATCCCCATCCCAGTCCATAGGCTGGAACCGCGGCAATACGAAGCGATTGGAAGTCCGGGTCACCAGTCCGCCGAAGTTGGAGCAGGCGCACGCGAATCCATTGGCCTTCACCGTCTTGACCGTCTCCCGGGTGTAATGGATCTTCTTTCCATAGGGATAGGCGAAGCTGGTGATGTTCTTTCCCGTCAGTGCTTCCAACCGCTGTTTGCTGCCCCCGATCTCGACCTGCTGCTGTTCGGGTGGCAGCTGCGAGAGCACCGGGTGGGTCAGAGTATGCGCGCCAATCTCTACCAGGTCTCCTGAAGCCAGCTCCAGCAACTCAGTCTCAGTAAGGCAGCGGTGTTGCCGGCGATCCGCATAGGGGCTCGCACCTGTGCGTAGTTGCTCGAAAGCCTGATCGCGGTCAGAATCCGATAACTTGACCAGCACTCCATAGAGCTCCAGGTATGCACTCTGCCGGGGCCCCGGCGACGTTTCCCAGCCCCTCCATTTGCTATGTGGATCGGGGCCACCCAGCTCCCCGGCAGATGGCGGAAAAGCATAGGCATACTTGCGGCCGTGCAAACTCATGCTTGCCTCTTCTTGCCTCGATGCAGGGTCGAGGATAAGCCTTGCCAGCTCGTCCCACCATAAGTTTTCCGGGACACCGAGATATCCCGGCGCCACAAAAACCGTCCCCGGCACGCGATATTTTTCCATGGCGGGCTTGGCCGCGTACAAGTTGTCTGCATAGCCATCATCGAAGGTGATACAGACGGGCCGCCGCGGAAGCTCGCGGTCCGATTTTGCGCTTGTCAGCTGACGCAGCGAAACCGGATCAGCGATGGTATTGAGAACCTGCAACTGCTGCGCAAAGTGCACCGGGCTGACATTGAGAGCCCATGGGTCTACCGTGGCTTCGGCCACCCGGTGGTAAACCAGGATCATCGCTTTCTTGTGGAAGAAGGTGCGCCACCGGTGGAAGCGCTGTGCCGCTTGCTTAAGATTGCGTTGGAACGGAATGTTCTGTGGAACGTTGATCTGCGTTTCCTCGGTCGTGCCAGGCCCTGCAAGCACATCGTATAGCCCCACGATGGGCCCAGCAAACGGGCTAAACTATTGAGACCCATTGACGTGAAAACGCCCATCACTATCTCGAAGGAAGATTATCTAAAGGCCGTTCTCGAAGCCGAGAGTGAGGGCCAGGAAGTCATTCCTGCCACGTTGGCACACTGGCTTTCTGTGTCGCCGCCGGCGGTCACGATGGCGATTAAGCGTTTGCGCCGCGATGGATATCTCGAGGTCAAGCCGGATGGGATTGTCCGGCTCACCCCGAAAGGCAAGGAAACAGCTTACCGGACCGCCTTGCGCCATCATCTGATCGAACGCATGCTGGCAGAGATGTTTGGCATGGAGTGGTACGAGGTGCACGACGAAGCCGAGCGCCTGGAGCACGCCGTGTCACCTGCCTTTGAAGCCAAGCTATTGGAAAAGCTGGGATCCAGGGGAACTTGTCCGCATGGCAATTGGGTATTGCCGGAAAGCCCGGAGCAGCGCGGGAAGCGTGGGCTGGTGCTGCTTTCCGAAGCCCGGGAGGACGCTGGGTACACGGTAGTTAGCCTGTATGAGCGCGATCCAAAGCTTTTGCTCTTTCTCCACCAGGCGGGCATTGCGCCCGGCGGCCGCGTGAGCGTTTTGGCGAAGAACTACGACCGTACGATCTCGATTGAGACGACCGCCGGCCGCTCCACGCTGGGGCACCCGGCGGCGGAGAAGGTTTGGGTCAAGCGGCGATCCTCTGGAAAAACATAAGCTCGAATTAGTTTTAGAATTATCTAAGTGGATGGGCACCGACGTTTCGTTTGCGATTCCCAAAGTAACGGAATGCACCAGAGTTGTCGCATTGTGAATCGGTGTCGTTGAGGTAGCCTCGATGCGAATGAGGAATCTTTCCTTTATCTGGTTCGTGGGAGCGGCCGTGTGGTGGATAGATGCTGCAGTAGCCGTCCACTACAACAACAGAGCCCACGCCGTCCTGGCGCTCGCGGTTGCCTGTATCTTCTTCGCCGCGGGAATTATGTGGGTGAAGAGCACCGAAAAGCGCTAAAGCCGCTCTCCCCGCTGTTTGCTGACCTAAGGGACAAAACTACCGCCAAGTCGCTAGGATTGGGCTTTGTATCAGGGCACGACTTTAGTCGTGCCGTAAGAGCCTGAATAAGGGTGGGCTTTAGCCCCTGCCACCGCAAAATCTTCACGAAATACCAGTCGAAAAAAAAGCTCAGGGCCTAAAGCCCCCACTCTTCCACGAAAACCCACTAAGTGCTCTGAAACCGCGCCTCGCTGAGGTCTAGCTCGCGCTCGATCGTCCTCAACAACTCATCATTGATCTTGTCTTCATTGCGCAACATGACCGCGGTGGATCGTTCCAATGCGCGCAATTCCTGAGTAAGATTGCGTTCATAGCGAGCCAGCGCGATCTCTCGTTCCGGCTTCATTTCTTCTCCCCCGGCTTCAATCAGCGTGGCGCGGCCCTGGTAGTGGCGGATCAGGTCTTCATAGATCGCCGCATGATCAGACTTAGCCTGCCGCGAAAGATCCCTAAGGTAGTCAAGCACGGTGTTGAGGATGACCAGCCGTGCCTGCTGCTCCTCTAAATTACTGCGGTCGCTGCCAACGGCGAGCCCGAGCTTCCTGATCACCGCCGGCAAAGTAAGTCCCTGCAGCACCAGGGTGGCAAAGATCACGCAAAAGGTAAGAAAGATGATCACGTCACGCTGTGGGAAAGGCGCACCATTCTGCAGCACCGTAGGCAAAGAGATGGCGGCGGCCAACGCCAGCACTCCACGCATTCCAGTCCAGGCCACGATAAAGATCTGTTTGCCGGTTGGCTTGGTCTCCTGCTCATGAAAGACGTGGCGGCGGATGCGATAGGCAATCGCGGCGCCGGGATAAACCCAGATGATTCTGAGCGCCACCACCAGGATCGCGAAGGTTGTCCCGTAGCGTGCCAGTTGGCCAATGGAAAGATCGTGGATGCCGCTTAAGATCAGACGAAGCTGCAGACCCATGAGGATGAAAACCAGGCCGTTGAGCCCAAACTCCAGTGTCTTCCACACCGCCGTGCTCTCAATGCGCGCGTTGATGGACATAATTTCGGAGTTCTTCCGGCCCAGGTACAGACCGCACACCACCACTGAGAGCACGCCGGATGCGTGGATCCCCTCGGCCGCGAGATAAGCCATGTATGGAGTAGCGAGCGAGAGGGTTATTTCCACCGGCGAGTCGGTGATCTCGAGCGAGACCTTGTGAATGACGAACGCGGCAAACAGCCCAATCGACACCCCTCCAGCGATCAGCCACATCAGTTCCAGCATCGCAATGCCTGGCCCGGGGCGTCGCCCCGCGACCACCAGGGCGACAGCAAACTGGAGAGCCAGCAGACCGCTGGCATCGTTGACCAGGCTTTCGCCTTCCAGCACATCGACGATGCGCCGAGGCAGGCCAAGGCGTTTGGCAATTGCGGTCGCGGCGATGGCATCGGTAGTCGAGACCACCGCTCCGAGAACCGCGCCCAGACGATAGTCGAAGCCGGGAATCAGCCAGCTTGTGCCCAGCGCGATGCCAACAACGGTGAAGCCGACCAGGCCAAAGGCCAGCATAAGAATGCTTACGATGTTGTGCGAGAAGTCGCGCCACGAGGTGTTAAAACCCCCAACGTAAAGCAAAGGGGGCAGAACAACCAGAAACACCACATCGGGATCGAGCGCAATTTGCGGTAGATGGGGCAGCAGCGAGAGAACCACGCCACCGATGAAAAGCACGATCGGATAAGGAATTTTAAAGCGTTGCGCCAGCGTGGTCAGCCCAGCAACCAGCAGCACGAGAAAGAGCAGTGTTAGCTCAAGGTGATGAATGCCTGCAGCCTGCACGTTGGGCTCTCCAGAGACTCCAGATTAACCCAGGGAAGCTCAGGTGCCCCACTCTCGCGACTGCGAAAGTGGGGCCACATCGCTCGTGCTCTAAACGGTTGCCGAGGCCAGGCTGGCTGCTTGCGCATGCTCCTGCTCTGCTTGCGCCACGCACTGCTCGAAGATATCGAGGCCTATCGTAGCTTCGTGCTGGTTGACGACCAGTGGAGGCGCCAGGCGAATGGTGGTTTCTCCGCAACCCAGCAGCAGAAGACCTTTCTCAAATGCTAGAGACACGATTCGGTCGCGTAGTACTGGTGCGGGTTCGCGGGTCTGCTGGCTCTTGACGATCTCAACCCCGATCATCAGCCCCCTGCCGCGGACATCGCCCACGATCGGATGTTTTGCCGGCCAGTCACGCAAGCGGGAAAAGAAAGCTTCGCCCATGGTGGCTGCATTGGCGATGCCCTCGCGCTCCAGCACGTCCATGGTGGCCAGAGCGGCGGCGATCGCCACCGGGTTGCCACCAAAGGTCGAAGCATGAGATCCGGGGACCCAGTCCATCAGCTCCGCCCGCGTCATGCAGATACCCAGCGGCATACCCGAGGCTATGCCTTTGGCGATACACACCATGTCGGGCTGCACTCCGGAGTGCTCGACTGCCCACCATTTGCCGGTCCGGCCGGCTCCCGACTGCACCTCGTCGACCACCAGCAGAATGCCGTGCTTGTCGCAGATGCGGCGCAGCTCCTGCATGAAGATGTCCGGGGCAACCACGTACCCGCCCTCACCCTGGATCGGCTCCACAAAAATAGCGGCAACTTCTTCCGGGGGAAGCGTGGTCTTGAAAAGTTTTTCTTCGATGTAGCGGGCGCAACCGAGGGCAAAGCGCTCCTCTTCCTGGGGACCACCGCTACACCCACGATAGGCATAGGGATAGCGCACGTGGGTGACTCCGGGGACCAGGGGAGCGAACCGCCGCCGTTGCTGCGGCTTGGAAGCGGTGAGCGAAAGAGCGCCCATGGTACGTCCGTGGAAGGCGCCGAAAAAGGCAATCACATTCTGACGCCCGGTATGGTATCGGGCCAGCTTCAAAGCGCACTCGATCGCCTCGGCCCCGGAATTTCCATAATAAAAACGATGCGGCCCGGGCATCGGTGCAATCGCTGACAGCCGCTCAGCCAGCGTCACCATCTGTTCGTAGTAGAAATCGGTGCCCGAGATGTGGATCAGCTCGGCGGCCTGTTTCTGGATGGCGGCGACGACCTCTGGATGGCAATGCCCCGTTGAAACAACCGCAATGCCGGCGGCGAAGTCAAGGAACTCGTTTCCGTCGACATCTTCTACTCGGAGGCCGCGACCGCGCTTGGCCACCATAGGATAGGAGCGGGTGTAGCTGGGGGAGACGTAGCGTTCATCGCCGGCGACGATCGCGCGGGCTTTCGGGCCCGGCACCGGGCCCAGGAGTTTCGGGCCGTGCTGGGCAAAAATAGAGCTGCTTTGGTGACCATTTTTCTGCATGATGCTTTCTCTGCTTTCTCGGCGTGTTTCGAGACGAGTCAGTCGGCCGCGGGGCGGTCGGAGGCAGGGCAGAGCTTCGGCGGAGAAAAGCTAGTCGCCGCCGAAGAGACTAGGTCGGGTGCCGGCGGGGATCACGCTAAGATGCCTGCGTGGCATGGGGGAGGAGCCGGTATAAGAACTGCGCGGTCTCTGGTGTTCCACCCACATATTTTGAATCCCCTTGCACCCTAAGGTTACCACGGCCGCTTTTCGAAACTTCGCCAGCCAACCAACCAGGTGCCCGAAACGGAACGGCACGGGTATCCGTGGGAGCGTAGCGGTTTCCTGCATCAGCTTGAGAGCACTATGGAAGCGCCGCCCTGCCCTTTGTCATCCCGACCGAAGCGTAGCGAAGTGGAGGGACTCGCTCTTTCCTTCAATCCACTGAGGGCGCTCCATGAAAGCGCCGCCCAACCCTTTGTCATCCCGACCGAAGCGTAGCGAAGTGGAGGGACCTGCTGTTTCCTTCAATCCACTCGCCAGGCGCTCTATGGCAGCGCTACCCAACCCTTTGTCATCCCGACCGAAGCGTAGCGAAGTGGAGGGATCTGCAGTTCCGCGGGCTCGTCTTGGAAATGTTTACGCCCCTACTTCCTCTTCCACCGCGCCCCGTCTTTGGAGTCCTCGATCACGATCCCCAACGACGCTAACTGGTTACGAATACTATCGCTACGGGCGAAATTCTTGGTTCGACGAGCCTGATCGCGCTCCGCCAGCAGCGCATCGATCTGCTGATCGCTAAGCGAGTAAGCCGCCACCAGTTCGGGCGCCGCCTGTTCGCTCCGCCCTTCTTCATGCGCCCATTGCAGCGCTCCCCGGGCTATCTCCGCATCGCGATCCTCAAGGATGGCAAACACCTCGTCAAATCGCCGCAGTGCCTCCGTAATCGACGCTACATTGCCGGCATAAAGAGTCCCGGAATCGGAGGCGACATTTCCCGCCCGGACCAGTTCAAAGATAGCCGCCCGGGCGTTCGACGTATTCAGGTCGTCCGCCAGCGCCGCGGAGAACTGCTGCGCCGCCCTGGCTGTCTGGGCTTCCAGCTCCGCGTTAAGCCCCGGACCCCAGGTTCCCCCACGAACTCTTTGCGCGAACGTGCGGATCCTCTCCACCGCGCTGGCCGAATCGGTTAAACCTTCCAGGGTGAAATTCAACGGGTGCCGGTAAGGAACCGAGAGAAGCAAAAACCGGATCGCGGACGGCTTGTAGCCCTTAAGCAATAAGTCTCGTAAAGTGAAGAAGTTACCTTCGGATTTGGACATCTTGCGTCCGTCCACAAGCAGGAAACGCACGTGCATCCAGTGATACGCCAGGGTCTTTCCGGTGGCCGATTCGGATTGTGCAATCTCGTTCTCATGGTGAGGAAACATCAGATCCTCACCCCCGGCGTGTAAATCGAAGCTCTCCCCCAGATACCTCAGCGCCATGGCAGAGCACTCGATGTGCCAGCCTGGCCGGCCTGATCCAAGCGGCGTATCCCAGTGCTTTTCCCCCGGCTTGGCTGCCTTCCACAGGGCGAAGTCGCGCGCCGAATCCTTGTCGTACTCGTCTAAATCCACCCGGGCGCCATCGCTGATCGCCGTGAAATCCTTCTTGGACAGCTTGCCGTACTCCGGAAACCCCGCAATCCGGAAATACCAAGACCCGTCCTGCGCCTGGTAGGCAAGATTCTTAGCCGCCAGCCGCTCGATGAGATCAACCATCTGCGGAATGTTTTCAGTGGCCCGGGCCACCTTCTCGGGACGCTCGCAGCCCAGCGCGTCCAGATCCTGAAAAAACGCGAGCTCATATTTCTTGGTGTATTCCTCTATCTCCATATGGGCGGCGGCGGCATTGCGGATGATCTTGTCGTCCACATCCGTTATGTTCATGACCTGGTAGATCTTGCGCCCCTGTTGCTTTAGGAACCGGCGGAGCACATCCATCTGCAGGAAGGTGCGAAAGTTGCCAATGTGCCCGTAGTCGTAGACCGTGGGGCCGCACAAATAAATGCGCAGAGTCTCGCCATCGGAGGGCTCAAGATCTTCGACAGTATTAGAGAGAGTGTTGAAGAGACGGATGGTCATCCAGGCGTGGGGAAATACTCGAACCTCATGGTAACTTCTCGCGCGACCAGCGTCCACAACGCCGGCGTGCTGGAACCCAGGTGGGCATACCACTATGGCAGCAACCGCTTGATTTCGGGAATAGATTTCCCTTTCCAATGGCGGGTGAAGTTCTCGAGCGAACAAAGGCTCACGCTACGCATGCGGTCCACATAGAGTGCGCCAGACAGATGGTCGATCTCGTGCTGCAGGATGCGCGCGTGCCATCCGGAAGCCCGGATGACCTTCGCCTTCCCCTGGGCATCGAGACATTCGACCTTCACCTTGCGCGCGCGAGGGACCAGGGCCACCAGGCCTGGCAGGCTAAGGCATCCTTCGAAGAACTCGATTTCCGGTTCAGATTCAAGCGTCAGCACCGGGTTGATGATGACCTCAAAGGCCACCGGCTTACGCTCCCGCTCGGTCAGCACCTCCCGGCTCAGGTCCTTCATGTATTCTTCGCGATCCTCGATGACAGCGAGCTGCAGGGGCAATCCCACTTGTGGCGCGGCCAGGCCGACGCCCGGCGCATCGCGCATGGTCTCGTGCATCGACGTGATCAGATCCTGGGTGCTCGGCAGCAGGATTTCCTCCGGATGCAGACGCCTGGCACGGCCCCGCAGGACGGGTTCACCCACCGCTCTGATTTTCAGGATCATTTCACCCCCAGCGCGAGCGATGCGTCCGCGGTCAAATCCAAAGTGGAAACCCCTCCGGCCAGGAACCTGGGCCACGCAGCGGCAGCAATCATGGCCGCGTTATCGGTCGAAAGAGCAACGGTAGGAAAGGCAATCGGCAGTCCGCGCTTTTCCGCTTCCTCAGTAAAACGCAACCGCAGTTCACGATTCGCGGCCACGCCGCCCGATACCAGGATGCCTTCCGCGCCCAGTACCTCCGCCGCCTGAAAGGTCTTTCGCTTGAGATCGTCAACCACCGCGTGCTGGAACGATGCGATCAGCCCTAGTGTCCTGGCATCGCACAGCGGGAGTGCGTCGGCAGGTCCAGCCAGGGGCAAGAGAGCCAGTGCTTCACGCCGCCGTTCGATCGAAGGGTAAAGGTCGTGAATCTGGACATAACGAAGCACTGCGGTCTTGATACCGCTGAAGGAAAAGGCAAATCGCGCTGGCGGAGAATCCGGCCGATGAGCCTTTCGTTTGACCTGGGTCAAGCTAAAGGCTACAGACGCGGGGTCTCCGTGAGGGGCTAGCGCGTCGATCCACGGACCGCCCGGGTAGCCCAGGCCCAGCAGCTTCGCAACCTTGTCGAACGCTTCCCCGGCCGCATCGTCGAGCGTGGCGCCGACATTCCGGTATGTGAAGTTCTCCCCATCAAAATGGGTCAGGTAGAGGTGGGTGTGGCCTCCGGAGACGACCAGGGCCAGCGACCGGTTGCGGAAACGCTCACTATGCGCCAATAAAACCGCGTGAATGTGACCCTCCAGGTGGTTGACGGCAATCAGCGGCTTGCCCAGGGCAAAGGCCAGCGACTTGGCATAGGCAACTCCAACCAGCAAAGCGCCGGCCAGGCCGGGACCCTTGGTCACCGCGATCGATTCGAGATCGGATAAGCTGACGCCGGCCTTGGCCAGCGCCGAGCGGACCACGGGAACGATATTGCGCAGATGTTCGCGGGAAGCGAGTTCAGGCACCACCCCGCCATAAGGAGCGTGGATGGCGATCTGCGAGGCAACGATGCTCGAGAGGATGCGATGTCCGCGCTCCACCACCGCAGCCGCCGTCTCATCGCAGGAGCTTTCTATGGCGAGAATCAGGCCGCTGCCGGAGCCTTGGCTATATGCGCCTTCGGCGCCAGAAAGGAGCTGGCTGGGTTGACTCACGTTTCTATAGTAGTAGGAATGGCAGACAACGCAGCACGGGATGCGGCAGCGGAGGTGGTCGCCCAACTGCGCGCAGCCGGCCATCAGGCTTACTTTGTCGGCGGTTGCGTGCGGGACTTGCTGTTGGGCCGTTCGCCCAAGGACTTCGACGTGGCTACCAGCGCCCTTCCGGACCAGGTGCTAACCCTGTTCCCGAAGACGTTCTCCGTGGGGGCCCACTTTGGCGTGGTCTTGGTTTCGACCGGGGAGATCGTGACCGAGGTGGCGACCTTTCGCAACGATGGCGCCTACTCCGACGGCAGGCATCCGGATGCAGTGCAATTCTCCACTAGCCCGGAAGAGGACGCCAGGCGCCGCGATTTCACCATCAACGGGATGATGCTGGATCCCGCAAGCGGCGCGGTACTGGACACGGTGGGCGGCAAGCAAGACCTCAATGCAGGCGTGATACGTGCCATAGGAAACCCCAGCGATCGCTTCGCAGAAGACAATCTGCGCATGTTGCGCGCGGTGCGTTTTGCCGCACGATTCGCTTTTGATCTGGATCCCGCAACCGAGAAGGCCATTGAGCGATTTGCACCGGAAGTGAAGCAGGTCAGCCGTGAGCGGGTACGGGATGAATTAACCCGCATGCTCAGCGAGGGTCGTGCGCGTCGAGCCTTCGAGTTGCTGGATGCAACTGGGCTGCTGGACCAGGTGTTACCTGAGGTAGTCAGGCTGAAAGGTGTGGCGCAGCCTCCGCAATACCACCCTGAAGGCGATGTGTGGGTGCATACGCTGTTGTTGCTCGACGGGTTAGGTGCCGGCTGCCCGCCGGCTCTAGCGTGGGCTGCATTGCTGCACGACATTGGTAAACCAGCCACATTTCGCGTGGCCCCGGATCGCATACGTTTCGACGGGCACGTGGAAGTGGGGATACGCATAGCCGAAGACATTTGCCGCCGCCTCCGGTTTCCCAACTACGACACAGAGCAGATCCTGTTGCTCATTGGCAACCACATGCGTTTTGCCGACGTGCGCAAGATGAAGGAGTCGACCCTCAAGCGATTCTTCCGTCTGCCGCATTTTGACGAGCATCTGGCGCTGCATCGGCTTGACGTTCTAGCGAGCCACGGATCACTGGAGTTGTACGATTTTGCCCGAGATCGTTTCGAGACCCTGCCGGAGGAGCAGGTTCGCCCACCCCTGCTGCTAAACGGGAAGGATCTAATCGAAGCCGGATACAGCCCTGGGCCGAAATTCACCCAAATGCTGGCGATGGCCGAAGACGCGCAACTGGAAGGGACAATACATACCCGCGATCAGGCCCTGGCCCTTATCCGCGAGCACTGGCCAACATCTCTCTCATAGCAGCGTTCGGAAGAAATCGACGGGATACAACCAAGGTCAGTGCCTACTGGAGTTTGTTCATCAATAAGGCCGGAGGATCGACGGGATACAACAAAGGTCAGCCTATTGGAGTTTGGTTCATCAAAAAGGCCGGAGGAAATCGACGGGTGCCCCACGTTCGCCCAAGCGTACGTGGGACGAAAATGATAGGCGTAGCCCATCGATCGCTCTCGCTGTATGAGAAGACAAAACTCAGAGGGCGTCCCACATCTCACAATAAACAATCGAAATGTGGGGCACCCTCTACCCTCTGCACCCTACTTCTGAGCATGTTCGAAGCGTTTATTAACCTCGTCCCAATTCACCGTTCCCCACCAGGCGGCAAGATAGTCGGGCCGCTTGTTCTGGTATTTCAGGTAATACGCATGCTCCCAGACGTCATTGCCCAGAATCGGATAATGCCCCTGAGAAATCGGGTTGTCCTGATTCGCTGAAGTGACCACCTTTAACTTGCCACCCTCAAAAATCAGCCAGCCCCATCCGGAGCCAAACTGCTTCGCGGTGGTTTCATTAAACAGCTTCTTGAAATCAGCAAAGCTGCCAAAATCCTTCTTGATTTGCTCCCCAATTTTGCCCGTGGGGTCACCGCCCCCGTTGGGCTTCATGATGGTCCAGAACATGGTGTGGTTCACATGGCCGCCCCCGTTGTTACGCACAACGCCGCGGATGTCTTCTGGAATGGTGCCCAGGTTGCGCAGCAAATCTTCGGGAGAGTGCTTGGCAAGCTCCGGATGCTTCTCAATGGCGCCGTTGAGGTTGTTAACGTAAGTAGCGTGATGCTTGTCGTGATGAAGCTTCATCGTTTCAGTATCGATGTTCGGTTCAAGCGCGGCGTAGTCGTAGGGAAGTGCTGGCAATTCGTAAGCCAAAATATCCTCCTGGGTTGGTCCCTTGGGTTGGTCCCTTGGATTGGTCCCTCATCGACCGCCCTGACCGGGGGTGATGCGGGGAAGCGAAAACCACTGGCGGGCAAAGCGACTGGGCGCAACGGCTGCACCCCTGATTGCCCCCTCCAATATTGCGTCTCAATGTTATGGGATGCAAATCGGGACGCTCCGGTCTCACCGAATGAGCCCGTTACCAGCCGGTCGCCCCCACCTTAGGGTGATATCGATCAGGAACCACGGGTTTACACTCAAATTAGTTCGGCCGAGCTGCTCCATCGAAGCATTTGCCTGCTCGTAATTTGGTTTCGAGAATAAATTTGCATTGACCCGAACACGCATAACCCGCAGGCAGCTGCTACGTCAGGCGGGCGCCACCGGAGCACTGGCCCTGAGTGCCTCAGGTCTGGCCGCCGGCGAGGCATTGCAGGACAAGCCGGCACCGGCCGCCGCCGCCACCCCGAAGACCGAAAGCCAGGCAGCGGAAAAATACGCTCATCCGCCCGGCGTCTTCATCAACCGCCCCCTGACCCAGGTCTCCAAGATGGCGGATGCCCTCATGGACGACATGGAGGGGCGGAACTGCGATTTCTTCTTTAACGAAGCCAGCCCCAGGAGCGGCCTGGTTCGCGACCGCGCACCGGTGGAAGGAAGATCCCTCAGCCGGGTGGCCAGCATCGCCGCTACAGGCTTTGGATTGAGCGCTTTGTGCATCGCCGCCAAATACAACTATCTGCGCCCCATGGATTGCGAGCAGCGTGTGGAGAAAACGCTGGCTTTCCTGCTCGAAGAATGTCCCCACGAGCACGGCTTCCTTTACCACTTCATCGACATCGATAGCGGGCAACGCCTTTTCGGCAGTGAGTTGTCGTCCATCGATACCGCGCTTCTGTTGTGCGGGGTCCTTCATTGCCGTCAATTCTTTACCGGCAACACGCGCATTGAAGCCTTGGCGACCACGTTTTACCGCCGTATCGACTGGCTGTGGATGATGAACGGGGGCACCACACTTTCCATGGGCTGGTTGCCCGACCAGGGCTTCCTCAAGAACCGCTGGGATATCTATTCCGAGCTGACGACCATGTACCTGCTGGCCATCGGCTCGCCGACCCATCCGGTTCCGCCCGAGGCCTGGGAATCAGTGCAGCGGCCAGTTGTCTCCTATGGAGGAATCGACTACATCAGTGGCGCGGCGCCGTTGTTCATCCACCAGTACCCACAAGCCTGGGTCGACTACCGCAACCTGCGGGACCGGCACGCAAACTATTTCACCAACTCCATCGCCGCCACCCGGGCGCACCAACTTTGGTGCTTAGTGCAGGGACAAAAATTTCCCTGGATCGATCAGGACATGTGGGGAATCTCAGCCTCCGATTCCCGTCAGGGCTATCGTGTCTGGGGTGGCCC
The DNA here is from genome assembly GCA_049522955.1 of Acidobacteriaceae bacterium. GTDB lineage: Bacteria > Acidobacteriota > Terriglobia > Terriglobales > Acidobacteriaceae > PALSA-350. Next base: position 82,342 of record JBEKNJ010000006.1, read on the forward strand.
GCCTTCGATCGGTCCTCTCGACGGAACCCTGGTCCCCTGTGCCGCTGCCGGGTCCCTGGCGTTTTTGCCCGCGGAATGTTCTCACGTTCTGTTAACGATGCGAGAGCGATATGGCGATAAGCTGTACGGACGTTATGGATTCGCCGACGCCTTCCAGCCAAAAGCCGGGTGGTATGGGGAAGACGTGATCGGTATCGACGTGGGCATCGGTATGCTGATGGCAGAAAACCTGCGCAGCGGTTTTGTGTGGGAGTGCTTCATGAAGAATCGGGAGATCGCCCACGCCATGCGAGAAGTCGCCTTCCATCCCGATCCCGACGCCAACACCCAGGTTCTTTAACGCCAGTCCCGGTATTTTCAACTCCTTTGTAACTTTGGGCGCATCCATCCGTCAGGTACTCTGCAATTTCGGGGGAAAGCAACACGATGACGGATCAGGCATCCAGCTATCGCTGGATTGAGGGGCAGGGCGCGGCGTTTGGGGCGCCCGGAGTAGAGCCACGCTGGACTTCCAGCCGAAAAGACTGCGTCGGCATGGCGTACTCCGCCTCTAGCCGCATCTGGTACACCGTCTCCCACGGCATCCTGAACGAAATCTACTATCCCACCATCGACCGCCCGCAGACCCGGGATATGGAATTCCTGCTCACGGACGGGGAGACGTTTGTCCACGAAGAAAAGCGCGATCTGGAACGGATCTTCGAATATATCGACGGCTGTTCCTCGGCTGTGCGGCTCATCAATTCTGATCATCAGGGCCGTTACAAAATCATCAAAGAAATTATTGCCGATCCTCACCATCCTGTGGTGTTGATGCGCGTCCGTTTCGAAGGCGATGAGCAGCTGCTGTCGCGCATGAAAGCCTACGCCCTGTTGGCCCCGCATTTAGACGTGGGGGGTGCAGACAATTCCGGCTATGTCCTCGACCTGTCCGGCAAATTGGCGCTGTTGGCAACCAAGCATTCGATCTCGCTGGTCATGGCGGCGAGCTGCGGCTTCAGCCGCGCCAGTTGCGGCTTCGTCGGCCGCAGCGACGGCTGGCAGGATCTGATGGACAACTTCAAAATGGATTGGCAATTCGGCTCCGCCCCCAACGGAAACATCGCGCTGACCGGCGAGATCGACATCAGTCACCATCGCGAATTTGTAGTGGCGATCGCACTCGGCGAGGGCCATCACTCGGCTTTGACCGCCGCCTTGGGTGCCGTCACCACCCCCTTTGAACAGAACCTGAAGCGCTTCAACGAACAGTGGCATCGGGCCGCTACGCCGGTAGCCCTGCAAGGCGCCGCAAAGGATGCCGGCCGCCTGCTTCAGGTGAGTCAAAACGTGATTCTGTCTCACGAAGACAAATACTATTCCGGCGCCTTCATCGCCTCGGCCTCCATCCCCTGGGGCCAGCACAAAGGGGATGACGATGTGGGCGGTTACCATCTTGTCTGGACTCGGGATATGGTACAAAGTGCCACCGCCCTCCTGGCCTGCAATCGAGTCGATACGGCACGGCGGGCCCTGGTGTATTTGGCCTGCACGCAAAAACCAGACGGCAGCTTTGCCCAGAACTTCTGGATCGACGGAACGCCCTACTGGAACGGCATTCAACTCGATGAGGTCGCGTTTCCCCTTATTCTGACGTGGCGTTTGTGGAAGCTCAACGGCTTGGGAGAGTTTGACGTCTTTGCCTTTGTGGAGCGCGCCGCCGCGTTCCTGGTGCGCCACGCCCCGGTGACCCAACAGGAGCGCTGGGAGGAGGCTGCCGGGTATTCCCCCTCGACTCTGGCGGCGGTAATTTCCAGTCTGATTTGCGCCGCTGACATTATGCGCGCCAAGGGGTCGGCAGAGCTGGCTCTTTTCCTGGAAGAGCATGCCGATTGGATTGAGTCTCACCTCGAAGAATGGACCGTGACCAACAACGGCACCCTGTTGCCGGGTGTCCCACGTCACTACATACGCATCCGTCCGCCCCTGTGTGGAGACCCTTACTCAACCGACGCCTGCGCTGGAGACACTGTCCGTATCAACAACCGGGGTCCGGGGGAAAGGGTCGACTTCGAAGCGCGCAACGTGGTCGACGGTGGCTTCCTGGAATTGGTCCGGTACGGCGTGCGGCGTGCGGACGACCCCATCGTGGTCGATTCCGTCAAGGTGATCGATCACGTGTTGAAGGTGGAAACCCCGGTCGGGCCGTGCTGGAGACGTTACAACCACGATGGCTACGGACAACGCCACGATGGCGGCCCATTCCTCGGCTGGGGTCAGGGCAGGGCCTGGCCGCTCCTTTCCGGGGAGCGCGCCCACTATGAACTGGCGGCGGGTCACGACGTTACGCTGTATATCCAGGCGCTCGAAGCCTTCAGCTCCCGGGGCGGTATGATGCCGGAACAGATTTGGGATGCGCCCGAGATACCGGCGCTGGGGCTGAGGCTAGGCAAGCCTACCGGCGCGGCCATGCCACTGGTGTGGGCGCACGCGGAGTATGTCAAACTGCTGCGGTCGGTGACCGACGGTAAGGTCTTTGATCGAATCTCCGTCGTTGCAGAACGTTATGGACAGGGGAAACGGAAGTCCACGATTGAGATCTTTCGGTTCGAGCGGCAACTACAGGCGATGCCCGCCGGAAACAGGCTGCGCATTTTGGCGAACGAACATTTTTACCTGGTGTATACGCTCGATGACTGGACCACGGTGCGCTCCACCGAGAGCCGTCATCTGGGTTGTGCGGGTCATTTCGCCGACATCGAAACCGCGCACGGCAAGGCCGGCAAGGTGATCTTTACCTTCAAATGGCGCTTGAGCGATCGCTGGGAGGGCCGTAACTTCGAAGTTCGGCTCGACCCGATCAGTCGGGAGATGACTGTCGAAGAGCAGATGGCTGTCGCGCTTGCGTCATCCTAAGGAAAAAACGAACGCCGTCACGTCAACAGGAAACCGAAGTATTCTCGAAAGGAAGAGTGAGGTTGCTATGAGTGAACTGGAACAGTTGTCCATCAATGCTCTGCGGTTTCTCGCCGTGGATGCCGTAGAGAAGGCAAATAGCGGGCACCCGGGGGCGCCTCTGGGCGATTCCCCCACGGTATATCTGCTTTTTCATGAGATCATGCGCCACAACCCGGCCAACTCCAAGTGGACGAATCGCGATCGCTTCGTGCTGTCCAATGGACATGCGTCGGCTATGCTCTACGCGGTGCTGCACCTGGCTGGCTATAAGGTCGGCATCGACGATCTGATGCAGTTTCGCCAGTACGGCTCGATCACGCCCGGTCATCCGGAGTACGGCGATACCGACGGGGTGGAAGTAACCACCGGGCCGCTCGGCCAGGGTTTTGGCATGGGCGTGGGCATGGCCATCGCTGAAAAACACCTCGCTTCGATTTATAACCGTCCGGGATACGAGGTTGTGGATCACTACACCTACGTCTTCTGTGGCGACGGCGACTTGATGGAAGGGGTTTCACACGAAGCCGGTTCTCTCGCCGGTACGCTCGGCCTGGGCAAGATGATTTATTTCTACGACGACAATCTCATCTCGCTCGACGGGCCAACTGCGCTTTCCTATACCGAAGATGTGACCGAGCGCTTTGCCGCCTATCACTGGCACGTGCAGATGGTGGACGATGCCAACGATCTGGAAGCGATTAGGTTGGCCATCAAAGCCGCGCAGGCAGTCAAGGATCAGCCCTCCCTCATTCGCATACGGACAGTTATCGGCTATGGCAGCCCCAAGGCAGGCACCAACAAGGCGCACGGTGAAGCGCTCGGCCCTGAGGCGACCAGGGAGACCAAGAAGAAGTTGGGCTGGCCGGAGGATAAGAGCTTCTACGTCCCCGAAGAAGCAAGGCAGAACTGGTCCCAGACTGTGGACAAAGGCAAGAAATACGAGCAGGACTGGAACGATCTCTTCGCCCGCTACAAGAAGGAGTACCCGGATTTGGCTGCGGAGTTCGAGCGCGTGCAGTCGGGCGTTCTGGCCGCTGGCTGGGAAAAAAGTCTGCCTTCCTTCCCGGTGGATAAGCCGATTGCCACCCGCAGTGCCGGCGGCAACGTCATGGATGCGATCTCCAAGGTAGTGCCCGAGCTGATCGGCGGCGCAGCCGACCTGACCAGTTCGACAAGGACAATTTTTAAAAACAGCACCAGCTTTCATCTCGATCCGAAAGGCCGCAACATTTATTTTGGCGTGCGCGAGTTTGGCATGTGTGCAGCGGTCAATGGAATGGCCGTTCATGGCGGCCTCATTCCTTACGGATCGACTTTCTTCTGCTTCAGCGATTACTGCAAGCCCGCCTTGCGGCTGGCCGCTCTCATGCAGGCGCACTCGATCTTTGTATTCACTCATGATTCCATCGCACTGGGCGAAGATGGGCCAACCCATCAGCCAATCGAGCACCTCTCTATGTTGCGAGCCGTGCCTCATTTGACGGATTTTCGTCCCGCGGACGCCAATGAGACGGTGGCTGTCTGGCGCCTGGCTCTGGAAAGGAAAGGCGCCTCATTCATGGCTCTTTCCCGCCAGAACCTGCCCGTTTTGGATCCAGCGAAATACAACGTTGCCGAGGGCGTTCGCAAAGGCGCTTACGTGCTCCAGGACGGCGGCACCTCGCCGGATCTTCTGATCGTCGCGGCCGGCGCGGAAGTCTGGCCGGTTCTGCAGACTGCAGCGGATTTGAAAAAGGAAGGGATCAACGCGCGCGTGGTCTCTATGCCCAGCTTCCGCATCTTCGAGGAACAGTCCGATGCCTACAAGCAACAGGTCTTTCCCGATCATCTGCCGGCGCTCGCCGTCGAAGCCGGTGCACCCATGTGCTGGTGGAAGTATGTCGGGCGTCACGGAGACGTAATCGGTCTGGAGCGCTTTGGTGCTTCGTCCCCGGGCCCCAAGGTCCTGGAAGAACTCGGGTTCAGTCCGGCGAACATCACCAAACGGGCCAAACAATTGCTGGAGCGGGTCCGGCCTGCGGCCGCAGCAGCCAAAGCCTAAACTCTAGCTCTGTCCTTGTCACAACCATGGGTCCCACATCTCGTCTTTCACAAGATGTGGGATACCACGACTCTTAACGTTCCTGTTCTTTGCGCTTGCTACCCTTTCGTTGGAGACGCAAACATGGCCGAGATCAGCACAATTCTTTGGGATGTAGGCGGCGTACTGCTAACCAACGGGTGGGATCACGTGGAACGCGCTGCCGTCCTTCAGCAGTTCGGGCTCGACGCTGGCCCATTTGAGCACAAGCACGAGATCGCCAATGACCCGTGGGAGAAGGGTCTGATGACCGCGGAGCAGTATCTCCTGCAGACTGTCTTCTATGAACCGCGCCCCTTTACGCCCGTGGCATTCCTGCAGGCCATGAAGGATCGGTCCGTCCTGCTCCCGCACGGTGCCATGCGAATCCTTCAGGAGCTTGCGGCATCTGAGGAAGTGGAGCTGGCGATGCTCAACAACGAGGCCCGGGAACTGAACGATTACCGCATCGAACGCTTCGAAATGGGAAGGTACTTCGATGTTTTCCTCAGCTCCTGCTACCTTGGACTCCGCAAGCCAGATCCAAAATTCTTTGAATTGGCGCTCGACGTGCTCCAACGCGATCCCGAGGAAGTAGCCTTTATCGACGATCGCCAGGGAAACTGCGAGGCGGCACAAGCATTGGGAATTCACGCAATTCGATATCAGGATGAAGCACAATGCGTCCAGGCGCTGGAGCGGCTGGGACTTGATGCCGGCGTAAGGACATAAACACAGAGTTTCAGCAAGGAGCCAGTCCATGGCAACGATGGAAGTGAAGTTTTCCCCCGAAGACTTGAAAGCGGCGCAAAGTGCCGAACGTATTCCCGAGCCTACGATCGTCGTCATCTTCGGCGCGTCCGGTGATTTGACCAAACGCAAGCTGCTACCCGCTCTCTTTCACCTGGAGCAATCCGGGCTCCTGCCTTCGGAGTTCGAGGTAGTGGGCGTGGCCCGGCGGCCGCTCCAGGATGAGTTCGCCAAAGACATGCGCGAAGGCATCCTGCAGTTCGGCGGGGTGAAGGAAGGCGAGCAAAAGCTGGACGAGTTTATTGGTAAGGTCACCTATCACGCCATGAACTTCGACGATCCCGAAGGCTACGGCAAATTGAAGACCTTGCTCGAGAGTATTGACAGCAAGCAGGGCACCAAGGGGAACAGGCTCTACTACCTGGCGACGGCGCCGGAATACTTTGCCGACATCATCGAGCAGCTGGGCAAGCACGGAATGGCGAAACCCGAGCGAGGCACGGTCCACACCATAATCGAAAAGCCTTTTGGCCACGATCTGGCTTCCGCGCGGGCGTTGAACGACGACGTAAACCGGGTCTTCGCCGAAGATCAGATTTTCCGCATCGACCACTATCTGGGCAAAGAAACGGTGCAGAACATCCTCGTGTTTCGTTTCGCCAACGGTATCTTCGAGCCCGTCTGGAATCGTAACTTTGTCGATCACGTACAGATCACGGCGGCGGAGGACATCGGCATCGAAGGGCGCGGACCGTTCTACGAAAAGGCCGGCGCGCTCCGCGATGTGGTGCAAAACCACGTCATGGAGCTGCTGTCGTTTGTCGCCCTGGAGCCTCCGGTCTCTTTCGAGGCGGATGCGATGCGGCGGGAGAAGTTCAAGGTCTGGCGGTCGATCCAACCAATCCACCTCATGGACGCAGTGCGCGGTCAGTATGGTCCAGGCACGGTCGATGGCAAACAGGTGAAGGGCTACAGGCAGGAGGATCGAGTAGATCCCAACAGTTCTACGGAGACCTACGCCGCGCTCAAAATCGGAATAGAGAACTGGCGCTGGGCGGGGGTCCCGTTCTATCTGCGCGCGGGCAAGCGGCTGGCCAAGAGGGCGACCGAGATCACGATTCAATTCAAGCAACCACCGCAGTTGCTGTTCAAGCAGCAGGCCGGGCCCTGCAGGGAGCTGCAGCCGAATCTGATCACCATGCGTATTCAGCCGGATGAAGGCATTTCGCTGCGTTTCGGCGCCAAGGTGCCCAGCCCCAATATGGAAGTCTGCCCGGTTAACATGAACTTCAGTTACGCCGACGCATTCGGAAAATCCTCGGCCAACGGCTACGAAAGGCTGCTACTGGATGCGATGTTAGGCGATGCTACTCTATTTGCTCACCGCGATGGTGTGGAGGCTACCTGGTCGCTGTTGACTCCCATTCTCGACCAATGGGCCAACACCAAGCCAAAAGGCTTCCCCAACTATGCCGCCGGCACCTGGGGACCGGAATCCGGCGATGAATTGCTGGCGCGGGACGGGCGCGCCTGGCACAAGCTGTAACGCCAGGCCAGGGCTTCAAGGGGCCGGGCTTGAAGGTACGAACTTGAAGGTACGGGCTTGAAGGGTACGGGTACCTCGCCGCAGCGAGCTTTAGCCCGTACGTACCTAAATCCCCAGATCAGATGGGCTTTAGCCCCTGAGGGTTGCGAGTTGCATGGCTGAGACAACAGAAGTTCTCTACTACGTGGATGCAAGCGCGGAAGCCGTAACCCACCGCGCGGCGCAATACTTTGCAGATGGTATTCGTGCGGCTGCCGGGGCGCGGGGCAAGGCGCGCATTGCCGTCTCCGGCGGCCATACTCCGAAGAATACCTTCGAGATGCTGGCCGACCCCAGTGCACAATACCGGGAGCAAATTCCTTGGGAGAACCTCGAGCTTTATTGGGTCGACGAACGCTGTGTGCCGCCGGATCATCCCGATAGCAATTACCGCATGACCAAAGAGGCTCTTCTGGACAAAGTCCCCCTCAAGAGTTCGCAGATCTTTCGCGTCCGGGGCGAGCTCGAACCGGATGCATCCGCGTCCAGATACGAGGCAGACATCCGGCAAAGCTTTCGTCTCGAAGGCGCGGAGATGCCGGTCTTTGATATGGTCGAGTTGGGGATGGGACCCGATGGACACACCGCGTCCCTTTTTCCCCACACCGAAGGGCTGCACGAATTGATGCGCATCGCCATTGCCAATCACGTTCCGCAACAGAAGGAGACGTGGCGCGTGACCCTGACCTCGCCGGTGATCAACCGGGCGCGGGATGTCTTCTTCCTGATAGAAGGCGCTGACAAAGTTGCTGCGCTCAATCGGGTATTTACCGGCCCATACGATCCGGAAACTTATCCATCGCAGCTGATCCGGCCTGCCAGCCGCCGCATCACTCTTCTACTCGATGCCACCGCTGCCGCCGCATTGCCTCCGACCGGGGCAAATGGGCAGGGAAGACTGGAGATCACTCGATGATCCTGGCCGGGGATGTGGGTGGCACCAAGGTTGACTTAGCCCTGGACAAGTTCGACCGTGGACAGTTGCAGACTGTACACGAACACAAGTATCACGCCAGGGACTATCCCGGTCTGGTGCAGATCGTGGAAGTGTTCCTGGACGAATGCCGGCAAACCCTCGGTCAGCCGGTCGACGTGCTGGCCGCGTGCTTTGGTGTGCCCGGTCCGGTGCGCAACGGCCGCCTCAAGCTCACCAATCTTCCCTGGGTGCTGGACTCCGCCCAGCTCTCCGCCGAACTGAAGATCCCGCACGTTTTCCTGATCAACGATCTTGAGGCGAATGGGTATGGCATCGCCGAGCTGACCCCGGACCAGATTCTGGTTCTCAGCAAAGGCGATCCGGCAGCGGAAGGGAATCGAGGCTTGATTGCGGCAGGTACCGGGCTGGGGGAAGCCATTCTGGTGTGGGATGGGCACCGCTATCTGCCCATGGCCTCCGAAGGGGGGCACAGCGACTTCGCCGCTCGCAATGAAGAAGAGATTGAGCTGTTGCGCTATCTGCAAAAGACCATTGGTGGCCGGGTGAGCTCGGAGCGTGTTATCTCGGGCATCGGCTTAGCCAACGTCTATGCCTTCTGTCGTGATGTGAGAGGCTTGCCGGAGCCGGCCTGGTTGAAAGACCGTATGCGCACGGAAGACCCCAACGCCGTGATCGGTGAGTTGGGCGAGTCGGGTGCCAGTGAACTTTGTGTGGAAGCCTTGAACATTTTCGTCTCTGCATACGGGGCAGAGGCCGGAAATCTCGCGTTGAAGATCCTTTCTGTCGGCGGCATGTATGTGGGCGGGGGCATCGCCCCCAAACTGCTCAAGAAGATGCAGGACGGTACTTTCATGAAGGCGTTCACAGACAAGGGGCGGTTAAGTGATCTGCTGGTGCAGACGCCGGTGCGCCTCATTCTCGAAAGCCGCGCCGCCTTGATGGGTGCGGCTGCTTATGCGGAAGCCCGCGCGGCAGAAATCGGCGGCCTCTCCGAGCGCGCCCAGTCGGTGCAAATGGCTCCATCCTAACGGGATGTTGCGCATCCAATCGTGTGGAATGCTTTCCTGGGAGGGATTATGCCAAGCAAGTCGCCGCGGGGGTACGCAGGCGTAGGGGCTCTTTTGCTGACGGTGTTGATGGCCGCGAGCCCGCGAATAGCGTTGGCCCACGCGGTGCTGTTGAGTTCTACGCCCCAGAAGAATGCCGCAGTGACCGGCCCCGACGTTACCATCAGTCTCAAGTACAATTCGCGCGTGGATGGAGCCCGTTCCACGCTGAGCTTGGTCAAACCGGATGGAACGGTGGAAAGGATCGGGACCCCAAAACAGCCTGCGCCCGACGTATTGTCGGCGACGGGTCACGGGCTGGCGAAGGGAGCCTACGTGCTTCGCTGGCAAGTGCTGGCCAGTGACGGTCACATCACGCGAGGAGAAGTTCCATTCCAGGTGCACTAAACCGCAAAGAAGAACGCAGATCCCTCGGCTCCGCTCGGAATGACAATTCTGTTTTATGAGCGCTTCCCGCGTTCCCAATGAAACGTAATCTCTGTTTTGGGAACGTTTCCCAGGTTTGCGATGAAGTGCCATCTCATCGTTTTCGGGTTAAGGTCGTTTTCGGGTTCGCGATGAAGTGTCATCTCGTCTTTAGGCCGTTTCCCAGGTTTCGCGATGAAGTGTCATCCCGACCGGAGCGTAGCGTAGTGGAGGGACCTGCTGTTCATCATCCGCAACATCGAATCTGAATCGAAGCGCTACCCTCCCCTTTGTCATCCCGACCGAAGCGTAGCGAAGTGGAGGGATCTGCTGTTCATCATCCGCGGCATCGAATCTGAATGGAAGCGCTACCCTCTCCTTTGTCATCCCGACCGAAGCGTACCGAAGTGGAGGGACCTGCTGTTCATCATCCGCAACATCGAATTTGAATCGAAGCGCTACCCTCCCCTTTGTCATCCCGACCGAAGCGTAGCGCAGTGGAGGGATCTGCAGTTCCGCCGACCCCTCATGGAAATGTGTTTCGACCCTATCGGAGCGGAGGGAACGACCGCTGGCAAAACAAGAGCAATTGAGATGACGGCTTGATCTGGCTGTTACGGGATATCGATCTTCTGAGCACGTTGCTGCGTGCGGCAAATCTTTCCTTTGAGGCCTTGCTGCTGGGCGGCATCGCCTTTTTGTTCATCGTTGCGCGTCCCGCGGGCGCGAATGCGGTGGTTGAGTCCTCTTGCCTCCGCGGCATTCGCTGGGCCGCCCTTGCCTTGGCCGCCTCCGAGCTGGTGAGCGTCGCTCTTTCCAGTGCAGCCTTGCTCGGCGATAGCGATCTGCATTTTCGCGATCTGGTTAACAGCAGATTTTTTGAGGCAGGTTTGAGCGCCGCTCTGCTCGCGATGCTGTTGTGGGTTTGCGCTCGCCTCAAAAACCGTAAAGCCGTCGCCGCCATGATCCCGCTCAGCCTGTTGTTGCTGATCGTCACCGTGTCGGGCAGTCACGCGGCGTCCCGTTTGGATCACCGTTTGTTCCTGGCGTCCGCCACTGCAGCCCATCATCTGGGAACGGCCGCGTGGATCGGGGCCATGCCCTTCCTTCTGCTTTCCTTAGGCCGCGCGGACACGGTCGACCAAGCCCGCTCCATGGCGAGGCGATACTCATCGATGGCCCTTTGGAGCGTCGCGGTCCTGGTGCTGGCGGGAATCGGTATGGCCTGGTTCTACATCGGCACCTGGCAGGGGCTCTATGGAACGAGCTATGGCGTCTTGTTGCTCGCCAAAATTTACCTCCTGCTGGTGATGGTTTTGATGGGCACCGGAAACTGGATGGTCGTACGGCGGCTGGACACCGATCCCCAGCCCCTGCTGGCGCGCCTGCGGCGCTTTGCCGAGGCGGAGGTTGGCTTGGGATTCACCGTCATTCTGGCCGCTGCTTCCATGTCCGCGCAACCGCCGGCAGCGGATGTTACCGAGCAGGTTTCCCTCCCGGTCATTGCGGCGCGCATGCATCCGAGACGTCCACGCCTGACCAGCCCAGCCGTCTCACAGCTTACCCCGCCCACTTCGCTCGAAACTGCGGTACGGGAAACTGAATTCCAGGCCACCGGGGCCAGCGACGCTATGGACCGGAAATGGTCCGAGTACAACCATCACTGGGCAGGCTTGATCGTACTGGTCGCCGGGTTGCTGGCGTTCGCCAGCCACTTTGCCCTCATGCGATGGGCGCGCTTTTGGCCGGCTTCCTTCGCCGGTCTATCCATTTTCATCTTGCTGCGTGCCGACCCTGAGAACTGGCCGTTAGGCCCGCGTCCCTTCTGGGCCAGCTTTTCTGCGCCTGACGTGTTGGCGCATCGCGCCGCCGCTTTGCTCATCCTGTGCTTTGCCATCTTCGAGTGCGCCGTGCAGGCGGGCAAATTGCGCGCTCGATGGGCGGCCATGATTTTCCCCGTCATGTGTGCCCTGGGAGCAGTGGTTCTGCTCACCCATGATCATGCATCCAGCGACATGAGCCAGGATTTGTTGGCTTCGCTCAGCCATACCCCGATCGCCTTGTTGGGCGCAACCGCGGGATGGGCCCGCTGGCTGGAACTGAGACTTCCCCCGGGCCGCGCATCTAAAATTGCAGGCTACGTATGGCCGTTGTTCCTCTCCGCGGCCGGCCTCATATTGCTGAACTATCGAGAGAGCTGAACGGCTGAAGGCATTGGAGGTGTCAGATGGCTAAGTGGGTTATGGCTTTGCTTCTCCTTCCGGGTGTTTGTGGGAGCGCCCAACAGGCACCCCCGCCGCCCGTTTCACCCCCAGCCGGTCTGCACGCAGCCGACGTGCTGATGAATCTCAGTAGCGACATGGAGACGCTGGCGCATGCGGTCGAGCCCGCGGTGGTGAAGATCTATTCCAGTGGCTTGGCGCCGGTCGAGAACAGCAATACAAACCGCACTGCATTTCTCGCGCAGCAGCGATCGGTCGGCTCCGGCGTGATCATGGATCCGCAAGGCTACATCCTTACCAATGCCCACGTGGTCCAGCGCGCGCGCACTCTGAACGTGCTCGTGCCCGATGTGAGCGGAGCTACGGAAACCGGCGGGAGCGACCGGGCTGAGCCGCCGGCCACCGCCATGCCGGCTCGCGTGGTCGGCATCGACACCGTAACCGACCTGGCGGTGATCAAAGTAGACAAGTCAGGCTTGCGGGCCTTGAAGTTCGGCGACTCCGACCGCGTTCATCCAGGCGAGCTGGTCCTGGCTTTTGGAAGTCCACTGGGATTGCAGGATAGCGTGAGCCTGGGCGTCATCAGTGCCGTCAATCAACAGCTCGATACCGAGAGTCCCATGGTCTACCTGCAAACCGACGCCGCGATCAACCCTGGCAACTCCGGCGGCCCGCTGATCGACATGCGGGGAGATGTGGTGGGCATCAATTCCATGATCGAGTCGCAATCAGGAGGCAACGAGGGCGTCGGCTTCTCCATACCGAGTGACACAGCCCGCATCGTCTACGAGCAATTGGTGAAGTACGGCCATCCTCGGCGCGGAACCATCGGCGTCTACCCCACCAACCTTACCCCGGTGCTCGCGCAGGGGCTGGGATTGTCGCGCAATGCCGGTGTTTTGATCGAGGACGTAGTCCCTGATTCAGCGGCAGACAAGGCCGGCGTCAAAATCGATGACATTGTACTTTCTGCCGACGGGCGGCCCATGCGCGACACCAAACAGTTTGCCCTGATCATGTTTCGCAAGCGTCCCGGAGAGACCGTTCATCTCGCTATCCTGAGCGGCACGGCCACCAGGGAACTCGATGTGGCAGTCGCGCAATCGCCACGGGATCCGTCGGCTCTGCTCAATCCAGCCGATACTGATCAGGATCTGATCCCGAGGCTGGGTGCGCTGGTATTGCCGATGACCCCGGAGCTCGCCGGCCAGCTAGGCAGCCAGCGGGTATCCGGAGGTTTGCTGGTGGTCGCGCGTACCTTTAGCGCCGCGGCCGAAGAGGTGGATCTTAAGACCGGAGATATCCTCTACTACGCCAATAAAACCAAGCTCGATTCAGTAACAACCCTCAGAAATTTCATGACCGGGCTTAAGTCAGGAGATCCCGTTGTGTTGCAAATAGAGCGCGACGGCCTGCTGGCTTTCCTCTCCTTTCGCTTCGAGGAATAGTCCAATAGATCAAACAGGAGTAAGAATGTCGCTCGAGAAATATCGTGCCCAAACCGTCGTGCATAGAAGAAACATCCTGGGCTTATCCTTCGCTACCTGCGTTCTGATGCTATCCGCCGCCGGCTACACGCAGCGCTTGCCCAGCGTAGCTCGTCCCCAGCACTACACGTTGCAACTGACACCAGACTTACAGGGAGCGACCTTCACCGGCCGGGAAACAATTGATCTGACTCTGGAGCAGGCCGCCGATTCAATTGTCCTGAATGCCTGGCAGCTCAAGTTTGAGACGGTCACGGCGGATGTCGATGGCCAGGCGTTGCCCGCGGAAGTTTCCCTTAATCCTGACCTGCAGCAGGCGACGTTTCATTTTGCGACCAAGCTGCCGGCCGGGCCAGTCACCTTGAAGATTGCATATAGCGGCATCTTGAGCGCTGATTTGCGCGGGTTTTACCTTTCTCGCACCGCCAAGCGGAATTACGCTGTCACCCAATTTGAGCCCACCGACGCCCGCCGGGCCTTTGCTTCCTTCGATGAGCCGGCGTATAAGGCGACCTTCGACATCAGTCTGGTCGTGCCCCAGGGCGACACCGCGATTTCTAACACGAATGTCGTCTCCGATCAGCCCGGACCGATCGCCGGGGAGCACACCGTTACCTTCGCCCGTACACCCAAAATGTCGACTTATCTGGTGGCCTTCCTGGTGGGCGATTTCAAGTGTCTTTCGGGATCAAGTGACGGCGTGCCCATCCGCGCCTGTGCCACTCCCGACCAGGTGCAGTTTGCGCAATTTGCGCTTTCCGGTGCCGAGTTCTTTCTCCACTACTACGACAACTACTTCGGCATCAAGTACCCCATGCCAAAGCTGGATATGATTGCGATTCCAGACTTCGAGGCGGGAGCGATGGAGAATTTCGGCGCCATCACCTACCGCGAAACGGCCATGCTGGTAGATGAGAAGACCGCCTCTATCAATGCCAAGAAGGTGGTTGCAGTCGATGTGGCGCACGAAATGGCGCATCAATGGTTCGGTGACATGGTGACCATGGAGTGGTGGAACAACATTTGGCTGAACGAAGGCTTTGCCACCTGGATGTCCAACAAACCGCTGGCTGCATGGAAACCGGAATGGGAGATTCCGCAGTCGGAGGCCTCGGAACTCAATCAGACCCTGGACCTGGACGCCGCTCGCGCAACCCGGGCCATTCGCGCCCGCGCCGACACCCCCGGCGAGATCAACGAGATGTTCGACGGCATATCCTACGGAAAGGCTGCCGCCGTGCTCCTCATGACGGAGCACTATCTCGGCGAGGACACCTTTCGCTCCGGTGTACGTAACTACCTGCAGGCGCACATCTATGGCAATGCCACTGCAGAGGACTTCTGGAATACCTTGCAGGCCTCGAGCGGCAAGCCCGTGGACAAGATCATGGAAAGCCTGGTCGCCCAGCCCGGGGAGCCGCTACTAAGCTTTGGTAGCGTGCGCGACGGCAAGGTAGAGGTGACGCAAAAGCGCTTCTTCCTCAACCCCAAAGACGCGGAGGATGCAAAAGCAGCGGAGGATGAAACGCAAACCTGGGTCCTGCCGGTTTGCCTCAAGAGCAGCGGCGATCAACCCGGCTGCCCCATACTCAGCGCCAATACCCAGCAACTGCAGGCTCCAGCGGCGCCTGTCTTCTACGGCAACGCCGGAGGCAACGGCTACTATCGCAGCCGCTACACCGCCGGCGATTATCAACAGTTGTTGCGCCAGGTGGAGACCAGTCTTACGCCCCCGGAGCGCATCACTTTCCTCGGCAGCCAATGGGCGCAGGCCCGCGCCGGTATCGCTCCCGTCGGAGACTTCTTGAATCTCGCTGCCGCGGTGCGTGACGACGACAGCTCATTTGTGATGACGACAGTGTCAGCCGCCCTGCGAAGCATCGACCAGCAAGTCGCCTCAACGCCTGACGAGCACGCGGAGATTGCGGCCTGGGTGCGGAAAAACTTTGCTCCTGCTCTCGCGCGCCTCGGTCCGCCGGCCGCGGGAGAAGCGCCGGACAAAAGTCTATTGCGGGCAGCGCTCTACGGGCTGCTGGGCAACACCGGCGCTGATCCGCGGATCATCGCAGAGTCCAGGCAAGTCGCCCAGCGATACCTTCGCGACCCCGCCTCGGTCGATCCGACTTTGGCGGCCACGGCACTCAACGTCGCGGCCCAAAATGGAGACGCAGCCTTCTTCGAACAGTTGCAGCAAGTGAGCCAGGCATCCGGTAATCCGCAGCTGCGCACCCAGGCACTTCTTGCACTGGCAAGCTTCCGCGATCCCGCGCTCGTCGACCGCGCCCTGGATTACGCCTTATCAGGTCAGGTAAAGAACCAGGATGCCCTACGTCTGGTCCAGCTGCAGATGAGGGACCGTCGCACGCGGGATGTGACCTGGCAATACGTGCAGCAGAACTGGCCCAAAGTGAAGGCTCAACTCACCACCTCGATAGGCGGTGACTTGGTCGAGTCCATGGGTGCCTTCTGCACCGCAGAAAAGAGCGCCCAGATCACAGAGTTCTTCGAGGACCACACCGTGCTCGCCTCCTCGCGCGCTCTAGACAAGGCCCGTAACAGCATCGAGAGTTGCGCAAACCTGCGCGCCGCCCAGGAGCCAAATCTAAAGCAATGGCTACAAAGCGGTGAGTAGTCTCCGCAACCAAGCCAAGGGTGTGGGGAAAGGAACAGCAGGTCCCTCCACTACGCTACGCTCCGGTCGGGATGACACTTCTGTTGCTGGAACCGATTCTCGCTACCTCAATGAAGTGTCATCCCGACCGGAGCGTAGCGTAGTGGAGGGACCTGCTGTTCCTTTCCCCGGTCGAGCGAGATGGAGGGCACCCGTAATTTCGTTGCAACCTGATTTCCCCCCTTTACGTCTGGCGTGCACCCTTCCAGAATTCCTCATGCAACCGCGCGCGATCGGCTCCGTGCAGGTCAAGCATTCTTTGCGCCGCTTCTGCATTCGAAAGACTCTCCACCGCCACTTCGATGCTCTGCACCTGGTGCCACGGATAAACGAATTTCTCCCAGATAAGAAATCCCGAAGAATGCCAGCCCTCGAGCAGTCCAGTCAATTCTTTCTTTACGTCCGTCTCGTGTCGCACGGGAAGTAGCTCTACCGTTTCTCCGGTCACGAGATGGGCTTTCAGGTGGGCTATGAGCATGGGATGTTCTCTCCTCTGAAGGTAAGATGCGGCGTCGGACGACGTCTAAACCCCTGAACGTTACAAATGCATGTACAAAATGGCCCTGTATTGCACAAAGGTTGTACAGCAAAAGGCATTCTGTCACTTGAGCGGATACATTGCATCTGCTTCAATCGTGAAGTGAATCCTGAGCCGTTGTCACCAGTCTCCTCGTCGCAGTCACCGGTCGCCGGCAAGGTAGTTGAGTTCGCCGATCTTCGTTTGTCCACGCCCATGACGGGCCAGCCCACTGTGTTGTTGGAGTATGAAGACCGGCAAGGTGTCCGGTCGATCCATCAGGTGGCCTTAACTTGCACCGGCCAGGGTCGCGGCGGCTTGGTTTACTTTGGCGGCTATGACAAAGGCAAGTTCAGTATCTTCCGTGCAGACTGCATTCATCGGGTGGTCGCCCTCTAGACTTCTCCTTCGATTTACCCCCTCGTGAAGTCGGTTTTGCAAGGTGAGTTCTGCCGGCCAGCAAATCGAAAGGGTACACTTTGGTGCCTCCCCGCAAGCGCGCGTAAACCTCTGATTACAAAGAAACAAGAGTTGTTCCACCCCCTGCTCCAGCGGTCCGCTGAGCGGTCCAAATAGCTACATATCTGTTTTTCCCTCCCAACCGATGCCGCAAGCTGTAGCATTTTGCGACAGTGGAGTGTAGCCTCAGTTTCACTCCCCTCTGTGCAAATGCCATTTCAGTGTTAAAGGGCGATGACTCGCTCTTTACGGCGGCCTCGTCGCGCAAGTAGCGCTGCAAAAGGGGTTGCAAGTTATTAGCCTCCCCGTAGACTAGGGGTGACCGAACCAAAGTTGTACAGGAGTGCCGCTGCCATGTTCGATTTTTCATCAAGATTCCCAAAAGAGTATTCGGCCTCAAAGTCGAGAGTTTTCTGCCTTTCCCTCCTGACTCTTGCCGTTTGCGCCTCCAGTAGTTGGGCACAAGCCCCACACGTCGTCATCGATGCACAGCAGACTCTCGGAAATCAGTACACGACTCCACAATCCATCGCGGTCTCTAAGAACGGAACCGTCTTTGTCGCCGACACGGGCAACAATTTGATCCAGGTGCTTGATCCCTTCCCGCCCCAGATTGCACCCAATACTCCGGCTTTGACGCCGGGCATCACGCTGGTGGCCCCACAAGGACTCGCCCTGGATTCCAACGGAGATCTGTTCGTGGCCGACGAACCCACCAAAGGTGTCGGGCGGATCGTCGAGTTGACAGGAGATGGCAACGGTAATCTGACCGGAGCTGCCCACGTGGTGTTCTCCGGAGCTCCTCTTGTCTTTCCGGCTGCGCTCACGGTCAACAGCGCAGGCACGTTATTCATCGGCGATTGCCCGCTTTACCCAGCACAGTGTGGCGGAGCCATCTATACCCTGAACACCGCAGCCCCCACCACTCCAACCCCGCTGCCTATCACGAAGGGCCTCCCGTCACAGTACTTTCCCTCAGCGTTTCTCACCGACTCCTCGTCAAACCTCTATATCGCGGACAATGGGGACGGCAAATCAAACATCTACGGCGGAGTTTATGTAGTACCTGCCATTGGAGGCGTCGCCAAACCGGTCTCCACCGGCTCGTTTTTCCTCAATGGGCCTACAGGTCTGGCCGAGAATGTGAAAGGCGATCTCTACATCCTGTCCTTTCTCGGAACCTCCGGTACATCGCAAGAGGTTGTGATTATCCCGGCCGCTTCGCCCACCACCCCTTACATTCTGCCCAACACCAATCTTGGGCTCTCCAGCGCCGGACAATTCGATCCGGAAGGGAACCTCGACGTGGCTGATTACGCCAACGGGGCTGTGGTCCAACTGTCGTCGCCAAATCCAGTCAACCTGGGCAGCATCATCAACGTCGGAAAAACTGGGTCGCCGGTTCAATTCAACTTCGAGTACAACGCGCCAGTGACGCTCCGTGGGTTTCAAATCGTTTCCCAGGGCGACGTGAGCACGGAAGTGATCGAGTCTAACGGCGGCACTTGCACCAATGGTAGCCACACCAATCTGGGCAGTGGCGGTCCAGCCATTTCTCCCTACTTCCCCTATACCTGTACCGAAAGCTTCTACGGCAACCCAAGATATCCGGGACTCCGTTCCTCGGCCATCCAGGTCAAGGGCACAGGCGGTACCATCCTTGCTTCCACTCCGGTCTACCAGACGGGTTTCGCCGGAGTAGAAGTTATTTATCCGCTCGACCAGACCATAACCGCAACCGGCCTGCAACAGCCCCAGGCGATAGCCATCTCTGGTCTTAACAACACGGTCTATGTTTCCGACAGCCAGTCGGGCAAAGTCTATTCCAACGGCAAGAACGGCGGTCTGGGAGGCGCTACGCTGACTCCCGTATCCACCGGTACCGTAACTCTCACCACCCCGCTGGGGCTCGCCCTGGACGGAGCGGGCAACCTGTTCATCGCCGATTACGACGGCGCCCAGATTGTCGAAGTACCCACCACCACTGGTGGTGCACCGTCGGTGGTGAATACAGGCGGCCTATTGAAGCATCCGCTGGCCCTGGCCTTCGACTATGTGGGCAATCTTTATATCGGGGATGCGGGCCCGGCAGGGATAAACGCCAGTCAGGGTGAACCTGGCTATATCGTGAAAATACCGGTCGGGGGTACTCCTTTCATATTGCCGATCAATTCCACGGTGCCGATCGTCTTCCCCCAGGCGCTGTCGACGGATCCCTATACCACCGCTTTGTTGATCGGCGATGCCGGCGACCCGGCGGTAGGCATTGGTCAGGTCGTCCAGCTTTACGCAAACGGGACCGTCGGTGGCCAGCCGGGCGACCTCGCGGGTGTTACCAATCCGTCCGGACTGGTGTTTGACCAGGCGGAGCAGCTATATGTTCTCGACGCCACCGCCAATACAATTACGGTCGTTCCCGGCCCCACCAGTACCCAACCGGTTCATGTGTTGCAGTTCGACAACAGTAAGCTGACTGCCGCCAGCGGCTTCGCCAATTCCGCTGGAAGCCAGAGCTTTGTCATCGCCAATCTCGGCGGCCCGGGCACCTCCAACCTGGTGCGTTTGAACGGCAATCGTTCCACGCTGGCTTTCGGGAGCGTGACGGAAGGAACCCAGAGTCAACCCCTCACCGCCCTTGTGTACAACATCGGCAATCTGAATATGTCGCTGGGTTCGCCGTATTACACCACCAACGGAGCCAACCCTGCCTTCAGCATCCTGGGTAGCTCATTCTGCGACAACGGCAATTTCCTTGCCCCCTCGTGGTCGTGCAACATCGATGTCGAGTTCACCCCGCAGCACATCGGGCAGACGACCCAACAGCTCACCGTCCAGAGCAACGGCTACAACGGTGGCAGTGGCGTCGGCACTCCTCCGGTTCTCGTCTTACAGGGAACTGGCGCCGCGGCTCCTTCGGTTAAGAAAAAGAAGTAAAGCCGATCCCGCCGCCGGAACGCAAACCATCGCGTTCCGGCGGCTTTGTTTTGCAGGAATCATTGGCCAGCGGCCATCCAATTGGACGAAAAACTGCTTGTACCAGTTCTTTTGTCCGTTCCTAACAGAATTGTCATCCCGACCGAAGCGTAGCGTAGCGGAGGGATCTGCAGTTTCCCGGAACTCCACTCACCAGACCCTCAATGGAAGCGTGGCCCTCCCATTTGTCATCCCGACCGAAGCGCAGCGTAGCGGAGGGATCTGCAGTTCCGCAGGCTTGTCTTGGAAATGTTTTGCTACAGAGCGTCCTAGCGTTGCCAGCTCAACTTGGGAAAGTAGGTGATCTGAAACGATCCAGTGAAATCGTGCTGTTGTCCTGAAGCCAGCGCCGGTACTTTCCAGAACTCCATCTGGCCGAATGCATTTAGCTCCAGGTCGTCTTTGAGGCGAAGCACAGCTTTGATGCTGACGTCGTTCTGCGTCGTTCCCCCGGGGATGAACGTCTTGGAAACCTTTGCGTTTCGATAACCCAGCTGGATGTATTCCTTCGGGCTCAGCCAATCGGTCAGCCACGCCTGGCCCCCCTTGCCTTCCCGCCCCATCCAACTTCCCAACAGGTTTCCCTTATTCGTATAGCCGTCCTTATATTCGTACTCGTAATAAAGGAACTGACCCCCCTGATCGGAGGCAACCGGATCCGTAGATACTGCCTCGGCTCGCAGATCGATATGGGGAAGCTTGGGAACGTGTGACAGGTAGAGGCCGGGGTTCACCGCGGCACGGCGCGGGGCGGAGATCGGGCTCACGTCATCGTGAACGATGGAGTCGGAATAAAGGGTCAGCCATTTCTCCATCCATGGGAGCCGCCAGGAAAAGTCAAAGCTGGAGCTACGGAAACCAGGATCATTTCTGCTCGTTTTCTCAGCCAGGCTCACATTGCTGAAGCTGGTGAAGCTGTGCCAGAACGATCCGAAGGTGAGAGGCACATGGTCCGTACCCGCGAAGACCACCACACGCGAAAAGCCGAATTCCAGATCCCTGCTCGGTTTGAAGCTGAATTTTTCAGCGTGGACCCACGGAGCATTGGGATAGCGATGCCCCTTCAGCGAGCCAAACAAACCTTCATAGCGAAACGGTCCGACGAGATCGGAAAGCAGCGGAATGCGCACTGGCACGACGCGATTAATGCGCAGGCCATAGATAGGTTCCGCGTTGTTGCTGAGTGCCATGCTCCCGGTTTGCGTCGGTCCCCACCAGTCATCCGCCTTGCCGACAGAGATCACGTTGTTGGCCAGGGAAACCGCAAGGTTCGCGTTGATCAGTCGAAAAACGTTGGTCTGCGGCACGGGCTCGGGCGCCAGTAGGGGAGTGCTGTCGACGAGTGAGATTAGTTCCTGCACGGATTCGGGATAGGGGGCGCGACCCGGTGCGTGCTGATATTCCCCGCGAACATCGAGGGTAAAGTGGTAACCCTCGGCCCGGGCCGTAAAACCATCAAGGGCGTTGAAGCCTTCCTGATACGGCCGTCCGTAGTCGTTGATGAGAGTCTGTCCAAAGTGGAAAGAGTCGTTAACGGGACGACCCTTGATGTACATATTCCGGGTGTAGACATCGAAAAGTTCTGCCTGTGGGGTTGTTTGTCCGGCGTTAACTCCGAACTCCACTGCCAGGGCTCGAAAAATGTTCCAGGCCTCTGTGTCTTCCGGAGCATCCTGCAGATTAGGGTAGGTTTCCTGAAGAATCTGCAGACAGCTGGTACGGGTCCATGGTCGCATGCCGAGATACGCGGAATCGGCATAGCCAAGCGAGAACAGGCGTTCGAAGGCCGGATAAACCCAGCTATCGAGCGGCACATAGACTGTTCCGTAATTGCTTGTTTGGGCGGGCTCAAGCCCGGAGAAGGCCGGATCCAGATTTACCGGCAATACTGGCACGGGGGCAGTCTGCTGGCAAACTACGGGCAGCCAGGGCACTGCGGTCAGCATAAAAATCAAAGCAAATCGAACCAGGGCGCCCGACATCAAAATTCGCTACTTCTATGCAGATTCAAAACGCTCTCCCACTACGAGCATAGCTGTTTCTTCGCACCCCCGCAGCAAATCTGCCGGGGCCCCATATCCCTCGACTACGCTACGCTCCAGTCGGGACGACAATTCTATTTAGGTAGCAATATCCCAATCCCAAACAGAATTGTCATCCCGACCGGAGGCATCATGGGCCTGCGGCCCACCCAAGTCGATGAAAGACTGCTTCGACTCGTTTTCTTGGTCCGTTCCTAACAGAAGTGTCATCCCGACCGAAGCGTAGCGAAGTGGAGGAATCTGCAGTTCAGCGGACCTCTCGTGGAAATGTTTTTCGACAGAGCTCAGCGCAGCTTAGGGATATGGGTCATCCGCAGGTTAGTTAAAAGTGCAAACTCACAACCCCACTACGTCTCCCTGCTAGCCGACCACTCGGCATGGCCATATTCACCCAGCGCCACCATCCCGCTCATCGAATTCCCTGTCACCGTGCCGCTGAAGGAATATTCAATCGCGTTTCCTCCAACCGGCATAACACTGCGGAAGCTCACCTCTTGCGCGTGAACTTTTCCGATCAGATTTCCGCTGTAAATCTCCCCCTGATGAACCCCGCGGATCGCGCTCTCCTGCTGTTCCAGCAGAAAACGCTGCGCACCTTCGCCGCACTGGTACTTCATTTGCACGTTCCAGATTCCCGCAACATTCGAAGCAGGGCCTTTAGGAATTTCAGGGTTCGAGAACATAGGCGGATGAGAGAGCGTGGCGAAAATGGCGTCGGCCACAATCCTGTCATCGCCCGGCATCATCATGTAAGGCATGATGGTGACCGAACTTTCCATCTCGTCCGGACGGCTTCCGCTCCATTCATCGAACTGGATGCGCGGAGTGCCTTCATCGAGCGTCTTTGCCAGCTCGTCACCGGTGATCTTGAGTGTGTCGCCACTCCACTTGATCCGCAGTCTGGGTGAATGATTCGACAGATCTTCGGGCATGAGGTACTCGGTGGTGACCGAAGGCAGTGGCTTGACCTTCGTTTCGATGGTGCCCAGCCATCCCTTCCACGTATTCCATTCCGCATCATGGTCGCGCTTGGTCCACATCTCGACTGCGGTCAGCATACCCATGATTTCTTCCTTGCCGACTTTCAAGGACCGTCCCACATTGTGGTGCGGTGCTGCCTGGAACCACGCTGCCTGCACCAGGTCCTTGCGTCCCAGAAGCAGTCCGGCGCATTGCGGACCGCGCATGCATTTACCTCCGCTATAACCAACGAACGTTGCGCCCGCTGCAAGATGGATGTTGGGGATAGTTAAATTTTCCGCCGCGGCATCTACGAACACGGGAATGCTTTTCGCTTTAGCGGCCTGGCAGATGTTAGCAATGCTCAGAGGCCCGCTGGCAGCGTCAGGGGAAGAGAGGATATAGATCATCGCCGTCTGCGGTCCCATCGACGCCTCGAGTTGCTCTGGCGTTTCCACCTCCACCACTTCGACCCCCAGCAGGCGCGCACCTACGTCATACGGATTGCGCGAGTGCCTGGGTATGATCACCTGGCTTTTGAGGCCACCCTTGGCAAGGTAGGGCATCTTCTGCGACTTTTCCGGATCGGTCCCGGCAATGCAAGCAGCGGTTGCGCCCGCGATGGCCGCTGCGCAGCCCGCGGTCACGATACCCCAGTCCGCGCCGGTGATCTTTGCCAGCCGTGCACCCACCGCGGTCATGAGTTCATCCATGTTGACGTAATGGCGTCCCGCTTCCTCCATCGCTTGCTTGACTTCGGGTAAGGAGAGCGAACCGCTGATGATGGTGTAAGTGCCCTTGGCGTTGACCAGCGGGCGTACCCCGATCGCCTCGTAGAGATTGGGGCCGGTGGGCACGGAGACGGGAGACCTCT
The DNA here is from genome assembly GCA_049522955.1 of Acidobacteriaceae bacterium. GTDB lineage: Bacteria > Acidobacteriota > Terriglobia > Terriglobales > Acidobacteriaceae > PALSA-350. Next base: position 106,287 of record JBEKNJ010000006.1, read on the forward strand.
CGGCGGGGCTCGCCATTGGCAAAAGGGAACTGGCCGCTCCAGCCATCACCGAACGCTGTACGAATTTGCGCCTGCTAAATTTCGAGCCTTTTAAACTTTCCATGCTCACCTTTCTTTTTTGGCCGATTCAAATAAAAGCCACGCGAGTCTAGAGTCTGCGATGGCCGCCTAAGAGCGTCAACACCCGACTGGATTCTTGACACCATACGAGATCGACAGTAGCCTTTGTTAACATCGTTTAGTTTTCTTTATCATCGTTTGGTTTCGGGATCCCGTCACTAATTTTCATCTGAGAGGCCAAAAATCACATGTGTCGCATCATTAGACCAGCGTTTTCCGCTGGCATAGCTCTTGCTGTAATCTTTTCAACTCTATCCGCATGGGCAGCAATTACCGGTTCGATCTCCGGCGTAGTCACTGACCCCAGCGGCGCAGTTGTACCAGGCGTGACCGTCGTCGCCACCGCCGTATCAACCAATGTCCAAAGCAAGGCAGTCACCGATGCCAAGGGCTTTTACAACCTGCCCACCCTCCAGGTGGACACCTATAACATCTCCACCAGCCAGGCCGGATTTCGCGACTACCAGCAGACCGGGATAAAGATCGATGCCAATTCTGCCCTTCGCGTCGACATCACGCTGCAGCTCGGTACCGTCACCAACACAGTGAATGTGAAGAGCGATGCTCTTCAGGTAGAGACGCAGAGCACGCAGAATGGTGTGCTGATCGACGGCACAAAGATTACCTCCGTGCCGCTGAACGGACGTTCCTACATCGACCTGCTGAAGCTGCAGCCAGGAGTGTCGCCTTATTCCCATAGCCAGGACAGCACGACGTCGGGAATCGGCGCCACGCAGGTGTCGGGTGACCTTGACAACGGTCAACAATCCGTCAACGGCGGCCGCAGTGGATCGAACGCGTTTATGGTGAATGGGGCAAATGCGGAAGAGGGCGTGCACAACGGCGCCGCCATGATCCCCAATCTCGACTCAATCGCGCAGTTCCGCATCATCACCAACAACTTCGATGCGGAGTATGGAAACTACAGCGGTGGTCAGATCAACGTAGTCACCAAGTCGGGAACCAATCAGATTCACGGCACTGTCTTCGACTTTCTGCGCAACACAGATCTGGACGCCAGAAACTACTACTCTCCCACGCGCGGCGTTTTCATCCAGAATCAATTCGGCGGAGCGGCCGGGGGCCCGATTCGCAAGAACAAGATATTCTGGTTTGCCGACTATCAGGGAACGCGCCAGATTTTAGGCGCTACGCAAAGTTATCTCGTGCCTTCCAACGCAAACCGCACAGGAGACCTCTCGGACTCAGTGAGCTCCCTCACTGGCACAGTCGCCGGATCCGGCTGGGCCAACACTCTTTCCCAAACGTTGGGATATCCCGTAACCCAGGGGGAAAATTATTACACTCCAGGCTGCACCGACACCGCAACCTGCGTCTTTCCCAACGCCCTCATTCCCCAGAGCGCGTGGTCGCCGGTTGCGACGAACACGCTGAAGTACGTCCCCGCGGCCAACGGAGTTGTCAACAATGCACCTAACTTCGCGACCTCTGCTTACAACGAGACGTTGAGCGACAATAAGGGGAGTGGCCGAATAGACGTTCCTACCCGATTCGGCGCTGTGTTTGGCTATTATTTCTTTGACCGATTCAACACTGTGAATCCCTATAGCCAGGTAACGGTCCCGGGCTTTGCTGCAACCAACAAAGGTCAAACCCAAATGATCAATTTAGGGTTGACCACCACCTTCAACTCGTCGACCGTCAACGATATTCGTCTTGCCTACCTGCGTGACGTAAACCAGACCGGCCAACCCACCGCGGGACAAGGTTTGGGCGTCAGCCTGGCCTCGCAGGGTTTTGTCACTCCGTGGGGGCCCGCAGGCGGCATCTCCCCCACCAACCCTGCGTACGAGGGTGTGACGAATCTGATGTTCAATAACTTCAGCCTTGGCGTCCCGCCGGATGCATTGAGGCAATACAACAACACCTTTCAGATCATCGATAACGTCACGAAAATCTTCGGAACCCACACCCTGCAGTTTGGCACCAACCTTCACTACAACCAGATCAACGAGCGGAATTACGACTGCTACGACGGGTGCTTCAGTTTCGATGGTTCAGAGACCGGCCTGGATTTTGCCGATTTCCTGATCGGAGCTCCGGCAAGCTTTGTGCAGGCCAGCCAGCAGCTTCTTGACTCGCGCAGCAAATACTACGGGTTCTATGCTCAGGATAGCTGGCGTGCGAGCCGCAATCTCACCCTCAACTACGGCCTTCGTTGGGAAGTGTCCACACCTTGGTACGACACCCAGAATAAGCTGGAGACGGTCGTTGCCGGAGAGCAGTCGCTCGCTTTCCCTGGTGCTCCCCTGGGTCTGGTTGTTCCTGGAGACCCGGGCATTCCTCGCACCCTTGGGCCCACCAAGTACACCAACTTCGCTCCTAGAATTGGCTTTGCTTATGCGCCGGACGTAACCGACGGTTTCCTCGGCAAAATATTGGGCGGTTCGGGCAAAACCAGCATACGTGCCGGTTATGGGATCTTCTATAGCTCTATCGAAGATGCCACCGGCTTTGTCGAGGTGGGCGACGCTCCTTACGGTAACTACTATTCGGTATCGTCGACTGAGCTGGCCACCCCGTTTGTCGATCGGCCGTCAGGAATTGGGGCGGGTCAGAAGTTCCCCTTCGTCTTTCCTCCAACCAACGTTTCCCCCAAGAATCCCGATACAACCTTCGACTGGGGAGCCGCGACACCCATCGGCGGATCAGACTATTACTATTACAAAAACAAAATGCCCTACGTTCAGGAATGGGAACTCTCGCTCCAGCGCCAATTGGGAACTGCCACTGTGCTGAGCGTGAACTACGTGGGCACTGTCGGTCGGCAGCTGCTGACGTTTGAGGAATCGAATCCTGGCGACCAGGCACTCTGTCTTCAGTTGAATAATCCGGCGAATGTAGCGCCTGGCACGTCAGTCTGCAATCCGAAGCAAGAGGACGAGGTTTACACCACAGCCAGCGGCCAGACGATCAATGGAACCAGGCCAATCTTTGGGATTAACTTCAACAGCAATCCGTACATGAAGACGGCGGTCAGCTCCAGCTTTAATTCGCTGCAGGTGACCTTGGAGCACACCGAGAAGTACCTTAACTTCCTGATCGGATATACCTTCGAGAAGTCGCTGGATAACGGTTCGGATTCTTTCGACGCGACCAATCCGATAGATCCGGCCCAAACCCGGGCTTTATCGAGCTTCGACGTCCCGCATAACCTGGTTGCCAGTTACACCGTGCAGTTGCCCTTCGATCATTTTATCGGCGGAGGGGATCTTGCGAAGCGGCTCACCGCGGGATGGGAGCTCTCCGGCGTGGCCACCTTTGCCAAGGGCGAGCCGGTCACTCTCAATGAGACCGACGATAATTCACTGCTTGGCGCCTTTAATGCAAACGTAGATGTGCCAAGCTACAGCAACAACGGCAGCCCTCTTTTTGGGAATAAGAACCCGCGAAAGGGACTGGCGTATTTTAGCCCGAACAACTACTTCGTCCCGGAACCACTCGGGCAGGTAGGAAACGCAATGCGGCGCTACTTTTCCGGTCCTGGCATCGACAATTATGATATGGCTCTGTTAAAGAGCACTACCATCACCGAGAGCACCAAACTGCAATTCCGGGCAGAAGCGTTTAACGTCTTCAACCACGCCCAATTTATGAATCCGAACGGGCTGGTCAACAACCCCGGCCAGGGCGGATTCGGCTACGTAACCCAGGCGCGCGATCCACGTATCATGCAGGTTGCTTTAAAGTTCCTGTTCTAGGGCAGCGAGAGGTCCTTTGATAATGGGTTGGCCGAAAAGAAACCGCAGACCTCTACACTGCGTTAAGTGGAGCAATCTGCGGTTTCCTTTTTATAGCATCGTCAAAGGGAATCGACGGGTGCCCCACGTTCGCCAAAGCGTACGTGGGACGAAAATGATGGGCGTAGCCCAACGACCGCTTTTCTCCACATGGACCGACAAATTCGCATCAGCATCAAGGAGCCGTGCACTCGTGCCAAGGCGCGCTCTCATTCCGTCGTCTTTTCAGGGCCTGTGTCATAGCATCATCGAAGGGAATCGACGGGTGCCCCACGTTCGCCAAAGCGTACGTGGGACGAAAATGATGGGCGCAGTCCAACGACCGCTTTTCGCCGCATCGACCGACAAATTCGTATCAGCGTCTTGGGTCCGCACACTCGTGCTAAGGCACACGCGGTCCCTCTCCGTCTTCGTTCTTGCGCTCGCACCTCTTATTCCCCTACGCGCGCAGCCGCCGGGTGCCGCCATCTTCGCCTCCAACTGCGCAGGGTGTCACGGTGCGGATGGCCGTGGTGGCGAGCACGCGCCGAACATCGCTACAAATCCCGAAGTACAACACCTCATGGACCGCGAATTAGCCGGCATCATCCGTTATGGAATTGCCGGCGCAGGCATGCCGGCCTTCTCATCATTGAAGCCGCAGGAAGTCGCGGATGTCGTCAGCTATCTGAGGCTCCTGCAGGGAAGAGGAGACATCGTTAAGCTCCCAGGAGACCCAACGCAAGGGCAGGCTCTCTTCTTCGGTAAAGGAAAATGTTCCGATTGCCACATGATCAGCGGCAAAGGAGGATTCATTGGCAGCGACCTCTCCTTTTACGGAGCCGACGCTAAGCCCGATCGAATACGCGCCATCATTCTCGATCCTGATAAGAATCTTCCAGCAGATCAGAAAGCCACCACCGTGGTGACGAGTACCGGGCAGAAATTTACCGGGATGCTCAAGGTCAACGACAATTTTTCCCTCTCGCTACAAACCTTGGACGGATCCTTTCATTTCTTTCCAAAACCAGACCTCGCGCACGTCGACTTCGGCTCCCGCTCTCTGATGCCACCGTCGACGCTGAGCGGCAAGGAAGTGGATGACGTGGTCAGCTACCTGCTGCAAATCGGCCAGGACAACGCCAAACAGTCTCCGGCACACCCCTCAAAATCGGACGATGATGACAATTAAGACCACAGTTTTTTCTCTCGCCCTCGCCACCTTATTTGGCTTACAAGCGAGCCGTCCCGTTCACAGTCAAACCGGCAGTTCCAATCCCGTGCTTGACGCCATCTCCCCTGAATTTTGGAACTTGTTCGACCACAAAGCGAAACTGACCAAGGTAGCCGGCGATTTCGGCTTTACCGAAGGGCCCGTCTGGGACAAGGCAGGCTATTTGTGGGTGAGCGACGAAACCATCAACAAGATCTACAAAGTAAGCACCACCACGGGGCAAAAACAGGAGATTATTTCCCTCGGAGATCCCGACGGCAACACCTACGATCGCCAACATCGCCTCCTGGATTGCGCGAGCGTTCTGCGCGCCGTCATCCGCCTCTCTCCCGACGGCAAGACTTACACAACAGTCGCGGATCACTACCAGGGCATGCGTCTCAACAGCCCCAACGACGTCGTGCTCGGTCCCGATGGAGCGATCTACTTTACCGATCCAATCTCGGACCTGCCCAAAGATCAAAAGCAGGAAATTCCTTTCAAGGGCGTCTATCGCATTGCTCCCAACGGCCAGGTTCAACTGCTGACCAAAGATCTGGACGAGCCCAACGGCCTGGCCTTTTCGCCCGACGGCAAAAAATTTTACGTCGACGACTCGGCGCGCCGGAACATTCGTGTGTACGACTTCAAAGAGGGCAAACTCAGCAACGGACGCCTCTTCGGCGAAGAACCGGGTGGGCCGAAAGAGGGTGTGCCCGATGGCATGAAGATCGATCGTAAGGGCAACCTCTACGTAACCGGCCCCCGGGGAGTGTGGGTTTGGGACGCGGCTGGTCATCACCTGGGAACCATCGTCCTCCCAGAGCAGCCGGCGAATCTTGCCTGGGGAGACTCCGATTACTCCACCCTTTATCTGACGGCGACGACCTCGGTCTACAAGATCCCGACCCGCGCACATGGCTTTATCCCCTACGAGTAGAGGACGGAATGATCAAGCGATCCCACTGCGTCCTCCTGTGTTTGTTCCTTTCGGCCTCGACTGCAATTCTCTCCGCCCAGACATTTAAGGTCATTCAACCGCCCGGTTCGGATCCTGCTTACAGCGCCGGCATCCTGGCCAACGGCACACTCTATGTATCCGGCCAGGGAAGCTCCGCCAGGGACTTCACCGCGCAAATGGCGGAGGCCATGCACAAGGTACAGCAGGTCCTGCGCGGGGCAGGGATGGATTTTGCCAACATCGCCTGGATGAATATCTATGTCACCGATGCCCATAACCTCGCCACCATGGACGACGTCTATTGGCGAATGATTGGATCGAGCCCCCCGGCACGGACTGTTTTAACCGTCGCCGCTCTGCCCAATGGAGAAATGGTCGAGATCAACTGCATCGCAGTTACCGGAATGGAACGGGAACCCATCTGGCCGGCAGGCTGGCCCCAGGGGCCCCGGGTCGACCCGCCTGCGATCCAGGTGGATGACATGCTGTATATGTCCGCGCAAGGTGGAAACCCAGGTTCTGACTTCTCTACAGAAACGAAGCAGGCTCTCGACAAAGTCAAGACGATTCTCAATGCCGCCCACATGAGCATGAAGAATGTTCTCTGGGTAAATCCCTACATGAGTGTCGGTGGCCAGTATGACGTGATGGGCAATGTGTATAAGACCTACTTTGAATTTGGCGATACACCGGGCCGCGGAACCATTCAGGTGGTTGGTCTTCCGAAAGGACAGCACGTCGTCTTCAGCTGCATTGCCGGCGAGGACCTGGGCAAGCGAAAAGCCGTGCGCCCGCGAAATATGCCACCCAGTCCGACCGCGAGCCCGGGGATTCTCTATGGCGACACCTTATATCTTTCCGCCAAGAGCGGGTTTATTCCCGATCAGGGGATCGTCACGCCGCAATTCGATTTGCAACTGCGACAGTCCATGCGCAATCTCCTGGACGGCTTGCAGGAAATTGATATGGATTTCTCCAATGTCGTCTTCAGCACGGTCTACCTGCGGCAAATCAAGGATATCGGCCAGGTGAGCGAGCTCTACAACAAATTCCTCAAGCCCCCGTATCCTGCGAGATCGACATTACAACAGAACTCCGAGCCCGGCGTGGAGGCTGCTGAGCAGATCTCCTTCATCGCAGTAAGACGCCAACCGGCAAGGACTGACGAGGCTTCACGATGAAACGCAGGACCTTCGTTAAATGGGCTGCCGCCTTCCCACTGCTGGCGCAGGTCGGCCTCGAGCAGGCATTGGGGACCGGCTGGGCGGAAGTTGCCAGGAACTCGACTGACAATATCTACACTCGGCTCGGAGTCAAGCCACTCATCAACGGGCGTGGCACCTGGACTTATCTCAGCGCCAGCCTGGAGTTGCCAGAAGTAAGAGCCGCTCAGGTGGAAGCCGCGCAGCATTTCGTCAACATCTTCGATCTGCAGCAGGCCGCCGGAAGGCGCCTGGCGCAGCTCACCGGTGCGGAATCCGGCATGATCACCTCGGGCGCGGCCGGAGCCATGGCCGTCGCAACCGCGGGCTGCATCGCCGGAACCGACCCGGACAAAGTCTGGCAGCTGCCCAACACCGACGGGCTGAAGAACGAGGTGATCATGGTCGGTGGGCGAAGCGTGTTCGACAGTGCCATCCGCCTGGCGGGTGGCAAACTCGTGCTCGTCGACTCTGCGGAACAAATTCCCAACGCGGTCACTGCCAACACCGTGATGGTTTACACCACGTCGTCTCCCGAGCAGCTGGCGAAGGAGATCGCGGCAGCCAAGGCTCATCACGTCCCCATCTTCATGGACGCAGCAGACGGCATTCCTCCCGTAAACAAACTGCAATTGTTCGCGAAGATGGGCTGCGACCTCTACACCTTCAGCGGCGGAAAGGGTTTATGCGGGCCACAATCGAGCGGTATTCTCCTCGGCCGCAAAGATCTGATCGATGCCGCCCTGGCCAACAGCAACCCATGGGAGGGCGCCGTATGCCGCCCAATGAAGGTAGGTAAAGAAGAGATCATGGGCTGTTTGGCTGCGGTCGAAGCCTGGTTGAAGATGGATATGCCCAAGCTCAACAAGGAGTGGGGGACGCTTGTCCAGCGTATCGCAACCCTGGTGGAGACTGTCCCCGGAGTGGAAGCAAAAGTCTACATGCCGGAAGAGAACCAATGTCCCACGCTCATGATCTCCTGGGACCAAAAAGCCTGGCGCTATACCACTGCCGACTGCGCGCGCGAGTTGCTTGACGGCACTCCGGCCATCGCTGTACTGACCGAAGACAATCCAAGCGATGTCTTGTCCCGCAAGCAGACGCCTAAAAGGCCCTCCGGACGAAACGATACGCTGCAGATCGTCTCCATGACTCTAAGGCCGGGCGAAGAAATTATCATGGGCCAGCGGATCCGCCAATTGTTGACGCAGGCGCGACGCAAAGGCGCCGCATGATTAGATCGTTAACTGTTACTTGTCTGCTTGGTTTTGCCATGGCGGCAAGCGCCGCCCCAGCTCCCTGCACGATTCACCCTACGGTATTCGAGGGTTGGCAGGCGCAGCAGGTTGCAAATGACTGGGTGCAGCTGACATTTGTGCCCCAGTTGGGTGGACGTCTCATGCAGGTTACCTTCAACGGCCACCCTTACCTCTTTGTAAACCCGGTCTACAAAGGCAAATATATTTCTCCGGCCGAAGCGGCAGGCGACTGGATTAACTACGGCGGAGACAAAATTTGGCCCCTGCCCGAAGGCAATGAAGACGAACAGCACTGGCAAGGAGCATCCACTCCACTCGACGACGGCCCCTACGCCTTCTCTATCTTGGCCCAGGGTCCCCGATGCACCGTGCGCCTGGAAGGCCCACCCGATCCACCCACGGGTCTGCAATATACCCGGGAGATCAGTATAGGCAGCGATTCGCCCCAGATCTCCTTCCACGCAATCACCAAAAACTTCACGGGCCACTCCATCACCTGGTCGGTGCAGTCGGTCTCGCAGTACAACCTGTCCGATGCCAGTGATCCGAAGCAATACAATCACGAATTTCGTGTCTTCACCCCGCTTAATCCCAACTCCGGATATTTGCTCGGCTACCATGTGCGCGATGGGCTCGCCAACGATCCTTCCTTCAGCGTCAAGAACGGCTTGTTTCAACTGAACTGGAAGTATCTCGAAAGCGAAGTATGGCTTGACTCGACCGCCGGATGGATAGCACTCGTCGACGGAGCAACCCAATATGCCATGGTGGAAAAAACCAAACACATCGCGGGCGGAGATTATCCCAGTAAAGCAACGGTCATCTTTTACAAAAATGGCCCCACAGTAGGGCTGGATGCAAAGGGAATGCCGTATCTCCGATTGGGCAGCCTGGAACGGACGCCCTATTACATGGAAGCCGAGATGAATAGCCCCATGGTCACCTTGGGGCCAGGGGAAACCTATGCCTTCGATACCAACTGGTTTCCATCCCGTCTCACCGGCGACTTTAACACCGTGACCGAAGCGGGTTTGGTGGGCAAGCCTCTGGCTGCGCGCCGCATGGGGGACAAGATCGAGCTCTCGGGCAGCTTTGGTGTTTTCTTTCCTGGAGAGCTCAAGGCTTATCTCTACAACGAGGGTGGTCTGGAAACCAGCGAAGTGCCCTTGCAGGCTGTTCAACCCCAAAACCCGGTGACCCTTCGCCAGACAATTGAGGCAGCGAAGAACATAGCCCGCATTTCTATTCATCTCATCGACGGCAATGGCGCCGACCGCGGACCCCTGGGAGAGGTATTCGTTACCATCAACGAGGAAGGGCATTAAAACATGAAGCTTGCTCGCTTGTGGCTGATGGTTCTCTGTGCCTGCACCTATGCTTCGGCGCAGATAAGAGACGATTGGCCCTCTTACAACGGTGACTACACCGGACGCCGCTTCAGCGGTCTCACCCAAATCACTCCGCAGAATGTCGAACACCTGCAGGCACAGTGGGTCTTTCACACCAGGACCCCCGGAGTCCTGGAAGGCACGCCCGTAGTCGTGAACGGCATCATGTACTTCACCGGGTCGAACGATGTGTTTGCTCTCAACGCACAATCCGGAGAAGTACTCTGGCATTATGCCCGGCCGGTTTCGGGCGGCCTCGTCGATGATGCCTCCGGTCACATCAATCGCGGCGTAGCGATATCAGGCACTCGTCTGTTCACAGAAACCGACAACGCCCATCTCCTCTGTCTCGACGCTCGATCCGGCAACCTCATCTGGGACATTCCCTATGCGGAAGGGAATAAGAACTATGGGGCCACAGGCGCGCCCCTCATCCTGAAAGATAAGGTCCTGGTCGCAACGTCCGGTGGAGACGACGGAGTGCGTGGTTTTCTCGCCGCCTTTGATATCGCGACAGGAAAACGAGCGTGGCGCTTGTGGACCATCCCAGCCCCCGGAGAACCCGGCTCTTCCAGCTGGCCAGGTGATACCTACCTTCACGGCGGCGGCACTGCCTGGATGCCAGGCACGTATGATCCGGAGCTAAACACGCTCTACTGGGGCACCGGCAACGCCTCTCCCGATTACGACGGAGCAGTTCGTCCCGGGGACGACCTCTACACCTCCTGTCTGCTCGCGATCGATCCGGACACCGGCAAGTTGAAGTGGTATTTCCAATTCACTCCCCACGATCTCTATGACTACGACGCCGTGGAAACCCCCGTCCTCGTCGATACGGAATATGAGGGTCAACCAAGAAAACTGATATTGGAAGCAAACCGTAACGGTTACCTGTATGTGCTGGATCGCACCAACGGGAAATTCCTGTCGGCCACGCAGTTCGTTCAGAAGCTGACTTGGGCTAAAGGCGTGGATGCGAACGGCCGCCCGATGACGACTGACTTGCTGCCTACTGCAGATGGAACGCTTATTTGTCCGGGAGTCGAAGGCGCTACCAATTGGTATTCACCCTCGTACAGTGAAGTCACTCACCTGTTTTATTTTTCATCGTTAGAGAGTTGCACAATATATTTTCGCAAGCCGGCCGCATTTGTCGAAGGCAAGGAGTATTACTCCACCGGAACCAAGCGCGATCCAAATGCGAAAGCTTCGCAAGTGCTTCTCGCTTTCGATCCGCAGACGAGGAGGTTTGCGTGGCGCTATCCCCAGGCGGGCGATTCTCATGGTTGGGGCGGCGTCATGTCGACCGCGAGCGGCTTAGTATTTTTCGCCGACAATCAGGGTTTCTTTGAAGCGGCAGACGCCACCACGGGCAAATCCTTGTGGCACTTCAATACCGGACAAAGCCTGCACGCCTCACCGATGAGCTACGCGGTGGGAGGCCATCAATACGTAGCCATCGCCTCCGGCAGCGATCTATTCAGCTTTGCCCTGCCGCAGTAGAGAAAGTACTTGAAGGGTACGACCTTTAGGTCGTACTTAAACGATTGCGAATAGTACGGCTTTAGCCGCTGAGGGAAGGGCTCTGCAGTCTGCGTGGGAACTCTAGACTTAGTCCCGAAGGAGTCTGAGTCCTAGCAGCCTCTGAGGCCAATCGACGGGTGCCCCAGGTTCGCCCCAGCGTACCAAGGCCGAAAAAGATGGGCGAAGCCCTTCGATCGCTTTCTCTGAATTGGCCACAACACCTCATGGCGCATTTAAAATCCTCGCTCTACCTGTGTGGCACGACTGAAGTCGTTTCCCGATACAAGCTTCACGTATTCTGCGGATCAACACTCCGAAAGCCGTACGTCTCGTAACTCGTGGAAAGCTTCCCCTGCTCCACGCGCACCACGGTGAATCCTTCCGGCGTGCCCATGCGCGTTCCGTGCCACCAATTACCACTCACCGCCCCGCTGGTGATATAGGGTACGCCCTTCCACATCACTCTCTCGTTAATGTGCGTATGGCCCTGCAAAACCCCGAGTACATTGTGCCCTTCGAAGAGCGCGATCACTTCATACGCGTTGGCCACGCTCATCCCGTGATGTTTTGGCTCTGGATCGGGCACCGGGACGTAGGAGTTGAAAGCAGTCACCAAAGGAATATGGATAGCCACGATGATCGGCGTCGACGGTGTTAATCCGCGCAGGTCGCTCTTTAGCCAGTCGAGTTGTGGCCCATCGACGCGGCCTTCATACGCACGGTCGCTGGTGATTCCGATCGAATCCAGCACGATGAAGTGCACGCCTTTATGATCGAAGGAGTAGTACGTCTTGCCGAACCGCTCCTCAAACATCTTCTTGCCGTAGAGCGGGTCTGACTCCGTCACGCCGCTGCTTGGATAGACCCCGAAGCAGTCATGGTTTCCCAGCGTGTGGTAGATCTTCAAGCCTAGATCCTGTTCTGTTTTCCCATACAGGTCATACAGACCGGCCGCGCGCGAACGGCTAACCTGGAGTCCGTCGAAGATATGGTCCCCGCCCTGCAAGACGAAATCGCTCTTCATCGTGCGCGCCTTCTTGAAGCACTGATCGCAGCCCTGGGTAGCGTTCAGCTCCGGTTGCAAATGAGTATCCGTAATGAAGAGAAACGCAAAGTCCTGCGCACCGGCTGGCGCCAGGCTATGCAGCGATGGGCTCATCACCGTGGAGAGCCCAGCCGCGCCGGTCAGCGCGAGAAAATGTCGGCGATTCAGCAGCATAGCCCCTGCCTACACCAGTTCGAGTTCTAGTTTCTTTGCGTCCGGTTCCATCCGCGCAATCCGGAAGCTACGAATCTGCCCCGCGTTAATAGCCTCGGGTTTCGCCGCAACGTTGCTCGGGCCGCCTTTCCAGCGCGCCTTCAACATAGAGCTCAGCGCAGACAAATCCACTTTGCCCTCCGCTGCGGGTGCTTCCGCTGCCGGGCTCTCCGCGCCGGTCCGGTACACACCCTCAATGCCTTCGCCTAACTCCACTCTCGCTAATCCTTGCGCAACATCGACGATGCGGCCGGTAACCACGCTGCCCGTCGGGTGGTCGGCAAGATACTCCTCCACCGTGACCGAGGTTCGTTGCTTCATGCTCAGGCGTACTTGGCGTTTTGTCTTGTCCACTTCGAGCACCTGCGCCTTGACCAGCTGACCCATCCGGAGCACGTCCTGCGGATGATGAATGTGCTTATCGGCGCTGATCTCGCTCACGTGAATCATGCCTTCCACTCCGTCCGCAAGTTGTACAAAGGCGCCAAATTTGGTGAAGCTCGTAACGGGTCCCTCAATTGCCGAGCCCGCGGGAAACTTTTGCTCGACCTCCGCCCACGGATCGCCCAGCGTCTGCTTCAGCCCCAGGGAGAGACGGCGCTCACCCATATTCACTCCCAGAACTACCGCCTCCACCGTGTCGCCCTGCTTGAGTACGTCGCTCGGCTTCCGGACCTTCTTAGCCCAGGACATCTCCGAAAGGTGAATCAAGCCTTCTACCCCGGGCTCTATTTCTACGAAAGCGCCGAAATCGGTAACCCGCGTCACCGCGCCGTGCACTCGATCTCCCGCCTTTAGATTGGCCGCGACCGCATCCCATGGGTGCGGCAGAAGCTGTTTCATGCCCACCGAGATGCGCTGTTTCTCGGAATCAATCTTGAGCACTCTGGCCTCGATTTGCTGCCCGACGGAAAGCACATCTTCCGCCTTGTTCACCCGGCTCCAGGAGATGTCCCCGATATGCAGCAGCGCGTCCACGCCGCCTATATCCACGAAGGCTCCATAGCCGGTGAGGCTGCGCACCTCGCCCTGCACCGTCTCGCCTTCCTTAAGCTCAACGTACCGCCGCTCTTTAGTCGAGCGCTCTTCCTCTTCTGAGAGCACGCGGCGGTCGACCACCACGTCTTCGTCGTCCACGTCGAGTTTGATAATGCGGCAGCGGATCTGCTGCCCGACGAGTTTTTCCAACTCCGAGGCATCCCGCGTTCCACTGCGGGAGGCTGGCATAAAGGCCCGCACACCCACATCGACGCTCAATCCGCCTTTGACCACACCAGTGACTGTACCGGCGATCGGCGCCTTTTCTTCAAAGGCCCGCTCCAGGGCGGACCAGTCCCGGGGCTGCTCTACCTTGAAGCGCGAAAGCTCGTAGTAGCCTTCCTCATTGCGGCCTTTGACCGCGACCAGAAATTTATCGCCCGGTTTTACCGCTTCATTGGCGCTTTGGAACGGGGCTAAGGGAAGCACGCCCTCGGTCTTGTAACCGATGTCGAGAAAGACTGAGTCGGCGGAGACGGCAACCACCGTCGCTTCGATCTGTCTCCCGCCGCCTTCGGCTTGGCGTGCATGGCTCTGCTCGTACTCGGAAAAAATCGCGTCGAACGATTCGCCGCTTTCCAGGTCCGTGTTGTCGGGTTGCGAACTACCAGGGGTAGGCATGGTGCTGGTTCGCCCAGAATACCACTACCCCTCAGCGCGCTGCCTCGCCGTCCTCTTCCCGCTCCCGGGGCACTATCATGAGGTGCTTGAGCGCGGTCCCGCGCAGCAGGCTCACATTCTGCGGTTTACCGGCACGCTCGGTGGTCAGCAAACGATGCAGATCGTCGATGCCCCCCACCGGCTGCGCCGCAAAACCCACAATCACGTCGCCCTCCTCCAGGCCCGCCGTCGAAGCCGGCCCATTCGGAGCCAGTGCCGTGGCCATCACGCCCGTAGCCATGGGCAACTTGTATTCATAAGCCAGCCGCCGGGGAATCGGCACGTTTTGCGCCGCTATGCCAACGGAGCTGCGACGCACCCGGCCGTGCTGTAGAATCTGCGCCACTACGTACTTCGCCGTATCGATCCCGACAGCAAACGACAAGCCCTGGGCGCCCAGGATCGTTGCCGTGTTCACTCCAATGACGCTGCCGGCGGAGTCCAGCAGCGGCCCTCCGGAATTGCCCGGATTCAGCGGCGCATCGGTCTGAATGATTTCCTCCATCATGCGCCCGGAAGCCGCGCGCATACTGCGCCCGAGTGCGCTCACCACCCCTGCCGTCACCGAGAATTGAAAGCCGAACGGATTGCCCACCGCGATCGCAATCTGCCCAATGCGCAACCGTTTCGAGCTCCCAAGTGGGGCAGGGGAGAAGACAGGATGTTCGGTTCTGAGTATCGCAATATCCGTATCCCGGTCCTCGCCGATCAGCACCGCTCCACTGCGGCTGCCATCGGTAAAGGTGAGCGAGATCTTTCCTGCTTGATGAACCACGTGGCTATTGGTCAGGATCAAGCCGTCGGGAGTAAAAACGAATCCGGAGCCCGAACCCTCCTGGCCTGGACGATTGGCCCGGCGCACACTCTGAACGTCAATCTTTACCAGCGAACCGCTGACCCGCTCCACCGCTTGCGTCACCGCGCGCGAGTAGTTGTCCAGCAGATCGGAGTCGTCGAGATGCCCCGAGGCCGCAACGCCATCGCCCGAATGTATAGCTCTGTGTTCCATTTGTTTCCCCTTAAATTGCAACCAGCCCACGCGTCATACCAATTGTCACCGCTTCTGTCCGTGTCAGCGCGCCGAGTTTAGCCAGAACCGAACTGACGTGAAACTTGGCGGTATGCTCAGAAATTTTTAGCTCCGCGGCCACCTGCTTGTTGGTTTGCCCTCGCGCCATCAACCGCAAAACCTCCAACTCGCGCGCAGTCAGCTCCTCGGCGATTCGCATCGTATCTGCCGGTGCAGCAGGCGGCCGCGGAAGGGTGACCGCAAATCCCGCCACAGTGGCGGAAACCGCGGTCACTAGTTGATGCGCGGTGACCTCCATTGGAAGCACAGAATATATTTTCAAGCGAGCCGCGCTGCGCACGATGGCTGTGTTCGGCTCGGCCACGAGCAGCACCGCCGGAGTGTCCGAGAACACATCTTCCAGTGTCCCACGCTGGCCGCTCCTGCTCAGGAAGGCTTCTCCCTCCGCAATCACGATCACGTCCGGGTTGTCACTTTGCACGCGAAACAGCAAAGTCGAGGGTAGGGCGACCGCCAGCAGATCCAACTCGCGGGCAGCGCGAAAGGCCAGAAAACGGCTCGCGTGGCTCATCGAGTCCACGCAAGGCAACACCACAAATCGCTCAGGCCCGGGCGTCGCCCAGGCCTGCCTTTCGCGTTTGTGATTTTCAGCCACGATCTGCCAGAATTACCTTCAGATCCATTTTTACGCCGCCGCGGAGAATCACCACAGCCACTGGGTCACCAACTTTCAGATTCGATAGCTGGCGTTGCACACCGTGCACGTTATGAACCAGTTTGCCATCGACTGACAGCAGCAGGTCGCCCACCAGGATGCCCGCCGCAGCCGCCGGCGCATTCGCTTCCACGTGCAGCACCAGCAAAGCCTCGTCGATCCCTTCGCCGAACTGCGAACGCGAGGCCTCCGGGACCGGAACCGCCTGCATTGCAGCACCCAGATAGGGCCGAGGTACATGACCCCGTTCCAGGATGGCATCGACCACGCGATCGATGGTCACCGTTGGGATGGTGATGACCGCGTTGCGCGCCAGCGCCGTGCTGTTGATGCCCAACACCCGGCGTCCTTCGTTCACCAACGCGCTGCCCGACTGCCCGACGTAGAGCTGCACGTCCGGACGAATCAGCGAATCGATCTGTCCACCGCGCCACGTGCGGAAGCCGCTGCCAAGCCGCGCGATGATTCCCGAGCTGGCGGAAATATCGCCCAGGGCAGAACGGCCCACCGCCAGAACGACTTCGCCCACCCGTGCAGGCTGGGCGCCAATGGTCTCCACAGGCTTGGCCGCGTCTGCCTCCACGCGCAGCACAGCGAGATCGGTTCCCGCGTCGGCCCCCACCAGCGTTGCCCCCAGCAGCGTGGCTTGGACTGCATCGCCGCCATGCGCGACTTGGAGTGAGTCACTGCGGCGCAGTCCCTGGCGCACGGTCACGATCACTCCCGGACGCCAAACCACCCCGCTCGAAGTGGAACGGCCGCCGCCATGCACCGTGACGATGCTGTCTGCAACGGCTTCAATTGTTTCTGCTATTTGCTTGGAGAGCCCGCCCCAAACGCTTGTGCTCTGTGTTGCTTCCATGATCTTCTCCCAATAAGGACAAGTTCATGGTGACACTCAGTGAGTTTGGGCACATCGCCCAGATGACTAGGGAGCCTAGTCTTTCTGGTGGAAGATCGTGTTGTTGATATCAGGCCACACTTCCTTGAAGGCGAAAGTACAGCCATCAATGGCGATATTCGTGATCCATCGTTGGTAGGTCTTGGTGAGCGTGCGTTCCTGGCTCGGATAGTAGAGATTCGCAACGCCCGAGAACATACCCGCTCCCGCGATCTCACTGAAATTGAAAGTCTCGTGGCCGGAATCGGAACGAGTGATCACGATCCGGGTAAATGCGTATCCTAACCGTTTGGCAAGATCTCCCCGGCCCAATGTGTAATACCTTGTGTCTTCATGCATGACCGTGGGCACGATGAACTCGACAAACATGTTTTCGTTGATCGCATCCGCGAGTGTGTGCCAGTAATACCTGCCATATCCTCTGGCGCCCTGGCCAAACTCGGGGTAGGAGCTGTCTGCTTGTGCCACCGCGGCCTGACCTGCTACGAAGATGAAGCTCGAGTAATCCACGCTATCGAGCGTTGCGGTCTTGAACTTCTCCTTAACCGACTGGGGCGGCAGATGTTGATCTGCGCTCACGGCCCGGAAGTTGGGAATCACAAAAAGAATGCGCTTCGTTTGTCTCCCTTCGGCGAGCGGATCTGTCGCCGTCGACGAGCTCCCGGCCACTGGAGGTGTGCCTGAAGCTACTTGAACCTGCTGTTGCACGCCGGCGCCGGGATCGTCGGGCAGCGGCGCATCCGCTCCGTCGAATGATATCGCCGTTAGATAAGCAACCGTCGCAGGCTGATTCGCTGCTTGTACTTCAAGCGTTAGGCCTTCGGTGGGAGTCTCCTCCGCACTTGCCTTTGCTCCCGAGGAACAAACGCCTCCTAACAGGAGTCCAAAAACAAGAACAGATAATCTCTTGGAAAGCCTCATAAAGCCCTTTGATTCCGGTAGTGTGAGTTTGTGTGCAATCTACTCGTATTTCGTGGGATCTTCTACCGCTGGTGCCATGATCGGATGGCTCCCCACCGGCGCACTACCGGGCGCAATAAAAATGCGCTCACTTACGATGACGTTTCTCACTAGATGACGGTCTCACATTTGACGCGTGAATCGAAGCAGAAGTATACGAGGGAGGAAAAAAAGTTCCATACCAGCAACAACCGGCCTACAACCTTTAGGGTATAAGGTACTTTTTGAGCGCAGCCAGGCCGTCTTCGATAGCCTGCGGATCGACCGCATAGCCAAAGCGGACGTGACCCTCACCCTGCCCGCCGAAGACCACACCTGGAATGGTGGCGACATGGGCTTTGCTCAGCAGCATCCGCGCCGCGGTGCGGCTGTCCTTGTTGATCTTCGTCACTCGCGGAAAAGCATAGAATGCGCCCTGTGGTATCTCACACGGCAGGCCTACCGCGTTCAATCCGTTCACCAGCAGATCGCGCCGTTGCCGGTACTGCTCCCGCCTTGCATCCAACTCGCTACGGGGAATCTGCAGCGCTTCTAGTGCAGCCCATTGCGTCATGGTGGAGACTCCGTTGACGGAATACAGAACCAGCTTCCGCAGCCCGGTCATAAAGGGCTCGTTTGCGACCGCGTACCCCACGCGCCAGCCCGTCATGCCGTACGTCTTCGAAAACGTATAGGTCGAAATGGTGCGTTGCGCCATGCCGGGCAAAGACGCAATCGAAAAATGCTCCCCTTCGTACACCAGGTCCTCGTAAGCCTCGTCGGCTATCACGATCAGGTCATGTTTCTGCGCGAATGCAGCCACTTCCTCCGCTTCTGCGCGAGTGAAGACCGTGCCACTGGGATTCTGCGGCGTGTTGTAGTAGATTGCCCGGGTATTTGGAGTGGTGAAATCCTCCAGCGTCCGCGTCAGTCCTGCGCTGCGCGCGGTGGCTGTCGGCACCAGCAGCGCCCGCGCCTGGCAGCCGGTAATCATCTCCCGGATCGGTGTCCAATAAGGAGAAAAAAGCAACACGTCGTCGCCCGGATCGAGTACCGCCTGGAAGGCGATATACAACGCGTGCGCCCCACCGGCAGTGACAATCACATGTTCCGCGGAGACCTCGAGCCCATTTCGCTCTTTCAACTTTGCGGCAATTGCGTGGCGCAGCGGCTCTATGCCCGAAGAGGGAGCATAGCGCGTCTTGTTTTCGACTACGGCGCTCAGCAACGCGTATTTTACCCGCGTGGGTGTTTCGAAGAAGGGCTCGCCGCCATGAAAAGCGTGCACCTTTTGCCCGGCCGCTCGCAGCTCCATCACCTTGTTTCTGACCAGGACGATATCGGAAAAACCAACCTCATCCAGGCGCTTCGCCACTCTCATCGCGTCTGGAGCCATAATTGCCCTCTTTCCCCCGCATTGCTAACGTTAGAAGTGATGAAGTTCAGATACCTCTACCTTGCGGCGGCCATTGCCTTCCTGGTCGCAGCGGTGATCGAGTTCCGCGCCCCACGCAACCTCACCGCCGCCCTGCTCGATGCTGCTGCAGGCATCATCTTCCTTTTTCTCGGTGCTGGTCCGCAACGAACTAAATCTTGATGAAGATCTTCTTGCGGTACAACCACACAACCGGCAAGAAGCAAACAAGAACGAAGGCGATCGCATAAAGCAGTGAGCCAAAGGATGGATTCACCACGGGGAAGAACCAGTGCTGGTAAATGTATTGTTGCAGAACAATGGTCCGGGCGCCGTCACGCACACCAATAGTCGAAAGCGCGGCGGCCAAAAGCTCCGAGAAAACATACGCGGTAATGGCGTTGGATCCGAAGACCAGCCAGGGAAATGTCCAGCCTCGTGTCCACTCTCTGATCTCCACGGCATAGAAACAGATCGCAAGCAGCAACAGAGTACAGCCTGCTGCGAATAGCACATAGGAGCTGGTCCAAAGCCTCTTGTTGATAGGGAACCAAACGTTCCAGAGGCTTCCCAGCAACAATCCACTGACGGAAGCAGCCAGCAGGCCGGCCGCCTTAGATGACAACGATTTCGGCCGCCGCAGCCAAATGCCCGTGAGCACGCCAAACAGGATAGTGCCCATGGCGGGAATGTTGCTGATCAGCCCTTCCGGATCGCGCGTTCCCTCATAGAGCCGGCCAGGAAAAATTTTGCGGTCAACGTACGCCACCCAATTGTTATTGGGATCGAGGAGGGGAACGCCGTGGGTAGGGACTCCGATACCGGGAATGGGAACCCAGCGCATCAGGATCCAGTAGCCAAGCAACGCCACTACAGCCGTCGTGGCGGCAATCCAGGCCCGGCTATTCCATAGATAGAGGAGGCTTGCGAAAAGAAAACAGATCGCGATGCGCTGCAGCACGCCATAGATGCGTAGTGTTCCAAGATTAAACAAAGGAAAACCGTTGACCACCAGTCCCAGCAGGAACAGGATCAACGATCGCTTGATTACATGCAGACGCAGCGCGGCCTTTGATTCGCCGCGTGCCATGCGCGACTCGTTTGAGAATACGATCGAAATACCGGCGATGAAGAGGAACGACGGGAACACCAGGTCGGTTAGGGTCCAGCCGTTCCAGGCGCTATGTTCCAGCTGACTGTAACTGTATTTTCCGCTGCCTCCGTTGTTCACCAGGATCATGAACGCGATGGTGATCCCGCGTACCACGTCGAGCGAGACCAGTCGCCGCATCGGCGTGGTCTGCGGAGCCGTGGTTGTTGTAACCGTACGCTTGGTCACCGAGGTTGCCATGCTGGGAAGTGTATCTGCTGCCCTGAAGGAGTGTCGAGCTGCTAATCTCGCTACCATGCGGGGCTCTGTCATCTGGTTCGCGCTAGCAGTTGCCTGGGGAATCGACTGCCTTCTCGCCCTCTTCCATCACAATCGCCTGCAGGGCGCACTGACCGCCTTTTTCGCCTGCTGCTTTCTGGCCGTCGGCCTGGCCCTCCGCAAAGGCGAGCAAAGAATCCTCCGGCGCTAGATCCCGCGAAACAGCATGTCCCTCCACTACGCTACTCTTCGGTTGGAGGGCAATTCTGTTTGGGTGTCGGCAACCATCCCAAACAGATGTTTAGGTACAAACACCCCAACCCCAAACAGATGTGTCATCCCGACCGGAGCGAACCGGGGTTTCCTGCCACGCTGCGCTGGAAAGCGCCGCGTGTGCGCCTTTCTGTAAGGGAAAGGCGCATGAAGTGCATCAACGCCACCAAGTTCCACAGGAAACCCGGGGGAGCGCAGTGGAGGGACCTGCTGTTCTGTCATCCACTAACCAACTCCCAATGGAAGCCCCACTCTCCCCTTTGTCATCCCGACCGGAGCGGAGCGTAGTGGAGGGATCTGCAGTTCTGCGGACCCGTCCTGGAAATGTTTTCCGACAGACCGTTGCGTAGTCGACCTGCAGTTTCCCAGCACCTAAATCACGCCGAAAGCACACCCGAATAAACCGCCATACCCGCCACCGCATCCACGCCAATCGCATCTAGGGCCTCGATCTCCGCCTGCGCCCGAATCCCCCCCGCCACAATCAACTGCCGCCTGGTCGTTCGCTTCAACCGCTCTGCAACCTCAATAGGAAATCCCTGCATCGTGCCTTCCCGATCGATATGCGTATAGAGAAACGCACCGCAATACGGTTCCAGCCGCGGAATAGCCTCTTCCGGGGTGAGTTCCACCCGATCCTTCCATCCCTTTACCGCGACTCGTCCTTCTTTCGTATCCACGCTGAACACCAGCTGCTCCACCCCCACCGCAGCGGCCAGCGCACCCGCAAAACCCGTGTTCACCAAATCCGCCCCGCCGAACAGGGCCGACCCCACGATCACCCTCCGCGCCCCCGCGGACAACACAGCCGCAGCCTTCTCCACCGTGGAGATCCCGCCCCCCACCTGGCACGGCAGCCGCGAGGCAACTTTCCGGATGAGTTCGCTATTCTCCCCCTGCCGCATGGCCGCGTCCAGGTCGATCAACTGCACCAGCGGATAGTGCTGGAACCGGCCAATCCAATATTCAAAATCGTCGAACGCCAGCTTAAGCGTCTCGCCCTTGACCAACTGGACAATCCGGCCACCCATTAGGTCGATCGATGGAATCAGCATGGCAGCCTCACCGGAACCCCGCGCTGCGCCAGCTCCTGCTTGAGCTCCCGCACATCGGCGATGCCGAAGTGGAAGATGCTTGCCGCCAGCGCCGCGTGTGCCTTTCCCGCCCGGAACACCTCGGCAAAATGTTCCGCCGACCCCGCACCGCCAGACGCAATGACCGGAATCTCTACCGCCTCGCTAACCAGCGCGGTGAGCTCACAATCAAACCCTGCGCGGGTGCCGTCGGCATCCATCGAAGTCAACAGAATCTCGCCTGCCCCGCGCGCTTCTGCTTCCCGCGCCCACTCGATGACCTGTCGTCCGGTACGCGTGCGTCCACCGCTCACAAACACCTCCGCCTGGCTAACCGGGCTTCCCGGTGAGCGTCTGCCGTCGATGGCCACAATCACCGCCTGGGCGCCAAAGCTTTGCCCGATCGCGTCGATCAGGTTGGGATTGGCAATGGCAGCCGAGTTCACACTCACCTTGTCGGCGCCCGCATCGAAGACGGCTGCAGCCTCGTCCGCCGAGCGTATGCCGCCGCCCACTGTGAACGGGATAAACAGTTGCTTAGCAGTGCGACGTACTGTGTCCAGCAGTGTGCCCCGGCCCTCGTGTGTAGCGGTGATGTCGAGCAAAACGATCTCATCGGCACCCGCGGCCGCATGCCGCCTCGCCAATTCCGCCGGATCTCCCGCATCCACCAGGTCCACAAACTGAACGCCCTTCACCACCCGCCCACTGCGCACATCCAGACAGGCGATGATCCGCTTGGTCAGCATGCCAACTCCACAAAGTTCCGCAGGACGCGCATCCCCGCTGTCCCGGACTTCTCCGGATGAAACTGCACTCCCATGACATTCCCGCGCTCCACCGCGCCTGAGAAGGGCCCATCGTAATCGGTAACCGCAACTGTTTCTGTGATCACCGGCGCCCGGTAGGAGTGGGTGTAATACAAGAAGGCGCGGTCCTCGACCCCGCGCATCAGCCGCGATTGCGGATCGACGCGCACTTCATTCCAGCCCACATGCGGCACCTTCACTCCGGCCGCAAATCGCTCGCACTGTCCCCGGAACACGCTCAGCCCCTTCGCTGCCGGGGCTTCCGTGCTGCCCTCGAATAGCCATTGCAGACCCACGCAGATCCCCAGGAATGGCACGCCCCGGGCAATCGAATCCCTGACTGCCGAATCCAGACCGGTCTCCACGAGGAGTTGCGTGGCTTGAAAATGGCCGACCCCGGGAAGAATGACTTTGTCCGCCCTCCGCACCACCTCAGGATCCGCCGTGACCGTCGCCTCGCAGCCTAAAGAATCGAGCGCCTTCATCACCGAGGTCAGGTTGCCGGCTTTGTAGTCAATGACCGCGATCACAACAATCCTTTGGTGCTGGGCAGCATCTCTCCCAATTGCTTATCCTTGGAGCACGCAACTCGCAGCGCCCGCGCGAACGCCTTGAACAGCGCCTCGATCTTGTGATGGTTGGAGCGCCCATACATGGTTGCGATGTGCACGTTGGCCCGCGCCCCGCGCGCAAAGCCTTCAAAAAAATCTTCCACCAGTTCGCTTTGCAGATCGCCCACCAGCCGCTTCTTCACCTTGGTCTTGACCACGCAGGACACGCGTCCGCTAAGGTCCACCGCCGCGACTCCCAGCGTCTCATCCATCGGCATCAGAAAATACCCTGCGCGCAGGATGCCCTTCTTGTCCCCCAGCGCCTGATCGAAGGCCTCGCCCAGGGCAATGCCTACATCTTCCACCGTGTGGTGCTGGTCCACGTCCAGATCGCCGTCGCACTGCAGCTCGAGGTCGAAGGCGCCATGACGCGTGAACAGTTCCAGCATATGGTCGAAGAAGCGAATCCCCGTCTTCACCTTGTATCGTCCGCTGCCTTCCACTACCAGCTTGAGCGAAATCTTTGTCTCGGTTGTTTTGCGCTCGATAACGCCCTGTCTCTTCTTTACGGCAACACTTTTCTTCTTCGCCATCATGCTCTCTTCCACCCGATCTCGTTGAGCGCCTCAATCATGGCGGCCACGGCTTGCTTCATCTGTTCCCGAGTGCCCACGGTCATCCGCACACACCCGTCGCAGCCCTGATCTTTGGATCGGTCCCGAGTCAGCACGCCCCGCCGGTGCATCGCCTGAACAAACTCGGCATGCCGCGGCCCGATCTTCACCAGCACAAAATTGGCTTGGGTGGGCCACTGGGGGACCCCGATTTGGCGCAGCCTCTCAACCATCTCACTACGCGCAGCCTTCACTTCTTCGACATACCAACTCAGGTACTCTTCGTCGTCCAGCGCCGCCGGCAGGCACGCCAGGGCGAGCGAGTTCACGCTGTAGGGGGAGATCACCGTCCGCAGCCATTGCTGCATGCCGGCGGGCGCGGCGAGCATTCCCAACCTCAGCCCGGCAAGCCCGTAGGCCTTCGAAAACGTACGTGCCACAACCAGGTTAGGCACTTGCCCCACCAGCTCTATCACCGTTTGACCGCAAAAATGGTAGTAGGCCTCATCCACCAGGACTACCGCATGCGGGGCACGCTCGAGAACCTGCAGAATCTGCTGCCGGCTGGCCACCGTGCCCGTGGGGCTATTGGGGCTGGCGATCGCAATCAACCGGGTCTGCGGCGTGATAGCTGAAAGCAGTGCCTCGACCGGAAACACAAAATCTTCGCCCGAGGGAACCGTCCTGACCGCCGCATCGGTGCAGGAACCGTAGACCTCATACATGGAGTAGGTCGGGGTAGGGAAGAGAAACTCATCTCCGCGATCCAGATACGTCTGGCAAAGCACGTGGATCGCCTCGTCCACTCCATTGGTCAGCAGCACCTGTTCCGGCTGCAGCCGCAGATGTTCGGCAACCTTGGCTTCCACCTGGCCCCGCTCGGGATATTTCGCCAGATCCGAGGCGGCGATCCTGCCCAGGGCTTCGAGCACGCGTGGCGAGCAAGCGACGGTATTTTCGTTGAAGTCCAGGCGCAGCCCCTGCCGCCCGCTCAACGGAGGATGATAGGCATGCATCCGCTGCACCGCCGCCCGCGGCGCCGGAGTTTGTTGCAACACAGTCTCAGCCATCGATCCCCCTTGCCCGCACCGCCTCAGCATGGCCCTGCAGCCCTTCCGCGTTGGCCAGGGTGATGGCCGCTGGTCCCAGCTTTTGCAACCCGGCCAGGGTATATTCCTGCACCGTGATCACCTTCAAGAAATCCATGACGCTCAGCCCACCCCGCACCTGGGCTACTCCACCAGTCGGCAGGGTGTGGTTAGGACCAGAGACATAGTCCCCCATGGGCTGCGGCGAATAACGCCCAATGAATACGGAACCGGCATTGCGCACCCACGCGAGGTCCTCTTTCGCGTCGACGGTCAGGTGCTCAGGCGCCAGCCGGTTGGTAATTTCGCGCGCCTCCTGCTCGGAGCTCGTAACTACCGCCAGGCCATTCCGTTCGATTGCCTGCCGCGCGATGGGATTGGTTTTGACTCGCTGCGCCACCTCTGCAACCACCGCGCGCGCGAGGGTGCTATTCGTTGTTATCAGAATAGCCAGGGCCTCAGGATCATGTTCGGCCTGGGCCACCAGGTCCGCCGCGATCCCAATTGCATCGCCGTTTTCACTGGTCACGACAATCTCCGTGGGACCGGCCAGCATGTCGATGGCGCAATCGAACGCCACCATCTTCTTGGCTGCGGTCACATACCAGTTCCCAGGGCCGACAATCTTATCCACGCGCCGGATGCTTTCCGTGCCAAAGGCGAGCGCTGCCACCGCCTGGGCGCCCCCGATGCGGTAAAACGCGCTCACTCCGAGCAGAGCTGCAGCCGCCAGCGTCTCCTTTGCCGGCTTCGGCGACACCACCACGATGCGCTCGACCCCTGCTACCTGAGCCGGAATGACGGTCATGAGCAGCGTAGAAGGCAGTGGATAGCGCCCGCTGGGCACATAACACCCGACAGCGCTCAGCGCCCGCACCTGTTGTCCGGTAGTAAGTCCGGAGGTCGTCGTACTCCACTGTTTTGGCATTTGCCGTCCGGCAAATCGCCGGATATTCCCGGCGGCCGTCTGCATAGCGGCCTGCAGCGCCTTGGGCGTAGCTGCCCAAGCCTGTTCCATCTCTGCGCGGCTAATCTCCAGCGGCTGTTGCGGAGCAAGCCCATCCAGCCGAGCCGCGTAGCGGCGCAGCGCCCGGTCCCCGCCCTTGCGCACGCCGGCCACGATGCGCTGCACGACCGGCATCGCCCGCGCCGTGTTCCGCGCTCCTCGCGCCTCCAGTTCAAGCAGCATCTGCCGCGTTGCCTTGCCCCCGCGGCCCTGTGTCCTAACCACCCTCATCGAGAGCTCCTAGCCTCAAACTATTTCCATCCAACAAACCCCCAGGAAACGACGGGTGATCAGGAGAGGACGGGTGCCCCAGGTTCGCCCCAGCGTACCTGGGACGAAAAAGATGGGCGAAGCCCAACGATCGCTCTACTTTTCAATGACACACACTCCCAACGACACTAGAAAACAATCTTGTTAAGCGGATACTCCACAATCCCAGTCGCCCCCGCATTCTTAAGCTTGGGAATCACATCACGGAGCACGCTCTCCTCCAGCACCGTATTCAGCGCCGCCCACCCCGCATCGCTCAGCGTAGAAATAGTCGGCGAATCCAGTGCCGGCAACAGCGCCAGCACCTGCTCCAGATTCTTCTTCTCGACATTCATCATCAATCCGACCCGGCCTTTCGCCGCAATCGCCCCATTGAGCATGAGCGCGATGTTGTCGATCTTCTGCTTCTTCCAGGGCTCCCCATAAGCCGCCCGGTTAGCAATCAAGTGCGTCTCGCTTTCCATCACAGTATCGATAATG
Source organism: Acidobacteriaceae bacterium (assembly GCA_049522955.1). Taxonomy (GTDB): domain Bacteria; phylum Acidobacteriota; class Terriglobia; order Terriglobales; family Acidobacteriaceae; genus PALSA-350. The sequence continues at coordinate 133,182 of JBEKNJ010000006.1, forward strand.
CGCAGCCGATTCGCCCGCAGCGAACTCCCCGTCTCCGTCACTTCCACAATCGCGTCGGCCAGTGTCGGAGGCTTTACCTCCGTCGCGCCCCAACTAAACTCAACCTTGACCGGAACCTTCTTGCTCGCGAAGTAGTTCTTGGTCACCTCCACCAGCTCCGTAGCGATCACCTTTCCGCTCAGCTCCTCGGCGCATTGAAACGGAGAATCCTCAGGCACCGCCAGCACCCACCGCACCTTGGTCCGCGTCGCCTTGGAGTACGTCAGGGAAGTGACGCTAACCACGTCAAGCCCGCTTTCCACCACCCAATCAATCCCCGTGAGGCCGGCATCCAGAACGCCCTTCTCCACGTACCGCGCCATCTCCTGCGCGCGGATGAGCATGCACTCAATCTCGCTATCGTCGATGCCTGGAAAATACGAACGCCCATTGGCGTAAATATGCCACCCGGCATTCTCAAAAAGCGCAATCGTCGCATCCTGCAGGCTTCCCTTGGGAATTCCCAGCTTCAACTTACCTGCCATTGCGAGCCTCCAGGACGATGGCGTTGGTAAAACAACTCACCGTTCCCTCATGGCACACCAGCCCGTCGCCCTCGACCACTACCCGAAAGAGCACCGTATCCTGATCGCAGTCGGTCGCCCCCGACACCACGCGCAGCCGGTTCCCACTCGTCTCCCCCTTCATCCACAGCTTCTGCCGGGTCCGGCTCCAAAATGTCACAAAGCCTGTTTCCAGGGTCTTGGCGTAGCTGGTTTCGTTCATGAACCCCACCATCAGCACTTCGCCGCTTGCTGCATCCTGCACGATGGCAGGCAGCAGCCCATCCATCTTCGCGAAATCGAGTTTCACTGCCTCGGTCATTGCCGATCTCCCCTTCCTTGCTTTCCCGTTAGACCAAACGTAAAAAAGCCCGCTTGCGCATTGGGCGCCGGCGGGCTTTTCTGAACCTGGTTTCCTGGCCTTTATTGGCCGGAATCGTCCGCCGACACGCTCGTCACGAGATGATGGTGATGACGATGATGGTGGGTGCGGACTTGCATATCTACTAAAAAACTAACTGCGTCGGCTCCTGATGTCAACCGTCGGAGGCCCCCTGCGGTCTGCTACCATGCCGCCTGAAGCATTTAAAAATGCTCTTATTGGGTCCATGCAAACCAACCTCGCCAAACTTCCGTATCTGTTGCTGGCCATCTTGGTTGCGGGTTCCATGCTCTTTTATGTAGCCAACACGGCTGCAACCTTCGACAGCTTTCTCAATCCCAACCGCGCACGGCTGCCGTTTGACTACTCCCACAGCGCCCGATTTCTGGTGCAACCCCTGCCCGAGTCGCGCCGCGCCGGCATGCATGCCGAAGACGATGTCCTCTCCGTCGATGGCGTTCCGTTCACGGGAATGGCCGGTCTGATTCGCCAGATCTTTCACGCCCGTCCCGGAGACAAAGTCGCCATCGTCTATCGCAACGCGACCGGTGGGATGAATACCGCGCGAGTCGGCTTGATGCCGCAGCGAACGGCTCCTCCAACCCTCTCCCGCTGGTTGATCAACATCTTCCTGGTCGGCGTCTTCCCCGCATTTTGCCTCTTGCTCGGCTATTGGGTGGTGCTGGCGAGACCGTTGGAATGGAATGCCTGGTTTTTGCTGGGCATCATGAACGTGGCGCCGGTCTTCATCGTTCATACTGCGTACTACCCCGGCTTCCTGACCCCCTTCACCGTCTTCTGGCAAATCTTCGCCTTACAGTGGATGTTCGTCTCGCTCATTCTGTTCAGCATCCACTTTCCCGTTCGCTCCCGAACCGACAGGCGTCACCCGTGGATCAAGTGGCTCCTCATTGTTCCGCAGATCCTGATTGCCCCCGCCCAGTTCGTGCTCGAGTACGGCCGCCTGTATGACAACCGCTTCATCCAGCCCTATCTCTCCGCGACCGATCCGCTCGAATTCGCGGGAAATTTCTTTGCCGCTATCTCTCTTTGCGTCTTCATCGCCGCCATCGTAGGCAAGCTCTTTGCCGTCCCCGCCCCCGCGCCGGATGCGCGGCGCCGCCTCGGAGTCGTGGCCGCTGGCTCGCTGCTCGGCCTTGGCCCCGTGCTTGTCCTGCTGGTCACCTCCACCATTTCCCAAAAAACCATCGTGGAGGCGGCGCCTTCCTGGGCCCTCCTCACCGTCGCGGTTCTCTTTACCTTTTTCCCCCTCTCTCTCGCCTACACCGTCATCGTCCAGCGGGCCCTCGACCTGCGCATCATCCTTCGTCAGGGCACACGCTACGCCTTCGCTCGCGGCACGCTCTGGGTGCTGCAGGTGATTGTTGTCGCCTTCCTCGGGTTCCGCCTCTTCCACTCTTACCGTGCCTCCGGACGCTTTGCTCAACTGATCACCCCTGCGGTGTTCGTCGTGGTCGTGTTGTTTCTGCGTCTGCGCGTCGCCCGGCCCCTCTCCCTCTGGCTGGACCGGCGCTTCTTCCGCGAGGCCTACTCCGTCGATCAGATATTGTCGGACCTTTCCGAGCAGGCCCGTTCATTTACCGAAACCGAGCCCTTGCTGCGGACCATCACCGAGCGCATCGGTCAGACCCTGCATGTGGAGCGAATCTCCTTCCTTTTGCGCCAGGGAAAGCTCTTTCGCTTGCAGTATTCCCAGGGCCTGCCCGGCCCAATCGACGTTTCCCTTCCGGAAAACTCCTCCACCATGCGCGCTTTAGCCATCGACCGCAGTCCCAAACAGGTCTTCCGCGATCATCCCGACCCATGGCTGGCGCTCGCCGCTCCCAGCGAGGTCACTGTGCTCGACCGGCTCGACGCCGAGCTCCTGCTGCCATTGCCTGGCCGCTCCAGTCTGATTGGGGTCATGGCTCTGGGGCCCAAGCGAAGCGAAGAGCCTTATTCCCGCTCGGACCGCCGATTGCTGTCCTCCGTAGCCTTGCAAACCGGGCTGGCTATCGAAAACAGCGCCCTCGTCCACCATCTGGCGGAGGAGTCCGCCCAGCGTCAGCGCATCGACCGCGAAATCGAAATCGCCCGCCAGGTGCAGGAGCGCCTACTGCCCCAGATCTATCCCCTGATCAAGGGAGTTGACTTCGCCGGCTTCAGCCGCACCGCGCAGGAGGTTGGTGGAGACTACTACGACTTCATCGCCCTTGAGAACGGGCGCCTGGGCATCGCGATCGGCGACGTCTCCGGCAAAGGTATCTCGGCCGCCCTCTTGATGGCTTCCATCCGCTCTGCTTTGCACGGGCTAACCTTCAGCGGAACGTTGTCGCTTGCCCGGATCATCAAGGGTCTCAACCAAATCATCTACGATTCCTCCACCAGCAATCGCTTCGTCACCTTCTTCTTCGGCGAATACGACCCCTCCACGCGCACCCTGGATTACGTCAACGCCGGCCACAACGCGCCCGTACTCTTGCGCCCGACGGCACCGGGAGAGGATAGTTTCTGTAGTCCGGAGGCACCGTGCATGGTGCAGCGTCTGGAGACCGGCGGTCCTGTACTTGGCATCTTCACGGATGTTTACTATGAGCAAGGCCGGCTCCAGTTGCAGCCCTACGACGCTCTCATCGCCTTCACCGACGGAATCAGCGAGGCCATGACCACCGCCTACGAGGAATGGGGCGAAGATCGTCTGATTGCGGCCGCCAGAACCACCACCCACCGCTCTGCGCAGGAGATCGTCACCGCGTTAGTTGCGTCTGCGGACCGCTTCACTGCGGGCGCAGCACAAAATGACGACCTCTCCGTGGTCGTCCTGAAGGTGCTTTAGCATGCATTTTCGTCGGCTGCTTACGTGGACATTCTTTTCGCTTACCGCGGTTACGGTCCACGCGCAAACGTCGCCGGTCGAGTATGAGACCTTCGCCAGCCATGGCAAAGCCGTCTCTTGTGTCGTCTATGACGCCCATGATGCCAAGGCGACGATAATCTTTTTACCCGGTTCCGGCCCCGCCGATCTTGATTTCGGCCGGTCGGAGGCGCGGTTTTTTGCCGACCATGGTTTCCGGGTCTTATTGGCGGAGTATTTGAGTGTCACGCCCACCGTCGAACCCAAAACCGCGAACTATCGGCGTTGGGCGCAGGTGGTAGAGGATATCGTTGCCGATCTGCGCTCGAGGCCAATCCCGCGGAACCGGAAAATTGCCCTGGTTGGGCAAGATCTGGGAGCCTCTGTCGCGCTACTCGCCGCTTCCCACAAGGTGGGTGTTGACGCCATTGCAGAGTGGTCAGGCCTTCTGCCCAACGAGTTTTTCCCCAAGCTGCAGAGTTTACCTCCGCTTCTCATCATTCATGGCGAGCAGGATCAGCAGGTCCCGGTCGTCAATGCCCGTCAACTCGTCCGCCTTTGCGAGTTGAAGGACTTCACCTGCGAGGCCGGAATTTATCCCGGCGAAGGGCATGCATTTACCAGCCGAGCCGTGGACTCCGCCAACCAGCGAATGCTGACCTTCTTTCGAACCCACCTCTGGTCAACCCTGCCAACGCGAGCCGAATAGCAGTTGAAAGCGAAATTTCCCATTCTCCCAAACAGAAGTGTCACCCCGAGAGATTTCCATCCTCCCAAATAGAAGTGTCATCCCGACCGGAGCGTAGCGAAGTGGAGGGACCTGCTGTTTGTCCTTCCCGGCAACAACTGCATAATGCGGCACCCTCAATCGGTCAGAGGCCACCATGGAAACGCCACCGTCCCCTTTGCCATCCCGAGAGCTTGTGACTTTTTTGATCTTTTCGTGTTTTCCGCAGACCTAACCGGATGCTTTTTCACCTCCCACAAAGCCGTCATCCTGAGCGAAGCGCCGCGCAGAACTATCGCATAACGGACGGCCTTTGGCGCGGAGTCGAAGGACCCCGGCGATGCTTGCTGGCAGATGTCCTTCCGAGCTTTCCAGCCACAAACTACAGGCGAAATCAAAAAGTCACAACCTCCGAGCGCAGTGGATCGGCAGTTCCGCGGACCCCCCTTGGAAATGTTTTTCAACAGCGCGTAGCGGAACCCAACCCTAAAGCAGCCGCGCCAAATCCTCCACCGGGTCCTTAATCTCCAACCCAGTCAAGTGCCTTCTCGACGCCTCCTGCATGTAATAGTGCAATCGGCCCGCCGCCGCCGCGTACCCCAGCCCCTCTTCCCGAATGTTCGAAATACAATTCCGCTCCGCATCCTTCCGCCCCACCCGCGGCGCCCACGTGATGTAAGCCCCAAGCGAATCGGGAGAACTCAACCCCGGCCGTTCCCCAATCAACATCACCGTCAAATGTGCATGGAGCGCCTCGCCAATCGCGTCCCCCACGGCAACCCGCCCTTGTTCCACCACGCACACCGGCGCCAACCGCCAGCCCGCGATGAAAGGCAGGACCTCCCTGAGCAGCCGCAATGCGTGCCGCTCGACGGCCAGCGCTGAGAGTCCATCCGCGATGACAAACACAGCATCGTATTCCCCAGGGGTCAGCAGCTTCGCGGAATCCTTGCTTAAGGACCGCCCCAGGTCCGGCCGCCTGAGGTAAGTGGCCCGATCCCTGGCCTCGCTTTCCAGCCCCAGCGCTGTCAGCCCGCTCCGCCGCAGTTCATCGCAAAGCATACGCACGTCGATGGCTGCGTGAACCGCATCCCGCGCCCGCGCATGTGCCAGTTGAAAATCGAGCAATGGACGTGTGCCCAGGCTAACCCCCGTACGTTGCAGGCCGATCCGAGCAGGAGTGTAGCTGCGCAACGCTTCCCGCGCTGCGAGCGACATCTCTGCCGGAGCAAAATCCAGATCACCTCCGGCCTGATTTGTCCTTTGCTCCCGTTTATCCATGGTCAACCTACGCGAGAAACGCCGGAACATTTAACCTCAACCGGGCATCACTTTTCAGCCAAGCCTCAAACTCCGGCGCCGGCCTTAGCCCCAGGACTCGTCGCAGGTACAACGCATCGTGAAACGAGGTGCTCTGGTAGTGAAGCATCACATCGTCTGCGCCGGGCACGCCCATAATGTAGTTCACTCCCGCGGCGCCCAGCAGTGTGAGCAGCACATCCATGTCGTCCTGGTCGGCTTCGGCATGATTGGTGTAGCAGACGTCGCACCCCATGGGCAGCCCCAGCAGCTTGCCGCAAAAATGGTCCTCGAGTCCGGCGCGAATGATTTGCTTGCCATCGTACAGGTACTCCGGCCCAATAAAACCCACCACGGTATTGACCAGCATCGGCCGGTACCGCCGGGCCACGGCATAGGCCCTCGCCTCGCAGGTTTGTTGATCCACCCCATGATGGGCATCAGCGGAAAGTGCGCTTCCTTGTCCGGTTTCGAAATACATCACGTGATCGCCCAGCACGGGTTGGCCACCCGGCTGCGTCGGCTCAAAGACGGCCCCCCGTTTAAGCGCCTGGGCCGCCGCGCAAGCTTCGTCCAGCAGCGCCAGGTTCACCCCGAACGAGCGGTTGGCCGCCTCTGTCCCCGCGATCGATTGAAAGACCAGGTCGACCGGCGCGCCCTGTTCGAGCGCCGCCATGACGGTCGACACATGCGCCAGCACGCAACTCTGCACCGGAATGTCATACTTCTGTCGCACGTGGTCGATTAACTTCAGCAGCGTCTTCACCCCGCTCACGTTGTCCGAGGCGGGATTGATCCCAATCACCGCATCTCCGGACCCCAGCAGCAAGCCATCGACCATGGAGGCAGCGATGCCTTCCGGGTCGTCGACTGGATGGTTCGGCTGCAGCCGCGTCGAGAGCCTGCCCGGCAAGCCGACCGTGGTCCTGAACCTCGTCACTACGTGTATCTTCCGAGCCGCCAGGATCAGGTCCTGCACGCGCATCAACTTGCTGACCGCCGCCACCATCTCCGGGGTCAAACCAGGTCCCAGCATCGCCAGTGCCTCGCCGGTCGCCGCATCGGAAAGCAACCAATCGCGAAATTCTCCTACCGTAAGTGTCGCTACCGGAGCAAATGCAGCTGGACTGTGACTATCGATAATCAGCCGGGTGACTTCATCGCTTTCGTAGGGAATCAGCGGATGCTGCAGAAAGGCACGCAAAGGGAGGTCGGCCAGCGTCATTTGCGCCGCGGCCCGCTGTTCCGCGCTCTCGGCCGCAATGCCCGCCAGCGCATCCCCGGAGCGGTACGGGCTGGCCTTCGCCAAAAGGTCGCGCAGATCCTCGAAGTGGTATGTGACCTCGCGGATCTTTCTACGCAGCCGCATAGTTGGTCCCAATAGTAATACGCTTCACTGCGAGGATCGGATCTACTGATATTCTGCAAACCATCTTGGCCATCCATCCTCGACACGCGTTCTCGATCCTGCTCGGGTTTGCCACCGTAACCGCTGGCATTCGGGCGCAGGCTCCCCCGGCAACGCACTCAATCATCCTGCATGCCGCTCGCCTGCTCGACATTGAGGGCGGCCGCATCCTTTCCCCCGGTGAGGTCCTGGTCGAAGGCGAGAAAATCGTTGCCGTCGGCTCCTCCGTCGCCCATCCCGCCGCCGCGGAGACCATCGATCTCGGCGACACCACGCTGATGCCCGGCCTGATCGACGCCCATGTACATCTCTTCCTCCATCCTGGAGCGGAAGATCTGCAAACCGTGCAGGAGTCTGTGCCCCAGAGGGTGATCATGGCCACCCTGGCCGCGAAAGCGGATCTGTTGGCGGGCTTCACTGCGGAGCGCGACATGGGCACCGAAGGCGCCGGGTCCGCCGACACGGCCGTGCGCGAAGCCATTGACCGGGGAGACATCCCCGGTCCGCACATGCGTGTCAGTGGGAACGCCATCAACATTCTGGGGGGCCACGAAGACGCTCTCCATTACAACCCGGAGCAGCACGTGCTCCCCAACGCCACCTACGCCAACAACGCCGACGAATTAGTGGCCGTCATTCGTCAGCAGATCAAGGAGGGAGCTGACTTCATCAAGATTTACGAAACCGGCCGCGATTTCTTTAAGAATGGCCAGTTCCACAGCTTGGTGCAGTACACCGAGGCCCAGTTGGCCGCCGCGGTAACCGAGACGGCCCGCTTGCAGACGCGCGTGGCTGTGCATTGTGAGGGAGAGCCTGGCGCTCTGTACGCAGCTCAGGCCGGGGTGGCCTCGATCGATCACGCTGACCAGCTAAGCGACGAGACCATGCGCCTCATGCGAGAACGCCAGATCTACGCCGTGCCTACCTTCATGATTCAGGAATATTTTGCTGCTCACGCCAGCTCGCCCGAGGGAGCAGCGCGGGAGCGCCAACTTCTCGACTATCACGCCCAGGAATTTCATCGTCAGCTGGAGCACGGCGTGCCCATGGCGGTAGGTTCCGATGTAGGTCCGTTCCCTCACGGCACCCAGGCCCACGAAATGGAGCTGATGGTCCAGTACGGAATGAAGCCGCTGGATGTGCTCAAGGCCGATCTTCTCAACGGAGCCCGCCTCCTCGACTGGGAACACGACCTCGGCGTCCTCAAGCCGGGCTACAACGCCGACATCATCGCCGTCCCCGGCAATCCCCTGGAAGACATCCGAGTCCTGCGGCACGTCTCCTTCGTAATGAAAAGCGGCATAGTCTACCGCCGCTAGACAAGCCCGCCCGGTCGAGACGCCAATTCTGTTTCGGAACCGAATATCTTCTTAGCAACAGAAGTGTCATCCCGACCGAAGCGTAGCGAAGTGGAGGGACCTGCTGTTCATCATCCACCGCATCGAATGCGGAGTGGAAGCGCCACCCTCCCCTTTGTCATCCCGCCGGAGCGGAGGGATCTGCGGTCCCCTCATCCACAAACCAGTGCGGAGTGGAAGCGCGACCCTCCCCTTTGTCATCCCGACCGGAGCGGAGCGCAGTGGAGGGATCTGCAGTTCAACGGACCCATCTTGGAAATGTTTTTCGACAGAGCCTAGTGGAGAGGAACCACCTAAAGGCTAGACCGCTGCTGAGGAGGCAACTTCTTCGACCAGATCGGATTATCCACCCCGCGCAACTCCGGCTTGTCTAAATCCGTAAAATCAAAAACCACAACCTCATTCAAGCCCTTCTGCAACCAAGCCCCAGGCAAATACAACGACATCTGCGGCCCAATCTCCCACGTGCGTCCAAGATTGTGACCATTCACCCAAACAAATCCCTTGCCCAGCCGGCTAAGGTCAAGAAACGTATCCGCGACGGACGCAACTGTAAATGTCCCGCGATGAAACGCCGGCCCTGCCACAGCGTTTGCCTCCCATCCCTTCAACCCATCCGGGCGACTCATCGGCAGGGAATAAACCTGCCACCCTGACAAATCGTGCCCGGCCAGACTAACCGACCGGGTGATACCAGCCTGTTCGTTCTGTATCTCCGGGCCGTAATTGACCCGACCGGTGTTCTCAACCAGGATGTCCAGAGTAGCCGGGCCGGCCGGAACCGTGACCGTCAGCTGCGTCTGCTTCAAGCGGCGATCCAGGATCCCCTGCAGCTTCTGGTTCACATACACAGCGGCATAATCCCGTACCTCGTCCACCACCAGCTGACCTGTAACCGGTCCAATCAATTCCTTGCGATAAAGAATATAACCGTAACCCTGGCCAAACGTTTCCATGGAACGCGGATGATCCACGGTCACCGGGACCGGCAAATTGCTCCATAACGGAGCTGATTCCGTAAGTTGAAAGCTCGGCATCCCGGCGATCGGTACCGGGGCGGGCAAGGCAGGGGGCGTGATGCCCGTCCGCTTCTGAATCACATCCCGGAACATATAGAACTTCTTCGTCGGCCTGCCCGCCTCATCCAGAGCAGCATCGTAGTCGTAGCTGGTGATCAGTGGCAGATAAGCCCCATCGGCAATGTTGGCGCCATTCATGAATCCGAAGCTGGTTCCACCGTGAAACATGTAGAGATTGACTGAATAACCTTCACCCAGCATCCAGTCCAGTTCTCTTGCCTGAAGGACAGGGTCCGTCGTCGCACGATCGTTACCCCAGCCGCTATACCAGCCAGCCCAGTATTCGCCCGTCATGGACGGCTGCTCGAAATGGAATGGTCCAATCGTCGACGCCAGGTACACGAAACTAAGGAACCGCTCCGCATAGGACCTGAGCGCTTTCCCCTCGCCAAAATTGATCACCGGCAGAATCCCCGGCAAAGCATCCATGTACAGCAGCTTGGGCCCGTCGGAAGTGAAGAAAATGGACTCTCCCAGTCCGGCCCGAACCAGAGACTGGTGAATCTGTTCCATGTAATACCGATCGTTGCCGAACGAACCGTACTCGTTCTCGATCTGCACTGCAACGATCGGACCCCCATGGGCGGCTTGCAGCGGAGCCAGTTCCTGCCCAAGCCGGGAGAAATACCGGTCGGCCGCGGCGAGAAACTTGGGATCTCTGGTACGGAGCTTCACGCTGGGATCGGCAAAGAGCCAGGGCGGGAATCCGCCGGCCTCCCACTCCGCGCAAACGTACGGACCCGGCCGCAGGATCACATTCAGCCCTTCCTCCTGGGCCATGCGCACGAAGGTCGCGACGTCCCTGTCCCCACTGAAATCGAAGACCCCCGGCTGGGGCTCATGCAGGTTCCAGAAAGCATAGGTTTCAACCGTGTTTAAACCCATCGCCCGTGCTTTGCGCAGCCGGTCTCGCCAATACTCGCGGGGTACGCGGGGATAATGGATCGCTCCGGAAATAATCTGGTAAGGCTTGCCGTCGCGCACGAAGTGGGTGCCGGAAATGGTGATTGGCGACGCTTTCGCAGTTTGCGCTCGGCCCCGAAGCACTGGCAACAGGCAAAGAGCCGCGAGAAGCAGCACAGTCAAAAGAGAGAGCCCGTCAAAATTGCGTCGTGTGCCGGTCCCTGAGATGCGATGCCTCATTCCTGCCCCGGCTGGCGCGTTCGTTCCGCAAACCAAATATCGGGTTTTTTGTGCGCTGGCTCAATGGGGTTGTACCAGCCGAATTCGTAACAAATCAAGGGTTACCCACTCTAATTGATCTCCGGGAGAAACTTGTATAGTATGCTCAACGGTTACCGGGAGAGTTACTCCCAGTTTCGTTTCTGGGCTCAGCCGCAGACAATGTTGGACTGCTGCAGTGGTGTCGATTAAGTCTCAAGGAGAGAAAAATGAAGAAAACAGTCGTTGCGCTAAGCCTCATGGGTCTAATGGTTCTGCCCGCGTTTGGACAGGATAAGGAAGCGGATAGAGTCATGGCCGCGGGTACTGTAATTTCCGAAATTATGAACGTTCCCGACGACATCCCGCAGAGTGTGATCGACAAAGCGGATTGCGTCGTCGTGTTGCCCTCCGTCCTCAAGGCCGCCTTCATTGTCGGAGGCAGCTATGGCCGTGGTGTGTTGACTTGCCGCAGTGGCCGGCACTTTCGCGGTCCCTGGAGTGCGCCCAGCATGATGGCTCTGGAAGGCGCGAGCGTCGGATTTCAATTGGGTGGTCAGGCGACTGATTTCGTCCTCCTGCTCATGAGCCCGACTTCGGCTGCAAACATCCTTAAGAGCAAGGTCAAGATCGGTGGAGACGCCTCGGCGGCAGCCGGCCCGGTTGGCCGCAATGCTTCCGCGGAAACGGATGTGACCATGCGCGCCCAGATCCTTTCCTACTCTCGCGCACGCGGTCTCTTCGCCGGGGTCTCGTTGTCCGGTTCCACGTTGCGTCCCGACAACGACGGCAACAAGAAGCTTTACGGCAAGGACGTCACCGCCGAGGCCATTGTTTTTGACAAAGCTGTACCAGCTCCCCCCTCCGCCGCCAAGTTGTTGCGGACTCTGAACCGGAAGTCGCCGAAGAACCTGTCCAAAGAGCAGTAGGACCGGGTCGAGGCCGATATAACCCAACTTGCCGCGCGCAAACCCTTGCGCGCGGCTTCGGGCCATTGCAGTCTTCCAGGCAAGCCAGGAGGAAATCATGTTTAACCTGTTGTGGGAAGCAATCATTGGCCTGATCGTTGGGGCCTTGGCCAAGCTCATCATGCCGGGAAAGGATCCCGGCGGCATCTTCATCACCATGCTGATCGGGGTAGCCGGAGCCCTTTTGGCTACCTTTATCGGCAGCCATGTGGGCTTATACAGGGAGGGACAGCGTGCCGGCTTTTTCATGTCGCTGCTGGGAGCCGTCCTATTGCTGGCCATTTACCGCCTGATCAAGGGCAAAACCGCCAGCGTCTAGCAGTATCCTCGGGTATCCCTTCTGCCAGCCCACGCAAGTGGGCCAAGCCCCCCCGTGCCTGTTCGTCCTTTGGCCGTTCAGCGGCTCCTTTGATGGAACCGCCGCGGATGAAACTGCTTCTACTTGTTCTTTTGTCCGTTTCTAACAGAATTGTCATCCCGACCGGGGGAGCGTAGGAGGGATCTGCAGTTCCGCGGACCTCCCGTGGAAATGTTTTCGACCAATCTCCACTGGAAACCCCACATTCCCCCCCGGCGAAACTTGATCGCCACCGAATCATTCCCTTTTATCCACGGGTTCCACAGTTATTCACCCCTGCGCGGCCTCTCCCAGCCTTGTTCGATCCCCGTACCGGGCGTAGCTTCAATTCAGGCGCATCACCATGGCTTTGGCCACCCGCAAAGCAGCGCCCATAGCCCCCTTCCGGCGTTCTCCACAGCCGTTTGTTCGGTTTCGGGAAGCCACATGGGGGGATATGCATATAAACTACTAGATGTAGTGGTTCTGGCTTGACAGACGCCATAGAGAGCGGTACTTTCGCATCTCACGGCTTTTCTTTTGTGCTTCCGTTCCACCGTTTTCGGGTGTTTTGTCCGCCAAAGCCTGGTTGGTGAGTTGTTCCAGGAAGGCCGGTTTCACCTCCTGTTTTTTCAGGCGCCGCAACGAGCGCCGGAGGCGGCTTTTCTGTCATTTCTGAAATCATGAGGAGAACTATGGCCGAGGCCAACAATTCCGTAACTTCCACCGTCGCCAACGGCTGGGCCGCCCACTACAGCCACTCCGTGCCAAAGCCTGAACCCACCACCGGCGTGCACTGCACCCGCCTCTTCTCCAAACCCGGCATTTCGCCCTACAGCGAAGTCGTCTGGGAGCGTCGCACCGCTTCCATCACCGACGCGACCGGAGGCTCGATCTTCGAGCAAAAGGACGTCGAGGTCCCCGCGGACTGGTCGATGACCGCAACCAACATCGTCGCTTCCAAATACCTCCACGGCCATGTCGGCACTGCTCAGGGCGAATTCGGCGCTCGTGAAACCGGTGTCCGTCAACTCGTCGGCCGGGTCGCGGAGACCATCCGTGACTGGGGCATCGCGGGGGGCTATTTTGCCACTCCGGAAGACGCCGCCATCTTTCACGACGAGCTCGTCCATCTGTTGATTACCCAGAAAGCGGCCTTCAATTCGCCCGTCTGGTTCAATGTGGGTTGCGACCGCCTCGAGCCCAATTCCGACGCCCAAAACTGGCACTGGAACGCCCACAGCTGCGCGGTCGAGTTCTCCGTCACCGGCTACCGCAATCCGCAGTGCTCCGCTTGCTTCATCAATTCGGTGGACGACTCGCTCGATTCCATCCTGACCCTCGCCAAGACCGAGGGCATGCTCTTCAAGTGGGGCTCGGGTACAGGCACCAACCTCTCCAGCATCCGCGGATCGATGGAAACCCTCTCCGGCGGAGGCACCGCGAGCGGACCGCTCAGCTTCATGCGCGGCTTCGACGCCTTTGCCGGCGTTATCAAATCCGGCGGCAAGACCCGCCGTGCGGCCAAGATGGTCATTCTCAATGCCGAGCATCCTGATATTGCCGACTTCATCGAGTGCAAGGCCAAGGAAGAAGCGAAGGCCTGGACCCTGATGCAAGCCGGCTACGACGGCTCTGGCCCGGACTCGGAAGCCTACAGCTCCATCTTTTTCCAAAATGCCAACAACTCGGTTCGTGTGACCGATGAGTTCATGCGCGCGGTCGAGCGCGACCAGGACTTCACCACCCGCACCGTCAAGGGCGGCGAGCCGGTCAAGACCTACAAGGCCCGCGATTTGATGCGGAAAATTGCCGAAGCCACCTGGCAATGCGGCGATCCCGGGATGCAGTACGACACCACCATCAACAAGTGGCACACCTCCAAGAACTCCGGCCGCATCAATGCCTCGAACCCTTGCTCCGAGTACATGTTCCTCGACGACTCGGCCTGCAATCTGGCCAGCTTCAACCTGCTCAAGTTCATGACCCCGGCCGGTGCCTTTGACGTGGATGCCTATCGCCACGCCATCGACATCCTGATCACCGCCATGGACATCCTGGTCGACAATTCCGGCTACCCCACCGAATCGATCGTGCGCAACTCCCACGACTATCGGCCGCTGGGATTGGGATACGCCAACCTGGGCGCATTGCTCATGGCCATGGGCCTGCCTTATGACAGCGACGCCGGCAGAGACTTCGCAGCTGCTCTTACCGCCATCATGTGCGGCCAGGCTTATCTGCAATCTTCTGTGCTGGCGGAAAAAGCTCCAGCCATGGTCTCGGCCACCTCGCTTTGCCAGCAGGCGCAGTACGCGGACGGCGGCTTGGCCCAACGCGGCGGCGCCTGCCCCGGCTTCTATGTCAACCGCGAGCCCTTCCTGGACGTCATCCGCATGCACCGCGCGGAGGTAAACAAGATCGGCCATATCAACTCGGCCGAGCCCTTCGCCACCCCCCAGCTAGCCTCGCTCATCGCGGCCAGTAAGGATTGCTGGGATCAGGCTCTTGCCCACGGCGAAAAACATGGCTACCGCAACTCGCAGGTGACCGTGCTAGCTCCGACCGGCACCATCGGCTTCATGATGGATTGCGACACCACCGGCATCGAGCCCGATCTGGCGCTGATCAAATACAAGAAACTGGTCGGCGGCGGAATGATCAAAATCGTCAACAACACCGTCCCGGTTGCGTTATTCAAAATGGGCTATACCAATCCCCAGGTGGATTCGATCGTCAGCTACATCGACTCGACCGGCACCATCGAAGGCGCGCCTGGAATCAAGCCGGAGCATCTCCCTGTCTTTGATTGCAGCTTCAAGCCCAGCAAAGGCACGCGTTCCATTCACTCCTCCGGTCACATCAAGATGATGGCCGCCGCCCAGCCGTTCTTATCGGGAGCGATCTCGAAGACCGTCAACCTGCCCCACGACGCAACCCTGGACGACATTATCCAGGCCTACACCGAGGCATGGCGTTTGGGCCTCAAAGCAGTTGCCATTTACCGCGACGGATCGAAGGGCGCGCAACCGCTCAACGTCTCCGATGGCAACAAGGCTAAGGTCATCAAGAACGCGCTGGGTTCGGAGAACGCCGCCGATGTGGCCGTGAGCGCTGCCGCCGATCGTATTCTCACCGCCATGGCGCAGGGCGATACCAGCTCTATCGGTGACGATCTGCGCGTACTGGAAGACAAGGTCTCGGCTCGGCTCGAAGTCACAGCCAACGCGGTCGTGACTGCTGCCAATGCCTTTTCCGCGTCCATCGCCAATGCCGTCACCCTGGGCCAGGCCGCCGCGCTGCGCGAGGATCCGGAGGCAACGCAGGGTCCGCCCCGCGCCGTCCGTCATCGTCTGCCGGAAGAGCGTCCGTCGCTCACCCATAAGTTCTCCATCGCCGGCCACGAAGGCTACATCACCGTCGGCCTTTATCCCAACGGGCAACCGGGTGAAATCTTCATCAAGATGGCCAAGGAAGGTTCCACTGTCTCCGGACTCATGGACTCGTTTGCCACCGCCGTTTCGCTCTCCCTTCAGCACGGTGTTCCGCTCAAGGTTCTGTGCGAAAAATTCGCCCACACTCGCTTTGAGCCCTCCGGCTGGACTGGCAACGAACAGATTGGCTACGCCAAGTCCATCATGGATTACATCTTCCGCTGGCTCCAGTTGCGCTTTCTTTCCGGACATCAACTGAGCTTGTTCTCCGGCCTGGCTGCGGGCGCTCAACTCGCAATGCCTGGCTTGGCCGATGAACCGCAAGCGCCCGCGTTAAGCGAAGCGAGATACGAGACCAGGCCACCGGCCAGCGGCCTCTTGTCCCCCACTCCTGGGCAGGGCGGTGCCGGCGGAACCATCGAAGACCGGGGAATCTTCGGAGTCCCTGAAGCCCGCAAGGGCGGTGGTCCAGTCTTCCACGCCGCTGACGCCATGAAGGAGTATCTCGATATGGGGGACGCGCCCAGTTGCCATACCTGCGGAGCCATTATGGTCCGTAACGGAAGCTGTTACCGATGCATGAGCTGCGGCTCAACCAGCGGCTGCAGCTAGTCGCCAACAATCAAGGGCCGCTTGCAAATGCAAGCGGCCCTTGAACGTTCAGCCACTAGCAAACCTTCCCTGAGACCGCCACTCTTCCCTTTGTCATCCCGACCGGAGCGTACCCGGATTTCCTGCCACGCATCACCGGACAAGACCGCGTATGCGAACTTCCGTAAAGAAGGGCGCATGCCGTGCACCAAAGCCACCAAATTCCATAGGAAATCCGGGGGAGCGCAGTGGAGGGATCTGCAGTGCGCCAATCGGTCCTCCCGAATTCCCGTACCAAACCCCAACACCCGCATCCTTTGCGCTCCGGCAAGATTTCATCTAATCTTCCTGTAGAAGTAAAAGGGGAAAATGCATGGCGGGCGAACGCATCGACCTTCCACAAGGCACCTTAGACCTGCTCATTCTTCGCACGTTGTCGCTCGGGCCGCAACACGGTTGGGCGATCTCCGAGCGTGTTCAGCAAGTATCGAGTGACGTACTTCAGATTCAGCAGGGATCTTTATATCCAGCTCTTCATCGCCTTGAACGGCGCGGTTGGATCAAGGCTGAGTGGGGCACCTCGGAAAACAATCGACGCGCGAAATACTACGAGCTTACGCGCAGCGGCAAAAAACAACTCGAAGTGGAAACGGATGCCTGGCTAAAACTGACAACTGCTGTTACTCAGGTGTTGGAAGGAGCGTGAAACATGCGCTGCAACTATACGGCTATGAAGCTGGGCCCCCGCGGTGCCGAAAGACCGGATAGGAATTGAAAAGGATCAAATGAAAAAGCCCGCGAATATCCGGAATGAATCGATCGATGACATCTATTACGTCAGTGCCGCTGATGTCGCAGACAAGATCATCGATCGCATGCGTCGCGGTCTGGATCCACTGCTGTTGTCCAGCTCCTCGTTGGCGCTTATCTCCTTGGGCCCTATGTTGAGAACCCGATCCCTTACGAAGTTTGATTGACGAATACAAGGCTTGCAATACTCCGGCCCTACGCTCCGAAACCCGATACTTCTGAAGTGACAAAGTGAGCTGGTCGCTCCTGCGCAGCGCTCGCCATTCACCCGGTCAGCCTAGAGCCATCCTGACGCGAATCCTCGCAACTTGAGTCGTAGTGGGTTACTTCGAGATGACCATCGTTATCCCTATCCGAAGGTGGGATTGTCGCCTGTTCAGCCCAACTGTACGTTTGATTATCACAAGCCGCGGGTAGGGCTCTAACGTCTGCTTGATTCTGGCCGATGAGTTCTTCCATGGGAGGAAAAAACACTATGTTGCAACAGATTCATTGCCGATGCTCAACGAACAGCGACTTACTTCTCTATAAATGTTCCGGGGGCCACCGCGGCCTTATTTGTGGAAATTGCCTCCGCACTGCCGGCGTAAACGAGTGTCCCGTCTGCTCCTCGGTCTTGACCATCGAGTATTCGGCGCATCGCTATGCGGCCAACGTACCTTCACCAATGCCCCAGGGTCTTTTCCGCACCAGGTGAGGGCCCACAATCGGACGCCAGCGGAAAGGCAAATCCCCCGGCCTTTCCCTTTCGCTCAATCTTCCCACCAGACCCAGCTCACGATGGGTTCAAATCTCGAATTTTCCATTTCCACTCTCTAAAGCGTCGGCTCGTAAAGCTGCTTTAAGTCGCGCATGCGGCTGCGCGTTATCTGGATCAGGCATCGGGTCTGGGCGTTGGGCTCCCCAGAACCCGGGTGTTTAATCGTGCCTATGTCGTAAACCTTGACCATCGCGTCACATGCGGTTACGCGATATTTCTCCCACACCACTTCCGTCCCGTCGAGGGCCAGGGCATTGGCATCATTGGGTGAGGCTTGAATCAGCGCCTCCCGCAGCGCGTTGAAAAATTGGGTGTAATTCTTATAAGTCTCGACCCGGGTGTCATTCAGGCATACGTTGCGGTCGACCAGGGTCAGCGCATCCCCGCACCCGTCAGCCTCATGTGCCATTTCTGCGTTATAGGCCAGTTCCGCGATGCGTTGCTGCTTCCCATCCTGGGCGGTGCCACTCCTCGGGTAAGCCAGCACCATAAAAAAGAGCAGAATCGCGGTTGCCGCGCGTCTCTTCATCGCTCCAAACCTCCGCACCCATCTTAAAGCGGTTTCAGACAGGGGGTGCCATAGGGATCGCGAGAAAGCGGCAGGATGTTCGGGGGAACTCGGGGAAATGTGGATCGTTCCTCACATTTCCCCGACGGGGGAGCTTGGTAACAGCGGAAGACTAATAGCCGAGAAATTTGCCCATCGTGCCGTAGCTGGGTTCGCGCCGTTCCTGGTGCACTTCGATCGGTACCGGCGTGTCCTGCCACCGCCCCGTAGGTTCCGGCTGCACCGGCTTTTTCGCGGCCAGCGGCTGGCCCTTTTGCGACCAGTTCCCGATTGCGGTGACGATCCGGGCTGCGGCTAAACGCCGCGACGCCCCATCTCCCTTGGTCCCGCCTTGAAATTCTCCCAGCATCTGCGCCCCACGCCCATCTTCCAGGGCGCTCAGGCTCCAGATGCCTTCAGGCTGCGGCGTCAGCACGAAAATCGTCCTCAGGCTGCGCACGATGAATTCTACTGTGGGTTTGCCGTCCTGAATATCCAACCGGGGATCGAGTTCCAGCTTCTCTTTGCTGGTGAAATCAAAGGCCGCCTCGATCTGCGTAGAAAGCTCCAGAAGCTTGGCTTCACGTTCTTTTTCCCGGATCCTGTCGCTCTCTTCGGCCAATCTACGATCGGTCTCGACGACCAGCTTGCGCGCCTGATCGAACATCTCTAACAGAACCTGCTCCATGCCCATAACCCTCCGGAGCAGTATGCGGGCTGAGAGATGTACGCTGCCATACAACTAGTTGGTTACAGGCTGGTTGGAGCGCTAGTGCCGCTTGCGGTCGCGGTCCCGGTTACCCCCGCCGCCGCCCCCGCCGCCACCACCGCGGCTCTGCCGTCCGCCGCCGCCACCACCACCGCCACCCCCCTGTTTGGGCCGATAGCAGCTCTTGCAGTAAACAGGCCGGTCCCCCCGGGGTTCGAATGGGACGGTCGTGGTTTGTCCGCAGCTCGCGCAGACTACCGTTGTGCCCGTGCTCATGCCGGGCCCGCCTGCGCTGTAGCCGCCGCCTTCGTGCTGAGAATGGGAGGGAGCGTGGCCGCCGCCCCCCGCGCCTTGCTTGGCTTGGCGACAGGGTTTGCAGCGCCGGGGAGAGGAGTACCCGCGTTCCTGGAAGAATTGTTGTTCACCCGCGGTGAACACAAATTCCTGACCGCAGTCGCTACAAGTAAGTAACAGGTCGCTGCCGCTCATGGCTTCGGCCCCTTTCAGCGAGTGTCCGGCGAATGCTCCACGCGCAATGGAATGTTACACGCAAAATCGCTGCCGAACACTCGTCTTTCGGAGAGCCCGGAGAAACCGTTTAGACTAGCCTCGTAAGGAAGGGAACTGATGAACAATCGACGGATGCTGGCGCTCCTTATTCTGTTCGGCGCCACCACGCTGGCGCCCGCCAGGCAGCTGGGCTGGAAGCAGCTTTTCGACGGCCACGATCTGAGCGGCTGGCGGCACGTAGGACCCGGCAGCTTCACCGTGGAGCATGGCCTGCTTAAAACCCAGGGAGGAATGGGGCTTCTCTATTCGACCATTGGCCCAGTAAACGATTGCGAAATCAAAGTCGTATTTAAGATGGAGCACGACAACGATAACTCCGGTGTATTCATTCGCATACCGGAGGAGCCGACCGAACCGTGGATGCCCGTCAACCGCGGCTACGAGGTACAAATCGACAACCATCCGGAGCGCGTGAACGAGGACGACTATCACATCACCGGCACCCTCTACTCCTTGACTCGTCCCCTGGCCAAGCCTGGGAAACCGGGCCCGGAATGGAACACAATGCTGATACGCATTGAGGGTCCTCGAACCCAGGTTTTTGTGAATGACGTAAAGGTGACGGACTACACCGAAGGCCAACCCGTACCAGACAAAAAATTCTCCTTCGAGCCGGACCGCGGCGTACGTCCCGACAAAGGCTGGATCGGCCTGCAGAACAACAGCGATAAAGACGTCGTCTACTTCAAAACCGTAGCCGTCCTGATCCTGGGCACCGAGCAAGGCCAATCCTAACCCCTCTGTCGATGATCTTTCCCAACAAAGAACCAGAGGTTTACCCTGTCTAGGATTTGAGATTTGTCCAGGATTTGAGATTTCGGATCGAAACAGAGGTGTCATCCCGACCGGAGCGTAGTGGAGGGGATTACGCTGTCTAGGATTTGAGATTTCGGATCGAAATAGAGGTGTCATCCCGACCGGAGCGTAGCGAAGTGGAGGGACCTGCTGTTTAATCCACTTCACCAGACGCCCGAGGGAAGCGCCGCTCCTCCCTTTGTCATCCCGACCGAAGTGGAGGGATCTGCAGTTCAGCGGACCTCTCGTGGAAATGTTTTTTCGACAGGGGGACCTGCTCTTTTACCTGCGCGACCCCGCTCACATCCCGTCATAATTAGGCCCCCCGCCGCCCTCCGGTGGAACCCACGTGATGACCTGATACGGATCCATAATGTCGCACGTCTTGCAATGCACGCAATTCGCGAAATTGATATGAATCTCTGCGTCCACCATCTCATACACCGCCGCGGGACAGAAATGCTGGCACGGGTTCCCATACTCCTGGACACAACGATGGTTACAAATATTCGTATCCCGAATCACCAAGTGTACCGGTTGGTCGTCGTCATGACGCGTGCCTGAGTGGTACACGTCCGTCAGCTTGTCGAACGTAAGTTTTCCGTCGCTCCTCGCCGGTCCCAGCGTAGCTTCGCGGCCGTACGTCGATCGCCCGATCGCATCCAGTCGATGCATGTTGCGATAGCCGGCGTGGTTCTCGTAGTCGGGACCAATATTTCTGCCCCCTAGTACCTGCTGGATGCCGCTATGCACCAGGCCCCCCAGCAACCCGTTCTCGAACCCCTGATGAAAGTTGCGTACCGGATATAACTCCTCTTTAATCCAGCTGCCTTCAACCCGGCTCTGATAAGCGCCCAGAGCTCCGCTTGAATGGTCCCCCACCAGCATCGATTCAAAGGCTGTTTCCGCCGCCAGCATTCCGCTCTTGATGGCCAGATGAATCCCCTTGAGTCGCTGCGAATTCAGCATGCTGCCCGAGTCGCCCAGGATCATCCAGCCCTTGCCCGCCAACTTCGGCATCGTGAGCCAGCCGCCGTAAGGCAGACTCTTGGCGCCGTAGCGGACCATCTTTCCCCCCTCCAACAAACCCCGCGCCAGCGAATGCTGCTTGAACGACTGAAAGACGTGATGAGGGTCCATCCGCGGATCCTGATAATCCAGCCCAACCACATAACCAACCGACAGCAAAGTATCGGAGATGCCATAGATCCAGGCCCCTCCATACTCTTGCCCGGTCAGCGGATATCCCAGGGTATAAATAACCTCCCCTTTCGCTACCCGGCCGGCCGGAACCTCCCATAACTCCTTGATGCCCACGCCGTAAGTCTGCGCGTGCTGCGGGTCTTCCAGTTGAAAGCGCTCGATCAGTTGCTTGGTACACGACCCACGTGCACCTTCCGCCAAAATCGTGATCTTGGAGTGAAGATCGTAACCCGGTTCGAAGTTAGACTTAGGCTGCCCTTCTTTATCGACACCCTTGTCGTCCGTGCGAACACCACTTACCCCGTCGCCATCAAAAAGCAGCTCGCTCCCGGCAAACCCGGTGAACAGGGTGATCCCAGCCTCCTCGACCTTAGCCGCCATCCACTTAACAAACTTATTAATGGAGATGACATAGTTGCCATGGTCACGCAGCGGCGGCGGCACAATAGGAAGCTTGTACTGGCTCTTTTCCGTCAGAAAGTAGACCGACTCCTCCGTGACTTCCGCGTCAATCGGAGCTTCGGTCTCGAAACCCGGCAATAACTCCCGCATCGAGCGCGGGTCGAGCAATGCTCCGGAGAGGCAGTGCTGGCCGGCTTCCCGCGCCTTTTCTAGAACATAAATATTCTCTTTGGAAAGCGGCGCCGCCGTTGAGCCTTTCAGGGCGAGCTGGTCATTATGGGCGTCGATCAGCTGCGACAGACGCAGCGCGCAAGCCATGCCGGCGGGGCCGCCGCCAATAATCACTACATCCGCCTCCATCTGCGGCCGTTCAATACCCTCGATTGGCTGGCGGAAGTGGATCATGGTTTTTGGCTGGGCCGAAACTCAGGCCTTCGCCTTCTTGATTTCTTCGGTCAGGGCGGGCACCACATCGAACAGGTTGCCGACCACCCCGTAATCGGCAATCTCGAAAATCGGCGCCTCTTTATCTTTATTAATAGCCACGATCGTGCGCGCCCCCTTCATGCCCACGATATGCTGGATCGCACCGCTGATGCCGAGTGCAATGTACAGCTTGGGAGCAACGGTCTGTCCCGAACTGCCAATCTGCCGCTCCAGCGGTAGCCAGCCGTTATCGCAGATGGGCCGCGAAGCAGCCACCTCTCCACCCAGTGCCTTGGCCAGATCTTCTGCGATCGCGACGTTCTTCTGCTCCTTGATGCCCCGGCCAATCGCGACAATCACCTCTGCCTGGGAAAGGTCCACCGCCTGCTTGGCTTCCTGAAAAACCTCATGCGGAGTAATGCGCAGCGCCGCCGGCTGAGCCGCTTCGACCGTCTCCAC
>JBEKNJ010000007.1:0-154235 GCA_049522955.1 Acidobacteriaceae bacterium
TCTGTCCGTCGTTGGTTCGGACTGCCTGAGGAATCTCCATGGTTGCCGCGTCGACGCCGTGGCCTCCAGAGGGGCAATCGTCCCACCTGGGCAGGCCAGGCAGATAGCCGCAGTGGTGTTCCTGGGCCTCGTCGATCACGTTGCGCTCAAAGGCCCATTTGGAGGGAACGACGTAGCTGATCCACTGCGTGACCGCGGGCATTTTGTAGGCGGCGCGGATCCCTCCGCCGAGAGCAATGATAGGCAGCAGGACGACGGGGAGCAATGCGATGGCTGTCTCCGTCGTGGGGCTGCGCGCGGAGATGGCGAGACCCAGTGCTGCGCCCACCAGCGAGGAGACGATGAGCAACAAGGCGGCGGCCAGGAAGTTGCCCTTGAGTCCGCAGCACAGGTAAACGATGCCCAGCAGGACCAGGCACTGGAAGGTGCAGAGAGCCGCAAGAACGGTGAATTTCGCGAAGACGTAGGAAGGAAGTTTGAGGTTCACCATGCGTTCCCGCTGGTAGACCGTCCACTCACCGACGATGTCGCGGGCGGCGTTGTTGCAGCCGAACCAAATCGCGGCGACGACCATGAGGAACTCTATGCCGGCAATGTTTCCGCCTAACTCGCTGAAGGCCTTCACCGCAGTTTGCATCGAGTCGGCCACACTTTGTGACGGCGCGGCATTCGCCAGCCCGTTGATGTTGGGCGGCTCTTTTAGTCCGCTAAAGACAAGGACGATGAGCGCGGCGAATAACGGCGCCTGCAACAGCGTGATCGTCAGTTGCGCACGATCCCTCATCTTCAGAATTACGTTGCGCCGCAGCAGGGTGATCCATTGCGTGAGATTGAAGCGATGCGAGGCGGTGCTCTGTTGGCGGTCGGCCACCGCCTTGCCGGCGCGGCCCTCGACGAATAGCTTGTGATAGCGGGAACGCTGGAAGCGGTCGGCCCATGTTGCGGTGTTGCTCGCGGCCAGCCCGGTTAACAGCATCTCCGGGCTGAGGTCTTTAGCTGGTTCCGGGTTTGCCCCCTGGCCCGAGTCGTTGAAGAACTCGATCGACGCCGGATAAGCAGGGCCAAAGTAGGCCAATGCGCCGCAACCACCTCGGTCACGGGAAATCATGATCAGATTGTCGAACTTCTTATAGACGTCGATGCTGGGCTGATGGATCGTGGTAATGATCGTCTTACCCTGCCCTGCGAGGTGCTTGAGCAGATCGACTACGCCCTCAGCGTCATAGGAAGATAGCCCAGAGGTCGGCTCATCGAGAAAAAGCACCGGGGTGTCGGTGATCAACTCCATGGCAATGTTGACCCGCTTACGCTGGCCTCCGCTGAGAACCTTCTGCTCGGGTGAGCCGATCAGCGTGTCCTTCTTATCCCGGATGCCAAGTTGTTCGAGGATCAGGTCGATGCGCGCCTCGATCTCGGCATCGCTGAGATCAGTACGCAGCTTGGTCGAGAAAAATAGCGCCTGACGCACAGTCAGTTGCGCGTGGACGATATCGTCCTGGGGAACGTAACCCATCTGCAGCCGGAAGAGGTCGTAAGACTTATACAGATCGGCACTGTTGAACAAGACCTGTCCGCTGGCTGGGCGGGTATATCCGTTCAATGCTTTCAGCAACGTGGTTTTTCCCGCACCCGCTGGACCCATGAGCGCGACCATCTCCGATGGATAAACAGTGAAGGATATGGGATCGAGGAGGCGCGTTCCGTTAGGAGCGTTGACAATGATCGATGCCGCCTCGATGGAAACATTGCCGTGGTACTCACGGCGCTCAAGCTGGCCGCCCTCTCGCACGTGGAAATGGAACTTGCCTAGTTCGATCTCCTGGCCGGTTTTCACCTCGACCTTGCCCGAGATCTTCACCCCGTCGACAAAGGTGCCGTTCAAGGAGGAGAGGTCCTCCACGTATAAATGACCGCCGGCTTTGGTGATGCGCGCATGATGCCAGGAGACAAGCGGATCGTCCAATGGCTGGTTACAGCCAGGGTCACGGCCCAGGAGCAGGACCTCCTCTTTCACCGCCACGTGCTGAAAAGCCGCCCCGCCCATGGCGTTGCCACGGTCGGCCAGTAACCGGCTGACCGGAACCTTCACCGAGCCAAAGTAGACTTCATCCTCCGGGCGGATGATGCTGCGGCTGATCTTGTTTTCGAAGTCGTTGAGCGCGGTGCCGTTGAGCGAACCCATATCTTCGAGGATCAGATCGCCGTTGACCCGCAGTATTTGTGCATGATTCCAGGAGACGATGGGGAAATCGAGTACCACCTCGGAATCAGGCGAGCGCCCGATCCGAATTACGTTCGCAGCTTGGCTTTCGACGGGCATCGACCTCGAATCCTTTTTGCCAAAGTCCTAACAAAGTAAGCCCTGGAGAGGTCGAACGCAAGTTTAAAGCACTCGCCGTCAGGCTTGTCCAAATTTGAGCTCGGTCCATAGGATTCTTGCTTTGTATAGGGTTACGAGTTTACTCGTGCCGCCGCCGCAGCAAAAAAATCGGGGCCCGTGTTCAGCCGTCCCTCGCGGGACTCTCCAGCTTGCTTATCACTACCCAGGACTACCGTCCTCGGCTACTTTCAAACGTCCCTGCGGGACTAAATGCGAGTTCTTTCACAGCTCTTTGGCCACACCGGTCGCCGCGATGATCAGAAAGCGCCTATCTCGTCGAGACAAGCCGGCTCTTAAAGGGGTCCGTCTTCAGACGGATCGCCTCGTCGTGATCCTCGGTCGCGCCCTCCAAGTCGCCTTTGGCCTTCCGCGCATTACCCCGGTTGTTAAAGGCGACCGCATAGTCTGGCTTCAGACGGATCGCCTCGCTGTAATCCTTGATCGCACCCTCGAAATCCCCTTTGCCGAATCGCGCACTGCCCCGGTTGTTGAAGGCGACCGCAAAGCCTGGCTTCAGACGGATCACTTCGCTGTAATCCTTGATCGCACCCTCGAGGTCGCCTTTGGCCTTCTGCGCATTGCCCCGGTTGGTGAACGCGTCTGCATGGTCCGGCTTCAGACGGATCGCTTCGCTGTAATCCTTGATCGCACCCCCGAAGTCGCTTTTGGCCTTCCGCGCATTGCCCCGGTTATTGAAGGCGTCTGCACAGTCCGGCTTCAGATGGATGGCCTCGTTGTAATCCTTGATCGCCCCCTCGAAGTCGCCTGTGCCGAATCGCGCATTCCCGCGGTTGTTGAAGGCGTCTGCATAGTCCGGCTTCAGACGAATCGCCTCTCTATAATCCTTGAGCGCGCCCTCGAAGTCGCCCTTGGCCTTCCGCGCATTGCCTCGATTATTGAAGGCGTCCGCATAGTCGGGCTTCAGACGGATCGCCTCGCTGCAATCCTTGATCGCGCCCTCAAAGTCGCCTTGCCCGCACCGCGCATTGCCCCGGTTGGTCAAGGCGACCACATAGTCAGGCTTCAAACGGATCGCCTCGCCGTAATCCTTAATCGCGCCTTCGAAATCACCTTTCCCGCACCGCGCATTGCCTCGGTTGGTCAGGGCGACCGCATAGTCCGGATTCAGCCGGATCGCCTCGCTGTAATCCTCGATCGCGCCCTCGAAATCGCCTTTGCCGAATCGCGCACTGCCCTGGCAGTTGAAGGCGACCGCATAGTCCGGCTTCAGACGGATCGCCTCGCTGTAACCCTTGATCGCACCCGCGAAGTCGCCTTTGCCGAATCGCGTATTGCCCCGCTCGAACCATTGCTGGGCAGTCAATTCCCTTTCCTGAACTACAGGAGCTGCGTCCGACACCGTCCTGTGTACTGTGGCGGCTGGTTGTACCGTGGTGGCCGGGTGTACTGTGGCGGCTGGGCCTGGTGCAAGCGATGCCGGACGCTGCACCGCACTCAATGGAACTGTCATTTGACGCTGCGAGGGAGTTACATACTTCACCATGTCGAGCAGCCTGAGCACTTCAGCAACGTCCTTCGGACGATCCGCGCGATCTTTGGCGAGGAGCTGGATCACCAAAGCGTCGAGACCACGCCACTGCAGAAGGTCGGGCCTCAGTTCGCTGGGCGGCCGGGGCACGGCGTTCAGATGCTCCCTGGCCCAGCTCTCGTAGCTCTCCGCATCGAAGACAGTCCGGCCGGTAAGCATTTCGTAGAACACACCCCCAAGGGCGTAGAGGTCGGTGCGACCGTCCAGTTCCGCTGCCCGCATGCCCAGCCATTGCTCCGGAGCGGCATAGGCCATGGTCAGCAAGGAGGAGCCGGTCATGGTGTGGGCCGCGGCGCTCTCCTTGGTGGCCACGATGCCGAAGTCGGCGATCTTGGGAATCCACCCGTCGCCGTCCCGCATCAGAAGGATGTTATCCGGCTTGATATCCCGGTGAACCATCTTCCTGGCGTGCGCCGCCTCCAAACCAGCTGCGATGCCACGTACCAGGGACAGCGCGAATCCCACATCGAGGGGCCGCGCCGCCTGGTGAAGAAAATCGCGCAGATCCGGTCCATCGACGAACTCCATGGAAAAGAAAAGGCTGTCGTCTTCGGCCCGTTCAAGGTCTCCACAATCCACTATGTTCTTGTGCCGCAACTGGCGCAGGGCCCGCACTTCACGGCGAAAGCGGGCGGTGAAGGCCTCGTCGCGGGTCCATTGACGGGAAAGAAATTTGATGGTTCGCAACTCGCCATCCATCAAGGTCTGTTCCGCCAGGTACACCGAGCCAAAGCCACCTTCTCCCAGTTTGCGGACAATGCGATAGGTACCCCGTATCAACATGCCGGGCTTCAGGTCGATGATCTCGCTGAGCATGCCATTATGGGTGGGGCACGATTCAACGCTATCGGGGAAGCCGGTTGTACATTTCGGGCAGTATTTCATCTGTTTGACCTGACTTCTTCCAAGGCTTCAAACAACCAAACCGGTACCAGCTCCCTCCGGCAGCCTCTCAACGATACATCGAATCTGTGCACACCCGGGCACTGCTTACGTAATCCGCGGTAATCCGTCGGGGTAACCTCCGCCGGAGTTTCGGGAGTTAGGTGACCGGACCCATCAGCCGATGTGCTCGATGGTAACTAATACGACCTCAAGGAACTATGCGGATACCACGCGGACAACGGCTCAATGGAGCGGCAAACTGGCCGGCGATTTGAAGAATGAGCAAATCTATTTTAGAGAATTGATTGACGTCCGCGGTACCAACCAACCTGGGCGCCGGCAACTTGCCCAGGCCTAATAGCCCATGATGAGCCTGTAAGGAGAG
The DNA here is from genome assembly GCA_049522955.1 of Acidobacteriaceae bacterium. Taxonomy (GTDB): domain Bacteria; phylum Acidobacteriota; class Terriglobia; order Terriglobales; family Acidobacteriaceae; genus PALSA-350. Next base: position 5,200 of record JBEKNJ010000007.1, read on the forward strand.
ATGAGTGTTCACTCTTGACGGTGTTCGAAAACTCCATGGCTGGACACACGCCAGCCTCAATCTGGTGCTGGATCACCTGTCCACCATGCCCGCAAACGATTATTCGACGGAATTACCCGGCTTCGGCTTCCGCACGCTGCGGGAACAGGTGATTCACATTTTCAACTGCGAAGGGTTTTGGGTCCACACGCTGCAGGGGTTGCGATATGCCAACCGGACCCCTGAGGAATGCCCGGCCGTTGCCGATGGGAGGCTGCTAAAGAAAGAGATCAGCCAGTCGACCATCGCTTATTTGTCTACCTTGACCAATCAACAACTCAATGCCGATGCGGAGCTTCATTTCTCTGATGGGGACGTTGCCGTCCGCACCCCGGCGCTGATCCTTCATCATGTTTTGACGCATGCCTTTCATCACAAAGGCCAGATCGCTGCCATGTGCCGGGCCCTGGGTCACCCTATGTCCGATACCGATCTGAACCGATTTAAATGAATCATGACGCGGAGATCAGGGGACACGATGGCTAACCTCCAGGAATGCGGCGATAGGTATGGTGTCCCGTTATCTCCGGCCGTTTAGTCGAAGAAGTCTCGATCCTCGTCGGCGAGATGCGCCTTGGCTTGCTGGACCCTGAACGTGAGACCAAGACCAGGTCTGTCCCAAACGTCGATGAAGCCGTTTTTGACGACTGGATCCGGCAGGCCATCGACGATGTCATACCACCATTCGGGCTGCCCCTTGGCATATTCGAACGCGATGTAGTTCTGCGGCAATGCCGCGCCCATATGCACCTGCGCAGCGACGCCGAATACTCCGTCGAAGATTCCGTGCGGAGCGATCAGGATCCCGTGGAGATCGGCGTACTCAGCAATCCACTTCAATTCGGCGATGCCGCCCACATCTTCGGGGTCGGGCCCGAGCACGTTGATTGCCTGGGTCTCGATCAGCTCCATGCAGTTTTCCCGGAGATAGAGCTCCTCACCGGTATGAATCGGCGTGGAGGTGCTGTCGGTCACTTGCTTGAAGACCTGCGCTTTTGGGTTGGGCTCGTAATCGCCGGTGATGATGTCTTCGAGCCATGCCAGCTTCAGCGGTTCCACCGCGCGGGCAAACCGGATCGCGTCCTTGACGACCCATCCGGGACCGCAATCGAAGGCCAGACCGATGTCACTCCCGAGGGCTTTTCGCGCGGCTTCGGCGCAGGCGATGCAATTATCGATGCCGCGCTCCGTCATGAGCCCACGATCCATGTACGGCGCCGCCCGCGCATGCCATTGGGCACCGTACCAGGCGTCGGGGATGGCCGTCATCATGGCGGTATTGTGGAAGCCGATGGGCATCTTGACCAGGGTATAGCCCTCTTTGGCTTCCTTCATCTTGCTCGCGAACTCGGCGTAGTCCTGCGGCGTCCTGGGCATCGTCATCGTGGCGCCTATGTTGTTTTCGGTGTTTCCGTAAGGGCGAACACGGTCGCGGATTTTTCCGCCAAGCAGCTTGTGGACCGGTAATCCGGCCGCCTGGCCGGCGACATCCCAGAGTGCGATTTCGATGGCACTGATCGCGGCGCCCCAAGGTTTGGTGGCACCCAGGCGGCGAATCTTCAGCATGATCGCGGCCACGTTGGTCGGGTCTTCGCCGACGAGATACGGTTTATAAAACAGCACCGTCGGCTTGAGAAATGGCTTGGCCGTCTCCGCCTGACCGTAGCCTGAAATTCCCTGGTCGGTAACGATGCGAACCGTCGGATTGCGGCCGATGATGGCGCACTTGAGGTCAGTGATCTTGATCGGCCCGCTTGCCTTTGCTGCTTCAGGGGGATTCATCCCAGCAGCGCTCGCCCTGCCTCCGAACATGGTTGCCCCTGCTATCCCTGAAAGGGATCCCACAAATCCTCTTCGCGTCCACTTCGCCATCTGCTTCATCTCCCACAAACCTTCGATTCAGTGGCTACGGGGGCAGTGGTTTAGGCCGCCCGCGAAGCCGTGTACATCATTTCACGTTTGGACAAAGAGGATGAGGTCGTCGTCCGAAACACGCGCACCGGGATGCCCCCGAATTTCCTTGTAAAACCGCTTTCCCCACAACCTGATGGCAAGACTTCGAGGGTTGATTCGTGGGCTGCCATGTGCGATGTCGGATCTGGCCGGCCCGAAGTTTTATATCACTAATGTTGTTTGAGACTTATGGCACAACCAGCTCGCGGGAAGAGACAATCTTATCCACACCTTTGAAAGCTGGGTGCCGCTGCAGCGTAGTCCTCTCCATCCGGACATTGCCACGATCCACGCAGATTCAGACACGCAGATTCACGATTGAAGGGGAATATTTGCCATGCATAACTTTGGTGTCTGGGCGCCGAAAGTTCAGAAGATGTCATTGAATTGGCGCCGGCAAATTCTGCCGATGAATGGGCCCAACGAGCGTGGCTGGTGGACGATTGAAGTGCCGGATGCCGGCTGCGGGGACCAATATGCGTTCCTGCTGGATGACGACCCAACCGCTTATCCGGATCCGCGTGGTTTGCGTCAGCCAGATGGAGTGCACGGGCCTTCTGAACTCTACAACCATAGCCTCTTCGAGTGGCACGATCAGCTCTGGCGAGGCGCCCCCAAAATGGCCTCCATCATCTATGAGCTGCACATTGGCACCTTTAGCGAAGAAGGCACGTTCGACGGCGCGATCCAGCACCTGCCGTATCTCGCCGATCTTGGAGTGACGCATGTCGAGGTGATGCCAGTGGCGGCCTGGGCCGGTCAGCAAGGGTGGGGGTACGATAGCGTCGCGCTGTTCGCGATTCACGAGCCCTACGGAGGTCCGGACGGCTTCAAACGCCTGGTGGATGCGTGCCACGCAGCAGGCTTGAGTGTCATTCTGGATGTTGTCTACAACCACTTTGGACCGGTGGGAAACTACACTACCAAATTTGGCCCGTATTTGAATCCAAACCGTAAAACCCCATGGGGAGAGGCAGTCAATCTCGATCAGGAAGGAAGCGACGAGGCGCGACGGTTCTTTGTAGACAACGCGCTCATGTGGCTGAAGGACTACCACTGCGACGGCCTGCGGTTCGACGCCGTGCACGCATTCATCGACCTCTCTGCCGTGCACTTTCTGGAGCAACTATCCATTGAAGTCGAGCGCCTGGGCGCCACGCTTGCGAAGGAGTTCTACTTGATCGCGGAAAGCGACCTGAACGACCCGCGTATCGTGCGATCCCGCGAAGCCAACGGCTACGGCATGGACTCGCAGTGGAGCGATGACTTTCACCATTCCCTGTTTTCCGTGCTCTATGACCCAAAGAATGGGGAGACCGGCTATTACGACGACTTCGGCTCGCTTGCCGACCTGCACAAAGCCCTCAAACACGCATACGTCTACGACGGGCAATATTCCGGATATCGCAAGCGGCGGCACGGCCGCGCCGCAGATGGTCTTTCGGCGCATCACTTCATCCACTTTGATCAAAACCATGATCAGGTGGGCAATCGCGGATGGGGAGAACGCCTGGAGCACCTTGTCGGACTGGATGCCGCTAAGGTGGCAATCGGCCTCGTACTTACAGCTCCGTACGCCCCGATGCTGTTCATGGGTGAGGAGTGGGCGACCTCGTCGCCATTTTTATACTTTGCGGATCACGATGATGAGGAAATGCGTCGCTTGGTTGCCGAAGGCCGCAAGCGTGAATTCGCTGCATTCGGCTTCGACGGGGACGTCCCAAACCCCGAAGACCAGAAGACCTACGAGATGTCGAAGCTGAGCTGGAAGGAGCAGGGCGAAGGCAAGCACGCAGATATGCTCGCCTGGGTGAGGGCTCTGATCAAGCTGCGCCGCAGCAACGTGTGCTTGAATGACGGTGACATGCACCACCTGCTCGTATCCACGGACGACGAACGGCGAACGCTCGTGATGGAGCGCGACGAAGCTCGCGTCCTGATCAACTTCGGGGATATGCCTTACACCTTCGCTCTGCTCCAAGGTGAGACGCTGGAGCTCATCTCCCGGGAAGGTCCCGGTGTACGAGATAACCAACTTGATCTTCCGCCGATGACGTTGGCGGTATTGATGTCGGCTTCGGAGGAGGTACAAAACCGTCAGGTCGCGCCGCACCGGAGATGATCCCAGGATAGGAAATAAGCTTTCATCTCCCGAGGGCAACGACCATCTCCTGTTCGACAGGTTACCCCCACCAGGTTTCGCCCTTTTCCATGTGTGACCTGAGCCAGTCCTGGTTGATTTCGAGGCCCAGGCCGGGGCCTTCGGGGACGAGGAACTTACCATTGTGCAGCGCAGGCTTTTCTCCCTGAGCCATATTTTCCTTGTTGCCACGAAAAGCTCCCAGAACATTTTCTACTTTGAAAAGGTTCGAGGTAGCCGCGGCGAGATGCGTGGCCGCGTAGAACTGAATCAGCGAGCTGGGCCCACTATGGAAGCCGACAGGAACGCGGGTCAGGCTCGCATATTTGGCGATGTCGCGGCACGCCGTGATGCCGCCGGCGTAGGCCATATCCGGGTGAATCATATCGACGACCTGGTTGTCCAAAAACGGTTTGAACGCGCCGACTAATTCAAGCCGCTCACCCGTGAGGACCGGCACCCTGGTTGAGCGCTTCAGCTCCAGCCAGGCCTCCGAGTACAACGTAGGGAGCGGATCTTCGATCCACAAAAGATCGGCAGGCTCCACGGCCTTGCAAAGCCCAATCGCACTCCGCGGGTCGAACTGTGCCAGGCAATGCATCGCGATGTCGATGTCGTCGCCTACTGCCTCACGCACGTTCATGTAACCCTTCCCTGCTCTGCGAAAATCGACGCCGTCCAGAGTCGTGCTGTAGGGGAACCCGCCTTTACCCGATGTATGAAACGCATTGACGAGGGCTGCACCGACTGCCGGGCCGGTAGCACCGGCGGGGGGCGCACTCGAGGGCTCGCGAACGAGCGCGTTGAACTTGAAGGCGGTCAAACCGTCGGGCTCGCCCTTAACGCGGTCCGCCCACGCACGGCATTCGCCTTTGTCCAGCATGTTCCTGATCATCCCGTGCCCATAGACGGGGATCTCCTTCTGTATCGGTCCGCCGAGTAACCGGTAAACGGGGAGTCCCAGGATTTTTCCGGAGAGATCCCAAAGTGCGATATCCACGCCTCCTATGGTGGGAATGTGTGCCTTGTAAGGGTGCTGTACCCCAGTCATCGCATAAAAATGCTTTTCAATCGCCAGCGGATCCTCACCGATCAGCACCGGCTTCATCGTCTCGATAATCGCGCGACAGGCCTGTGCCGAGAAGCCGGCTTCGCCATAGCCGGTCAAGCCGGCATCCGTTTCAATTTTCACGAGGCAGCCATCGCCCGTGTTGTCGAGACCAAGGGTTTTGATCTCTGTGACCTTGACCATCTTTGTAAAGGGGGCGGCCAGGGCTTTGAACTGCATGAGCCACGGAGCGGTCGACAGGCTTAACGCCATTTTGACGAGATGGCGACGGGTAGTTTTCATGGCGCTGACAGTAGCACAAGCTCTGCAGCACGTACCACAGGAACTTTACCCAGAGGGGTCCGGCAGAGATATCGTCCCGTCTGGTTTCCGGGGTTCTCAACGCCGCGCGATTTAACATGTGTTTACGAGACCCTGGCCATTCCCCCATCTGAAGGGAGCCCTCTTTGATCAATGCAAAGCTACTGTTTCGCCTGGTAGCCGCCTCGCTAGCTTTCCCTTTCTGCTCGCACGCGCAAACCGGACGCATCTACACCTCCGATGACTACACGCGGGCCGCCAATCTGCTGCATGCAAACACCGTTTCGTTGGTCGATCATGCGGTGACGCACGCCAGCTTCATCGGCAACCATCGCTTCTGGTATATCGATACGGATCATGGCATGCCGACCCTCATGGTCGCCGATGCGATTAACCGCACCAAATTTGCGGCCTACGACCCACTCCGCATGGCGGCGGCACTCCAAGCGGCTGGTCTTGACGAGAAGGATCCCAAGCGCATTCTGCCCCAGGAGTTCGACCTGCTCGACAACAACCAGAGCGCAGTCATAACCACAAGTGGAACTCGCTACAGATGCACTCTGGGCGCGGAGTATCGCTGCTCACTGGAACTCGCCGGCCCTGCCGGTCTCCCCAAGCCGAGCTTGAAAGATGCCTCCCTCGCCGACTTCTCTCCCGATGGAAAGCGAGCCATCTTTCTCCGCGATTGGAACCTGTGGGTTCGCGACATCGCGACAGGTGGCGAAAAGCAACTCACCACCGATGGCGTTAAAGATTACGGCTACGCAACCGACAACTCTGGTTGGATCCACAGCGAGCGGGCGATCGTGGTCTGGTCTCCTGATTCGAAAATGCTCGCCACCTTTCAGCAGGATCAGCGCAAGACCGGAGAGATGTACACCGTCAGCTCGCGGATCGGGCATCCCCATCTGGAAACGTGGAAATACCCATTGGTGGGAGACCAGAACGTGACGATGATTGAGCGCGTCCTTATCGACGTGGACGCAGCCAAGGTAACGCGGCTCAAGATGCCGCCGGACGAGCATCGCTCCACGTTGTGCGACAACCTGGTTTGCCACGCCGGATGGGAAGACGTGCAGTGGGCTGAGGACGGCAAGACACTGGCCTTTGCTTCCACCTCACGCGACCACAAAACAGAAACCGTGCGCATCGCGGATGTGGCTACCGGAGCAGTGCGCGATGTGTTCACAGAGACAGTGCCCTCCTTCCTGCAAAGCGGATACGACCATGTGAACTGGCGCTATCTCTCCCGGCGAAATGAGATTCTCTGGTTCTCTCAACGCGAAAACTGGGGAAACCTGTATCTTTACGACGCCGGCATGGGAAAGTTAAAGCATGCCGTTACGCAGGGCGACTGGAACGTGGATGAGGTGCTCCGCGTAGACCAGGAGACGGGCGACATGATCCTGACCGGCACCGGCCGCGAGCCATCGGAAGATCCTTACTATAGGCGCATCTATCGTGCGAACCTCGACGGCAAACATCTGAAGCTGCTCACAACGGAGGACGCGGATCACGTGGCAACCGTATCCAGCGACGGCAGATTCATCATCGACATCTACTCCACGCCACAGAAGCCGCAGGTTATGTTGTTGCGCGACAGCTCCGGCCAAATTATCCAAGAGTGGGCGCGCGGCGATATCACGCGGCTGCAGGCGGCGGGATGGATCGCACCCGAAACCTTCCACGTAAAAGGCCATGACGGCAAGACCGATGTTTACGGTCTACTCTTCCGTCCTGCCAATCTGAACACATCGCAAAAATACCCTATCATCGATTACATCTATCCCGGGCCGCAGGGCGGCTCGTTCGGACCGCACGGATTTCGAGCCTCCCGGGGCGACGGCAGTGCGCTCGCGCAGCTTGGCTTTGCCGTGGTCCACATCGAAGGCATGGGCAATCCCAGGCGCTCCAAGGCTTTCCAGGACGCTTACCTCAACGACTTGGGCAACAATGCCATTCCCGATCAAATCAGCGGCCTGCGCGAACTTGCCCAGCGTTGTCCGTGGATCGACCTGGACCGTGTTGGCATGTGGGGCCACTCCGGGGGCGGCAACGCCACGGTGGCCACGATGCTACGCTATCCGGATTTTGTTAAGGTCGGCATCGCCGAGAGCGGCAACCACGAGAACCGGAATTATGAGGACGACTGGGATGAGAAGTGGGTCGGGCTGTTGCAAAGCAAAGCGGGTGGAACCACCAACTACGACTCGCAGGCGAATGCGAGGTACGCCGCGAACCTTAAGGGAAAGCTGATGTTGGCCCACGGCATGCTGGACGACAATGTGCCGGTGTCGACTACGCTACTCCTGATCGATGCGCTGGAAAAAGCCAACAAAGATTTTTCCCTGGTGGTTTTTCCTGAAGGGCACCATAGTTACGGACCCACGGCGGGTGCTTACATGATGCGACGGCGCTGGGATTACTTTATTACTGAACTCATGAAGGCCACACCTCCCCATGAGTTCACAATGCCGGCGCTCCTTCCGCCACCTCCGCAGTAGCTATCGAGGAATAGGAGCGGTAAACGTGATCGATGAATCCTTTCTCTCACTGCACAGGCTGCTTTGCGTTAGAGTCAGAGGAGGCAAGGGACAAGTGAAATGCAAGGTCAACCCATGATGTACACGCTTGTGCGGCGGGCAGCTTGCGCAATCGTGTTGCTCGCGTGGTCCATTCCCGCATTGGCGGCGGGGCAGGAGGATGGAGCTGCGGTTATTCGAGCGGAACTTGCAGCGTGGACACAGGCGTTTAACGCTCGCCAGGCAGTTAAGATCTGCGGCATCTTCTCGGAGGACCTTCGTTATAAGTTTGGCGAGGTTCCGGATCGAGGCTACAGCGACGTATGCAGTGCGCTGCGCCGCTCGTTGGGCGACGCAACGCATCGCTCTCACTACACGCTCGATCTGCGAGAGATCCTGGTCTACGGAGATATTGCCGTTGTCCGGCTGATTTGGACACTGGATGAATCAAAGGAGGGCTCGAGCGTTACGGTCCGCTCGCTCGAGCCGGGCATGGACATCTTCCAGCACCAGAAGGACGGAAGCTGGAAGATCATTCGCTATCTCGCCTACACCAGCCCGAGGAACCAGTGAGAAAGCCGGCGCGATCTCTGCTAAACGCTGTTTGTCTGCTGCTGTCTATCAGTTGCGCCCACGCGCAGGAGACGATCGTTGCGATCCGTCACGCCGAGAAACCCCCAACAAGCCTTGGACAGCTTACCTGCAGGGGCCTGAACCGAGCGCTGGCGCTACCTAAGGTGCTCGTTCCACGCTACGGGAAGCCAGACAGGATTTATGCGCCCGATCCCGGTAAGCGGATCGGGCGACTAGGCAATTTGAACTATTCGTATGTGCGGCCGCTGATGACGATTGAGCCGACAGCTATTCAGCTGGAGATGCCGGTGAACGCGCTCATCGGCTTCAAGAATGTCGGCCAGCTGCGAAAAGAGTTGCTGGCTCCAGAAAACGCGAATTCGGTAATTTATCTGGCCTGGGAGCACGTGTATCTGAATCAATTTGCGAAACGGCTACTCCAGGTTTATGGAAAGGATCCATCGGTTGTTCCTGACTGGCCGAATGACGAGTATGACCGCATCTACGTCTTCCGGATCAGGGACATGGACGGAAAGAAGGATTTGATGTTCAGCATCGAGCAGCAGGGGTTGACCGCCTCGCTGAGCGACAAGTGCCCGGCGCAGTGAATCTGGTGACAGAGGGAGGCGCACCCCGGTCCGTCAGGTCCAGCAGAGATATCGTCCTCTCGCTCCCCGGGTTTCCCCTCCCGACAGGGTGACCGCCGGGCAGCCAGTGGTGGTGTGAAGGCTTTGGCCTGGATCGACATCGCCACTGAGCTTCCGCCGCGGGTTTGGTCTATTTCGTGGACTTGAAAAGTAATGGTAGATCTGCCGGCTTACTATTGGCCTACGGCAACGAGGGACCGCTCCTCAGTTACGCTCGCCATCTCTTCTGCCTTCCTTTCGGCTTTCGTAGGTATTGCGGCTATCCCATACGTTTCACCTCCGATGAGCGCTCTATGGAAATACAGAGTATCTCCATATTTCTCGAAGATGACTTTAGATTGGCTCGGAGCCTCAAGAGACTCGGTCGGATTGATCACGATGGCCGCGGTGTGTAGACCGTCCATACTCTTGACGACGGCGATCGCCAGATTGTCATCGTCAGGCTGAGTAAGTAAATAGGTACCGCTCGGCATCAGGGTTTTGCCCACGTGAAATGGGAACGGAGCTGTGAACTTCATGCCGTTGCCCATCTGTGCGGCGAGGGGCATAGCGGAAAATAATGCGATCAATCCTAACCTTGTAACTAATTTGCCTAAGCTGCTCATAAGAGTTTCTCCCGTGGTGTGATTTAGCTTGACTGGATCAGTTGTGACGTGCTCCCTTCTAACCCTACAGACGGCATAAATGAGATCGCGTTTGCATAATCTTTCGATAGCGAAAAGAGTGCGTAACTGTGACTGTGCTATCGATTTCTGAATGTGAAACCCGGAGCGAATTTGACAAAGTCGCGGCGGCCTTTGGGGTGAAAGCATGACTCGCGATCCGGTGGCGACCGGGGGTCGACATAATCCTGGACGCATGAAAGGCTGCGATGGCTTAGGCAACTATGCGGCTAACGGCACCGTCTCACAAAGAAGGGCCGCAAGTGTGCAGCCTGAAAGATCGAAGAGTCAGGATCATCCGGATGAAAGACGGCGAGCCAGGCTTGCAGATTCATCAACTACCTAGGCCTTAAAGGAATCGATGTGAGGATCGGTCCTGCTGGGCTGCCCGGTTTCGAGATGGCCTGCAAACCGTTGCCGGAAATTTGGATCAGATTGGACCGAGAGGACCACATCGTACCAGCCAAATAAATTTCGTAGTGACCAGAATTGGTTCACCACCGCAGCCTGCTCGACGACCCTGGTCACGATTTCGCTGTCATAGAGGTTCTTGACCTGCAACTCAGCGGATTCGACGCCCATGTTTTGTGCCTGCAGAGTGATGCCGCCGCGGGCGACGCTATAGACGATTGAGCTTTGAAAATTAGCGTCTGATTGGCTGCCTGACCTTCCCTTGTAAGCACGGAAGAAGCCGTTGGGACCATAAACAGAAAGGTCGTAGGCCACTTCACCATGGCTCTCAAACTTAAAGCTGTCGGCGAGCTCAGCCTGCGGTTGGACAGTGTAGGTCCAGGGACCGATCCCGATATTACCGGATCGCACCTGGAATACAGCCGTCCTGGTTCCGGAATTGACAAAGCGTAGGGTGAAAGCGCCAGCGGCGGAATCCACCTCGCCGTAAGCATTGACAGAATAGGCAAGACCACAGGCAGGCCGCGTGCCAGGCTCCTGCGTCGGCATCGCTTGCTGTGCGGGGGGCGCCGGGGAGTAATCCGGGTGACGGGTGTTGTCGATGGGCGCGTAGGAGGCGACCCCGGGCAGGGGGATCTCTCTCGCTGCACAATGGCCAAAGTTGAATGCCGAAGTAAGATCGCCGACAACGGCGGTACGCCAAGGAGTGATGTTGCTTTCGCTCCGCTCGGCGAGACCGAAGCGGGTCTGGATGAAGCGGATAAGCGACGTATGATCGAATACCTCAGAGTTGACCCATCCCCCCGTACTCCAGGGGGAAATGACCAGCATGGGCACACGCATGCCGAGACCGTAGGGTCCTGCCACAAATCTCGAATTCCCGGCGAATATCTCGTTGGTGACTTCCACGGTGGATAAGCCTTGAGCTCTTGTCTGTGGCGGCGTTGGTGGCACTACATGATCGAAGAAGCCGTCATTTTCGTCATAGGTGAGAAAGAAAGCGGTCTTACTCCAAACCTCGGGATTGGCAGTCAGCGCATCAAGGATTTGGGAAACGTACCAGGCCCCATAATTGGCCGGCCAGTTGGGGTGCTCGCTGTAAGCTTCGGGAGGGACGATCCAGCACACTTGCGGGAGCCTGTTGGCCAAAGCATCCTGGCGGAAGAGCTCGAAGAGGGAGCCACCGGCGGAGACGTTGGTGGCGGTCCTGGCATTCTCAAATAATGGGCTCCCGGGTTCAGCCTGGAGATATTGATCGAACCGGAGCAGGGAGTTGCAGCCGTAATTACCCGCATAGGGATTGGCCATATCCCATCCCCAGTCGTGGGCCGCATCCATTCCCTGGCCCCCATCCTGATAGATCTTCCATGAAATACGGGCCTTCTCCAGCTGTTCAGGAAAGGTCAGCCAACTGTAACCATTCCAGACGTTTTCCAGTGCCGGTCCGCCGTGGCCGCCGTCATTGCCGGTCCATCCTGTCCACATGTAATAACGGTTCGGATAAGTTGGTCCCAGCAGGGAGCAGTGATAGGCGTCGCAGATGGTAAAAGCGTCGGCCAGTGCGTAGTGAAACGGGATATCGGCGCGGGTGAGATGGGCCATGGTCACGGCGCCCTTGTACCGCACCCACTGATCGTATTTTCCATCGTTCCGGGCGCCATGCGTCGAGTTCCAGTCGTGGGGAAGGTCTTCAAGGAACTGCAGCCCGAGAGGTCGAGCGGCCGGGTGAAAGGGCAGAGTATAACCCCCCGTGCCATTGGGTTGGTAAAAGACCGGATTGCCGGAAGGCAGAGTAACGGCTCTCGGATCGGCAAACCCGCGCACACCATTCAGCGTGCCAAAGTAATGATCGAAAGCCCGGTTCTCCTGCATCAGGATGACGATGTGCTCGACGCTCGCGATGCTACAAGTTTGGTCAGGTGCACGCATCGACAGCGCTCTGGCAATACTCGCCGGAAACGCGGTAGCGAGCGTGGTGCCACCCAGGGACTGCAGGAAAGAACGCCGGTCCATTGCCACTGATTAAGCCTAAGCCTCGAGTGGGCGTGCCGGTCAATGCGTGCTACGACCTCCGCCTGAGTGTTTTATCGGTCGCCGCCGTCGCGAGCGTCTGGATCGTTCCAATTTGGCGCGCTTTCTCACGGGCCAACAGGCAGATTGGATATCCATAGCAGCGAGGTATCCTGAAGGGGAGCGATCTTATGAAATGGCCTGCAGAACTGCTGTTAATCCGCCACGCGGAATCGGCGTACAACAACTTGAAAAAGCAAAAGGATGCCGATCCCGATTATCGTCGATTCCGGACATTGCTCGAGAAGGATCGTTCGAATCCTGAACTCCAGCACCTGGCCGCCATGCTTCACAAGCGGCACGCACTTGGTTACAGCGACCGCGATACTCCAATCACCCCGGCTGGCGAAGCACAAGCCAGAACGACGGGAAGAGAGATGCGCAAATTGGAGGTGAACACTCCCGATGTCATTTTCGTCTCTCCCTATCTTCGCACTGAGCAAACCTTGCATCTTCTGCAGGAAGAGTGGGCCGCCCTGCGAAATGCGACCGTTTATCGGGAGGAGCGCATCCGCGAAAAAGATCATGGGCTCGGTCTTCTTTACAATGACTCGCAAATCTATTTCCTGATGCATCCGGAACAAGCTGAACTGTACAAATTGCTCGGGGACTATGACTACCGCTTCCTCAACGGGGAGAATATTCCCGATGTTCGTCAACGGAACCTTTCCTGGATTACTACGATTACTCGCGAGTTTGCCGGGAAGAGAGTGATGGCGATCACGCATCATCTAACCATCCTGGCGACGCGTGCGAATTTCGAGAGGCTGAGCCCGGAGGCATTCCTCCATTTGGATAAGAACGAGAAGCCGGTTAATTGCGGCGTGACACGATACATCGGAAATCCGAATCGGGGGAGCCGCGGCAAGTTGGAACTTTACGAGTACAACCGGCGGTATGATGAAGTCGCCACGGTTTAAGAGTGTTGTAAGTACCGCTAGCCACGAGGATGAAAGCTATATTGCCTGGTTGTTAAATTCCAGGAATTCAACGCTTCCCTTGAGTGGAAGTGACGTCAAGACAAGAACGCGCGGTCTCCGGGCCGTTGCAAGGCCGGTCGGGAGCTAGCGCCTACGGCGACTTGAACAAAAATCACTCGACACTGCCCTCTTTCAGGCTTCACAGGCTGAGGCTGGCGAATCGTCCAGCAAGAAATCAACTACCTTACGCGCTTTCATCCGCAGTTCCCTGGTCACAGGAAAGCGGAGTGTCGCACGCGGCCACTCTTTGGCTGGATGCCGTAGAAGATAAGGCACCTTGCTTGCGAGCATCTTGCCTGGGTATATCATCCTGATTTCACAGCCGATCAAACTGGTCAGAAAGATGAACCCAGGCCGCTGTTTTTTGGTCCATAAACCCACCTGCATCTCCTTGGCTTCCACGGTTGCCGGAAAGGACTGCAGCAGACCAACATTGCCGCGGCTCATCGCGATGCACGGCTCTCCGCCTGCGAACGCCCGCAGTGAAATCCAGAGGTCCGAAGCGGCGCTCAAGGATTGCCGAAGAGCCTCACCCACATCCAGTTGGCATGAGAATACGATCTCGTTTCCGTCAGAAATGGAAACGTCGGCGGCCAGCACGGATGTTGCATAGGCATCCAGAACATTCAAACTGACGGGCTGAAACTCAAATGGCATCCCAGTTTCCTGAACAGTTGTCTCCTCTTCCAGCACACCCTTATGAATGGCGAACAGGCCGCCCTCTATATTGATAAAGTTGCCCACCATTGTCCATAGCCCAAGCAGCGAGGCCCGATAGTCAGAGCCAAGTTCACCGCTCTCTATCTCGTTACGCACGTAAGCAAAAGCACTTTTCAAAGCCTCTTTGCTTAGGTTCTCTGGGGGATCGTCGCCCACTGCACGCTCCTGGATTCGGTCCCGGAAACCCCCGCCGTCGTCACGGTTGCGATTTGTCGCTGCTCCCCTGGCGGGCTCGAAGGGTCAGAATGCAAGATTTCCTCAATCATGGAAGGATCGAAGGAACAGGCTTCCTGGCTCCCCTTTGGCGGCAGAGCTCACCACCTCAAAGCGAGCCCGAAATAATCATGCTTTGCGGTTTATAAGTTTGTCCTGTTGGCAACATTAGCTACGCTTTAGTCTTTGCGTGAGAACCGAAAACGGAGCGGATCTCTTCACCCGAGATGGGGGGAGACTACTTCAGCAGGGAGAGCTGGCCTCTAGTCCGACGGGAATGCGTTTCATTTCTATGACGATGGATTCCTAGAGCCTTGGTGAGAACGAAAAGAAACAGCAGGTCCCTCCTAGTCCTTACATCCCCGTAATCTCGCCATCCTCGTCCACATCGATCCCCAATACGCGTGACGCTTTTGGCAGCCCCGGCATCAGCATCATTGCGCCCGAAAAGCGGTCGTTGGGCTTTGCCCATCGTTTTCGGCCCACGTACGCTTTGGCGAACGTGGGGCACCCGTCGATTCCCTCCGGCTTCTCAGGGGCTTGCTGAAGTTCAACCTCCCCGGGGCCTTGGGGGCCAATCTATTTCGTCATCAGGTCGCCGACAGCAGGGCTGTTCGTGGGAACGTTCGGCTGACTGACTGGATCGGGCAGATTGTCTTGACTTCGCGAGGACACCGGCTTCAGTCCCAGTTCTTTTCGACAAATTTCAACAAAGCATTCTACTCGCGTGGCCGCTACATCCCGGTAATCTCGCCATCCTCGTCCACATCGATCCCCAATGCGCGCGAGGCTTTTGGCAGCCCCGGCATCAGCATCATTGCGCCCGAGATAACCACCAGGAATCCAGCGCCCGCTGAGAGCGCTACGTCGGTCACATGCAACTTCCATCCCCGTGGCGCGCCCAACCGCTTGGGATCGTCGCTCAGCGAATATTGTGTCTTCGCGATGCAAATGGGCAGTTCGCTATAGCCCCAGCGGGTAAACCGCGCCAGGTTTTCCTTCGCGCGCTCGCTGAGCTCAATGCCGTCTGCGCCATAGATCTTCTGAGCCACTTTTGTGATCTTCTCCACAGCGGGATCATGGGCCTCATACGTTCTCGTGAGCGCGATATCTGGATGGGCCTCGATGACCTCAACGACCTTCCGCGCCAGCGCGGCCGCTCCTTCCCCACCCTTGGCAAACGCTTCGGAAAGCGCAAACGCCGCTCCCCGCGCCTCGCAATAGGCCCGCAGTGATTCGAGTTCCGCTTCCGTATCGTTCGGGAAGCGGTTGATCGCAACGACCACCGGCAATCCAAAGCTTTTGACAATGCGGATATGGGTATCGAGATTCGCAAACCCGCGCTCGAGATCGCCCTCGCCCTGCTGCTTCATGCTCTGCACGGTCGTCACCAGCACGGCGATGGACGGCTTAATCCCTGAGGACGGACTGACAAGATCCATGAACTTTTCAAAGCCGAGGTCCGAGGCGAAGCCGGTCTCGTTCACCACGTAGTCCGCCAACCGCAAACCCATTTGTTGCGAGATCACCGAACTGGTGCCATGCGCGATGTTGGCAAATGGACCGCAATGTACCGTTGCCGGTGTCCCCTCCGTCGTCTGCACCAGGTTTGGCAGCAACGCCTCGCTGAGCAGCGCCATCATCGGTCCAGTTGCCTGCAGGTCCGATGCGCGCACCGGCAAGCCCTTGCGGTTCGGTCCGATCACGATACGTGCCAACCGCGCGCGCAGATCCTCGCGGCTGGAAGCGAGGGCCAGGATCGCCATAATTTCCGACGCTGCTGTAATCAGGAATCCACTGGATCGATTGCTGCCGTCGCGCCGCTTCTTATCTGCGCCCGTCACGCTCACCGTGATGGCCCTCAGCGCGCGATCGTTCATGTCGAGCGTGCGTGGCCAGGTGATCGCATGCGGATCCAGATCCAGCTCATTGCCATGAAACATGTGCGAGTCAATCAGGGCTGCCAGCAGGTTGTGCGCACTCGTAATTGCATGGAAATCGCCGTGGAGGTGCAGATTGATCTTGGCCGCGGGCTCCACCTGCGAGCGGCCGCCCCCGGCGGCTCCCCCTTTCATACCGAACACCGGCCCCAACGACGGCTCACGCGAAGAAAGAATGGCGCGTTTTCCAATCGCTTCCAGGCCCTGCACCAAGCCGATCGAGGTGACGGTCTTGCCCTCGCCGGAAACCGTCGGTGTGGTGGCGGTCACCAGGATGAGCTTGCCGCCGCGGTTAAATCGCGCATCCTTCAGCAGCTCCAGGCTTAACTTCCCGCTGACCGGGCTGCGCTTCTCGTATAGTTCCTCGGGTAAATCCAGCTTGCCTGCAATCGCCTCAATCGGCAGAAGATTCTTCTTCACGCAATATCCTCAACAACCCTCTCGTTATGTGTACTGCTCTTCGAAGGATATCTGACGGGATCCCGGCACTGGATGGTTGCCGGGTGTCGGTCAAAGCGCGCAAAATAACTGCACTGTTTTAGGTGCCTGCGTCGTGTACCGTTGGTTTCGCCCGGCGCCGCAGGCTTCCGGTCTGTCATTCTCTGGGGAAACACCGTATTCTCAGTAGCACCTGAATCGAACTGCTTGCGTTTGAGACGAGGTCTTCGTACATGGTGTTCGCGATCCACGACGTTCGGCCTTTGCTCAAATGGCCGCTTCTGCTCATTTTGGTCTGCGCGGCTTTTCCCCTCTGGGGCCAGGATGCAACCGCCTTCAAGACAAAGGATCCCGGCAAAGGCTTCGTCGAAGTTAGCGGAAACTGGCGTTTTCACACGGGCGACGATCTGGCGTGGGCGCAGCCGGGCTTCAACGACTCAGACTGGGAGCAACTCCGTGGAGATACAACGTGGGGTGCGCAAACCCATCCGGCGTATGTAGGCTTTGCCTGGTATCGCAAGAGAATCGACGTCGAAACATCCGGCCCGCTGACCATCCTGATGCCGCCGGTGGACGATACGTATGAGCTCTACTGGAACGGAAAGAAAATAGGCGGCAGCGGGAAAGTGCCGCCGCACGCGCACTGGGACGCCTTTCCACACGCTTATACGTTTGCCCTGCCCAGTGCTTCGGGGGTGCTGGCCGTCCGGGTCTGGAAGCCCATGCTTGCGTCGACCGACTCGGTCGCCGTAGGCGGTTTCGAGAGCGTTCCACGCGTCGGCGATGCGACCTACCTGGAGTTGCAGAAGAAGATAAAGGGCATGGCGCAGGAGCGTGCTTCCCTGCCGACGCTCATCTCTTCCTGCCTCATGATGGTGAGCGGTTTCATCTCCTTGCTGCTTTTCCTGCGCGAGCGCACGCGCAGTCTGTATTTCTGGCTGGCCATTTATTTGACCACGATCGGTCTTTCGGTTCTCCGCCGCATCGTCGCGTCGGGTGACATCGGTTTCTTGACTGACCAGTTTTACCTGCTGTTCTTCGACTTCGCGGCGAACATCTCTTTGTGGGCGGTACTGCTTTCGCTGTTCGGTATGGATCGCGAGAGGTCATGGAGACGATGGACGGTGGGATTGGTGGGGGTGTATTTCGCGGCGACCGTAGTCGACCTCATCACCCTCTTCTTTTGGGAAAATGGCGGGAAAACCGCGGTGTGGACGGATGCCCTCACCACCGCCATCTATTCCATTGCGCCCCTTTTCATCCTGGCCATCCTGGTTGGGGGCTTACGACGACGGCCGCAGATCCACCTGTGGCCGCTGGCGTCGATCCTCGTCTTCACGGGACTTTGGGTGTTCGCGCTCCAAATCGTGGGCCAGGGAGTGCAGATTACCCATTGGGACCATGCGTTCACGCGCATGTTTAATGTGGGCTTTTCGCTCGGCGAGTACAAATTTGGCATGCGCGTGATCCTGGAGACGCTGTCTTTCGTCGCCCTGGTGTTTACCGTAGCGCGCGAACAGTATCTGGAGCGCCGGCGGCAGGCGAGCATGGAGATGGAAGTGCGGTCGGCGCGTGAGGTACAGCAGGTGCTGGTGCCGGAAACGGTTCCCCCCGTTCCCGGATTCGCCATCGACAGCGTATACAAGCCGGCAGCAGAGTTAGGCGGAGATTTCTTCCAGGTCGTGGCGTTGCCCGATACGAGCACCTTGATCGTCATCGGGGACGTGAGCGGGAAGGGGCTCAAAGCAGCGATGACGGTTTCGCTGATCGTGGGAACGCTGCGGACACTGGCCGATTACACGCAACAACCCGCGGAGATTCTGCAGGGATTAAATCGTAGATTGTTCGGCCGGGTGCAGGATGGGTTCGCCACCTGCGTGGTATTGCGATTAGAAGCGAACGGCAACGCGACCATGGCCAACGCGGGGCATCTGGCTCCTTTTCGCGACGGGGAGGAGTTGCCACTGCGCGGCGCTCTGCCACTGGGCCTCTCCGTCGATACGGTTTATGAGGACCTTGTTTTTCGCCTGCAGGAAGCGGAAACGCTCACGCTTTATACCGATGGAATCGTGGAAGCACGGAATGCCACGCGTGAGTTGTTCGGGTTTGAACGAGTGCAGAGGTTGGCGCAGGAGAGGAAGTCGGCAGAGCAGATTGTGGAAGCCGCGTGTGCGTTTGGGCAGGAGGATGACATCACGGTGTTGTCGATCCGGCGGCTGGCAGCGGCGGAAGAACCAGCGAAGGCGCGGGTGAACCTTACGGCGCAGATCGCCACCGTCTAGGCTTCGGCAGATTTTTTCCCTTCCGGGAATCGTGGGGTGCCCCACATCTCGCTCGTTTTTCGCGAGATGTGGGAGACCACGAACCTTGACCTTTTCCTGACCCTCAGAAAGAGGCACGTGGATATCTTTGGTCTCCCACATCTCGCGAAAAACGAGCGAGATATGGGGCACCCCAAGATCCGCTGCACTATTGACCGCGCTATTTGTAAGTGGCCATACTGCGACCCAGTTCATCGTGGTGCGCGCTTATGTCCACCATGGAACCAAAAGCCACTCCGCCCAGCGGGTCGGCCTTGATCGCTGCATCCAGGGCCGCGTTGACCTTATCGAGACCTTCCGCGCTCGCTGCCAGGTAGATGATCGTAAACAAGCCTGGCGCTTCGGTGTGGATTGCTTGCGTATCGACTTCGTACTCGCGCAGCGTGCCGTCGGCGAATAGTTTCTCCAGCAGGGGCACGATCAGCTTCTTGCTGAGCACCTCCACCGAGTCGTCCGGCGCGTCCGGCTTTAAGCGGTAGGAGGCCTCATAGGTGTAGCCATCCTTCACTGTTCCTGGGTGATAGTTGTAATACCGGCTTTCGTAGACGTTATCAAAGTGATTCGTGGCGCTGGCCAGCACGGAAGTGGACGAATCACTGGCCTTCTCCAGCTGGTCCAGCACGTTGAGCACACCGGCCAGGGACATCGCCGACCACCAATCGTCATGCGTAACGCCGTCCCCCTGGTGAACCAGGGTCACATCGCTGCCATAGCCCACGATGGTCCCGTCGGCGACGGCCTTATCCAGTATTTTCTGAGTACCCGCGTAGGACTTCTCCATGTCGCCCCACTTTTCCCGGGGGATATTCCAATCCGCGACGTACGTATACAGCGCGGGCTTTTCTTTGATCTCTGAGGTCTGCGCGCAAGCTTGCCCGGCCCAAACGGCGGACATCGCGACTGCGCCCAGGCCCGTGAACACTTTCCAAAATTTCCCGTTCATTTGTCTTTCATCCTCCGTAAGCTAGACCAGATCTACGTTTGGTATTCCTGGCCATCGAAGTGTACAGGGGATTGCCTCCTGAGAAGCAGAATTCGCCGGGGGGCGGTCTGGAACCTTGCAGAGCCGCGCCGCTTCGGGTTTAATGGCGAGCGTTCATGAAACAGAGGGGACGGATCAAGTCTTCGATGGCCTTCCTGATAGGAATCTGCGAATTGGTTTAGCGAAATCGATCGTCGGGCTTCGCCCGTCATTTTCTTCCCAGGTACGCTGGGGCGAACCTGGGGCACCTGTCGATTTCCTCCAACATGCCGTGTGAGACAGCTCGCAACCTTGACCAGGGCATTTTGCGTGGCCTATCATCGCCGCGTTACTTCGGTCGGCCCAATCCAAAACCTGCAATCACCAGTGGAGGAAAAGCCATGAAGAGGACTCTACCCTTGTGGGTGGCAATCATCGTGCTCGCGGTCGCCGTCCTGGGCCACAGGGCCAGTTCCGCACAGGACAAGTACACTCTCAAAGTGCCGGGCGGGCTCGCGTTCTCTGAGTTCAAGGGATACGAAGACTGGCAACCTGTCGGCCCGAGTGAGACCGAGGCCGCAAATGTGATCCGACTCATCGTTGCGAATCCCGTAATGATCAACGCATACCGGGAGGGTGTTCCCGGCAACGGTAAGCCTTTCCCCGACGGCTCCAAAATTGCGAAGATTGAGTGGAGGCCGAAGAAGTTAACCGATCCCCCTTTTTCCGCGAGCGCCCCAGACACGGTGCCTGGGGACCTGGCTGTGGTCGAGTTTATCGTGAAGGACAGCAAGAGATTTTCTGACGCGCACGGATGGGGATTTGCCATGTTCGACTATGACGTTGCATCCGCTACGTTCACGCCTGGCACCACCGCGAGCAAGCCGCCCCAGGGGCACGACGCGAAGTGCGGCACCGCTTGCCACACGCTTGCGGCGACAAAGGATTACATTTTCACGGCATATCCGAAAAGGTGATGTCCACTTGCCGCTGGACTTTGCCTGCAGCATCGGGCCTCTCCCTGCAACTTTGGACCACTTTGCTGCAAACAGCTGGCCATGGGCTATCTTGTGCCGGAATCTGGGGTCGGGGATTCGTCGATGGCCCAGTTCACACTTGTCGTTAACAACCGCCGGCATAGCGTCGATGTCGAACCGGAAATGCCGCTGCTCTGGGTGCTCCGCGACCTGCTTAACCTGACAGGCACAAAATACGGTTGCGGCATTGGGATGTGCGGAGCCTGCACCGTGCACATCGATGGAGCCGCCACCCGCTCCTGTCAAACATCCATCGCGAGCGTGGCCAGCAAGGAAATCGTAACCATCGAAGGACTTGCTGCGGAGGGTCTCCATCCAGTCCAGCTGGCCTGGATCGAGCAACAGGTACCACAATGTGGCTACTGCCAACCTGGGCAGATCATGTCCGCGGCTGCGTTGCTGGCGCAGACACCCCATCCCACCGGCGACGACATCGATCAAGCCATGGGCGGCAATCTTTGCCGTTGCGCCACCTACTTTCGCATACGCAACGCCATCCACCACGCTGCAGCGGAGACGCACGGGTGAGCACCAAACCCAGCCCGCCCTTAGTCAAGAGCAGCTCCGGCGTCTCGCGCCGTACTTTCCTAGCCGCATCGGCGGCCACAGGCGGAGCGCTCGTCATAGGTCTCACCCTGCGCGGCCGTCTTGATCATTCTGACTCTTCCCAAGACCCTTTTAACGCCTGGATCCGTATCCACCCAGACGGCCAGGTCCAACTGGTATTGGACAAGTCCGAAATGGGACAGGGAGTTTTCACCGCCCTGCCGATGATCCTCGCCGAAGAGGCGGAGATCGACTTCTCCAGGATCACGGTAGTCCAGGCCGATAATGCCGATGGCACGGGTGGCAGCGGCTCCGTCCTGGAAAGCTACACTCCTCTTCGTCAAGCCGGAGCGCAGGTGCGGGAAACCATGAGAGCCGCGGCCGCTCGCCGCTGGCGTGTTCCCACCACCGAGTGCCGCGCTCAAAACAGCGGGGTCCTGCACACTCCGTCGCAGCGCACTCTCTCCTATGCCACGCTGATCCAGGACGCCCGCCGGCTTCCTCTGCCCGACCCCAAAACGGTCCCGTTGAAGAGCCCTAAGGATTTCACTTTGCTGGGCCGATCCATTCCGCACCTCGACATACCGGCTAAGGTGAAGGGAGCCGCTGTATTCGGTCTCGACGTTCGCATTCCAGGGATGGTCTACGCCGTGGTCGCTCAGTGCCCGTACTTTCGCGGCGATCTGGTCCGCTTCGACGCTGCTAAAGCCAAGGCAGTCCCCGGCGTGCTGGATGTTTTTGAAATACCCACCGATCCCGGCACGGCCAACAAGAACACCCGCGAGGTTGCGGTGGTTGCTGCCAACACGTGGGCCGCCATTCGCGGCCGCAGTGCGCTGGCCGCCGAATGGAAGCCTGGCGAGTATCACGAAGAATCTTCCGAATCCCTCACGGCCCGGCTGCGCGCCGCCCTGGACGCACAGGAGTATTGGAATTCCACCAACACGACGCTCAATCCGGACCATGTTCCCGCGGCAAGACAGATTGAGAGCATCTACGAATTCCCCTACCTGGCACACGCCACCATGGAGCCGATGAACATCACGGCCAGGCTCGAACACGGCCATTGCGAGATCTGGTCGCCCACGCAAACAGGCGTGGGAACACAGGAGAGCGCGGCGAAACTTCTCGGCATCGACAAGCGAGATGTAACCGTGCACGTTACCTTTATGGGAGGAGGCTTCGGCCGGCGTTTCGGCGTGCCGTTCAACCACCAGGTGTTGGAAATCGCTCGACGTATCCGGCGGCCGGTGCAACTCGTCTGGACCCGCGAAGACGACTTCACGCACGATCGCTACCGTCCAGCAGGCATGCACCGGCTGCGCGCAGGCATCGATGAGGAAGGAAATCTCATTTCCTGGACCGACCGCCTTACCGACACCACCATCATCGGTCAGTCAAACCCACGCAAGGCGGAGGACTTCGAGTTGGGCGGCGCTCTCAACCATCCCTACCCGGCGCAGCATTTCCGCATGTCGTATGTGCCTGTGCAAAGTGGCGCCACCCGGGGAGCATGGCGTGGGGTTGAGATTTCTTTCAATGTATTTGCGGTCGAGTGCTTCATCGACGAGCTCGCGCACCTGGCAGGACAGGATCCCTATCACTATCGCCGTCGTCTACTGGAGGGTGCCGCAAGCCATCCCACCGCGCCCAGGTCAAACTTCGATGGCAAACTTGCCGATCCCGCCCGTATGGTGCAAATGCTTGATCTGGCTGCAGAGAAGGCTGGCTGGGGCAAGCCTCTTGAGGCCCATCGGGGCAGCGGTATCTCGTGCTTCTTTTCCAAGACCAGTTATCTCGCGCAGGTGTCGGAGGTAACGGTCAAGGATGGAAAGCTCCGCGTGGACCGCGTGGTCACGGTGGTCGATCCTGGCCTGGTGGTCAACGCAAATGGCATTCGTGCTCAGATCGAGGGCGCCATCCTGATGGGGCTTAGCGCGGCGCTCAAGGAGCGCATTACCGTCAAGGACGGAATGATTCAACAGCAAAACTTCAACAGCTATGAGTTGCTGCGGATGCCGGATGCGCCGCAGCTCGAAACCTACCTGGTGGAAGGCGGCAGACCCCCCGGTGGCATGGGCGAGCCGCCGCTGGCGCTAATCGCTCCCAGCGTGGGCAATGCGATCTTCCAGGCAACCGGCAAACGCCTGCGCACGCTTCCTTTTCAGCTGGCCGACGTTTGATTAGAAATCTGAAACTAAGTAATGATCCACTAAGTTGCGGAGGGTGGGCGGCGGGTAGGTTCGCGATTCAAAAGACCCCGCGCAACGATCGAATGCCTTCACGGATCTCCCGTTCGTTCAGGTGCGCGAATCCGAGAATGAATCCAGGGCGCGGGGACGCATTCAGAAAACAATGAGACATCCCGTAGATACCTACGCCGCGTTGTTGTGCTCTTCTCACGAGTGTCGCTTCGGTCGCCGTCGATTGCCGCGGCCAGAGCACAACGTGAGCCCCGGCATTCGCCCCCGTGACCTCCACCCTGTCTCCCAGGTACTTGTCAACCGAATCCAACAGAGCCTTGCGCCGTTGGGTGTGCCTCTGGCGCAGCTGACGAAGATGGCGCTCGTAATAGCCCTGGGCGATGAACTCAGCCAGCGTCTGCTGCTCGAGCGAGGCGGAGTGAAGGTCGGTGAGCCATTTAGCGGCGATCAAGGCGGAAACAGCCGGGGGTGTCGCAACCACATAGCCAATGCGCAGGGCGGGAAACACGGTGCGTGAAAACGTCCCGATATAGACGGTGCGCCCTTCCTGATCGAGTCCCTGAAGCGACTCGAGCGGCCGATCATCGTAGCGAAACTCGCCATCATAATCGTCTTCGACGATGATCGAATTGCGCCGCCGCGCCCAATCGAGCAGCGCCAGCCGGCGTTCCAGTGGCAGAATGGCTCCGGTTGGAAACTGATGCGACGGTGTCACGAAGGCCAGCCGCGCGTCGTCCGGCAGCCGGTCTGTATCGATGCCATCCCGATCGACAGTGACCGGGCGCAACTGGGCGCCGGCTGCAACCAGCGCTGCTCGCGTACCGTTGTAGTGCGGCTCTTCGATCGCAACCTGATCGCCGGGCTCGACGAGAACGCGTATGACCAGATCGAGTGCCTGTTGTGAGCCATTCACGATGATGATCTCAGAAGGTTCGCAGCGGACTGCTCTGGAGCGCCGCAAATGCGCGCAGACGGCTTCACGCAAGTCAAGGTTGCCGAGAGCCGAGCTGTAATCAAAATGCCGCACCGACGCTTTTCGCGCTCGACGGAGGAGCAAACGGCGCCATACTTCAGAAGGAAAGGTCTCGAGATCGCTTCGGCCATAACGAAAGTCATAACGGATCGTCGCGGAAGGCGACGGAGGAGTGTCGACCGACGGCACCGCCAGAGACGCTGCTCTGCCGAAGCGTGAGAGGCGCAGGCCCGCGGCTTGTCTTCTCGCGCGTGGCCTGTTCTCGATTAGACGTTCGGACACATAGGTTCCCGACCCGCCGCGGCCTGAAACAAAACCCTCTGCGAGTAGCTGTTCGTAGGCCTGCACAATCACTGTCCGCGACACACCTAGCTGGACGGCAAAGTCGCGGGTTGAGGGAAGCTGGTCACCGGGCCGAAGCTTGCTCAAGAGAATCGCTTCGCGCAGGCCGGAGTAGACCTGTCGAAAGAGAGGCTCCCCGCCGTGCGCAAGTGGTATCACTAGTTGCATATAAGATGACCTATTTAAAGTGGTACTTTCTTCTCCGCCGGAAATGGACCTTGGACAATACCGCCAGTTGGGCGATGCTGAATGCCAGCACATTCTACTGAAAAACGCGGGGCATCGCGCCTGGTTACGGAGTTCCTGATGATTTGGTGGAAACGGCTTGTGCTTGCTGCTATCGCCGCGACTGCAACGATCCCTGTGTCAGCCACTCCCCTCAAGCCGGAAGTGAAGGATGGCCAGCATGATTTCGATTTCTCTATCGGAGTCTGGCAAACCCATATCTCACGCAGACTGCATCCTTTGAGCGGATCCGGCGAGTGGGCTGACTATGTGGGATCCTCGACAGTGCGCCCCATCTGGCATGGACGCGCGAGTCTTGGGGAGACCGAGGCTGATGGTCCGGCGGGACATCTGCAAGCGATGTCGCTCCGGCTCTACAACCCGGAATCACATCAATGGAATTTGTATTATGCGAGTTCGGGTGGCACCACCAGTACGCCCACGGCGCTGACCGTGCCAACCATCGGCGAGTTCAAGAATGGGCGCGGAGAATTCTTCGACACCGAATTGTTCCTTGGAAGGAGTATTTTGGTCCGCAATGTCTGGTCGGATATTTCACCTAATTCGATCCGCTTTGAGCAGGCGTTCTCTGAAGATGGCGGACGCACGTGGGAAGTCAACTGGATCGCGGTCGATACACGGACGGACGCCGCTGCGGTTCAACCATCCGCCGTCGGCTCGGATGCTCCGCCTGGGCAGCATGAGTTTGACTTTGAGTTCGGGACCTGGAAGACACATCTCAAGGTCCTGCTGCACCCGTTGACCGGTTCAACCACCTGGGTTGAGTCCAATGGAACGAGCGTCGTTCATAGGATCTGGAGTGGCCGCGCCAACATGGTAGAGCTCGACGGAGACGGTCCGTCCGGGCATATCGAAGCATTAAGTCTTCGACTCTACGATCCAAAATCCCATCAATGGAGCCTCAATTTTGCGAACAGCAAAACCGGCACGATTGGAGTTCCTACCATCGGCGAGTTCAGAAATGACCGCGGAGAGTTCTATGACATGGAACCGATCAACGGAAAGACCGTGCTGGTTCGCAATGTCTGGTCGGATATGACGGCCGCCTCCTGTCACTTCGAGCAGGCCTTTTCCGCGGATGGCGGGAGAAGCTGGGAAGTTAACTGGGTCGCAGACGACACACGAGTGAAAGATGCATCAGGCAGAACGCATTGAGTTGGGCCGGGGACGACTTTGGCACACCTTGACTCCAGTAGAATCTGTCTGATTCACTCTCCACGACGGGCCCGTCGCACTGCAGATCCCTCCGCTCCGGTCGGGATGACAAAGTGGGGAGCGGCGCTTCCATTCGGATTCGATGCTTCGGATGATGAACAGCAGGTCCCTCGACTACGCTCGAGATGACAATTTTGTTTGGGAACGTTAAGTATCGTTTCCACCCTTGTTGCGGAACCTGATTCAGCCTGCTAGGAACTCCAATAGCTGAGGTCGCCACCGAAGACGTGCGGCCGCTCGGAGGCCAACCGCATCATCAGCTCGCCAAAGAGAGTATTGGCCCAGGCGAACCAAGCCCGGGTAAATATTTTTGGGTCGTCCTTCTGAAAGGACTCGTGCATAAAGCCGGTGCCGGCGGTCGTGTTGCGCAGCCAGCGAAGACATTGACGAATCTCCGCGTCATCGGTCGAGGTCAGAGCGCGCATAATGATCGACATCGGCCAGATCATATTGAGTCCTGCGTGCGGTCCGCCGATACCCTCCGCAGCTGTGCCCCGGAAGAAATATGGATTGGCTTCGCTCTGCACAAACTGCCGGGTCCGACGATACATTGGATCATCGATCCCGCAACAGCCGAGGTAGGGCAGGCTCAAGAGGCCCGGCGCATTGGCATCGTCCATCTTCAGCACGTTTCCGTAGCCGTCGACTTCGTACGCCCAGATCTCACCGTATTGCGCGTGCTGCGTTTTGCCATAGCGCTGAACCGCGGTTTCCACTTCCGCGGCGAGCGCCTGCGCTTCCTGGCCCAGGCTCGCATCCCGGAGAACCTGGGTTGCCAGGGTCGCCAGCTGGCGAAGGCTCACCAGCGCGAAGAGATTTGCGGGAACAAAGAGCGGATACGTGCAGGCGTCGTCTGATGGTCGAAACATGGAGAAAATCATGCCTACCGGAATCGCCGGACTCCCAAATCCATCGAGTGCTAACGTATCCGTCGGTGTTTCCGCTGCCCGCTGAAAGGAGTAGGGGCCGCGATCCTGCTTACGCTGTTGGGTGCGGAACGTCCGCACGATGGTCCACGCTGCCTCTTTCCACTGTGCATCGAACGGACCGGTGTCGCCCGTGTGCTGCCAGTACCCGTACGCCAGGCGGATGGGATAGCACAGCGAATCCACTTCCCACTTGCGCTCACCGACGCCGGGATAGTGTTTCGTCTTGTCGTTCACTGCCCAGCTAAGGGGCGCCGCGCTGGAATCGCGCATGAATGCGTTGGCATAGGAGTCGATGAGGATCATGCGTGCCTGGCGGCGAATGACACCTTCCAGCAGTTCGCGTAGACTACGGTCCTGCTTTGCCAGGGAGAGATACGGCATGACCTGCGCAGAAGAATCACGCAGCCACATGGCATCGATGTCGCCGGTCACGACATAGGTATCCGGCTTGCCATCGTGGCTGCCCGGGAAGACGGTTGTATCGAGCGTATTGGGAAAGCAGTTTTCGAAGATCGTGGCCAGCGGCCCGTCGGGAATTTGCTTTTGTACCTGGTGGATGGCCGCCTCGACCGCATCACTGGTGAAATGCCGTGCTCCCACGACTGGCCGCGCACGGGGTAGCTCGTGCACGTTTGTTGTGGCAGCAGGAGCCTCCTCTGCCCACGTCGAACGCGTAAGCGCGAGAGCCGCCGCCCCCTGTAGCCACGCCCGCCGGCTGAGGGTGATCATCCTTATTTCCTCCGTGCGTTCGTCAATCCCGTATTGTAGCCAGAAAGTTGCGGTAAGGTTTCGCGGCTCCGCCCCCGCGTTCGTGTCCGCAGAACGCGAAGAAGCGAAACATCGACCGGAACCTTCTGCGCGGACGCCG
The DNA here is from genome assembly GCA_049522955.1 of Acidobacteriaceae bacterium. Taxonomy (GTDB): domain Bacteria; phylum Acidobacteriota; class Terriglobia; order Terriglobales; family Acidobacteriaceae; genus PALSA-350. The sequence goes on from JBEKNJ010000007.1 coordinate 33,519, forward strand.
CATCTATCTTTCGGTGGAAACTAGCAAGGATTTCGAAAGGAGCAATATGCCCACGATTAAGACCAAAGACGGCGTTGAGATCTATTACAAGGACTGGGGTTCAGGCCAGCCTATCGTGTTCAGTCACGGCTGGCCGCTTTCAGCCGACGACTGGGATGCGCAAATGCTGTTCTTCCTGAAACAAGGCTATCGCGTGATTGCCCATGATCGTCGCGGCCATGGGCGTTCGACCCAGGTCAGCGACGGCCACGATATGGACCATTACGCAGACGACCTGGCTGCTCTGACCTCTCATCTCAATCTCAAGGACGCCATCCATGTCGGCCATTCGACCGGCGGCGGCGAGGTGACGCGTTACCTGGCACGGCGTGGCGAAGCCGGCGTATCCAAGGCTGCGCTGATCAGCGCGGTGCCGCCGCTCATGCTGAAGACTGCGGCTAATCCCGTCGGCCTGCCGAAGTCAGTGTTTGACGATCTGCAGGCGCAGCTTGCAGCGAATCGTTCGCAGTTCTATCGGGACCTGCCGACCGGGCCCTTCTATGGATTCAACCGCCCGGGCGCCAAATCCTCGGAGGCGATCATCGACAACTGGTGGCGGCAGGGCATGATGGGCGGCGCCAAGGCGCATTATGACGGCATCGTGGCCTTTTCGCAGACCGATTTCACTGAAGACCTTAAGAAGATCACGATTCCGGTGCTGGTGATGCACAGTGAAGACGACCAGATCGTTCCCTACGTCGCCGCCGGGCCGCTGTCTGCGAAGCTGTTGAAGAACGGAACCTTGAAAACCTATAAGGACTTCCCGCACGGCATGCCAACCACGCAGGCCGAAACAATCAATGCTGATCTCCTGGCCTTCCTCAAAGGTTAAAGGTGTACGCAAAGTGGGCGGCTCCCCCGGCCGCCCATCAAGCCTTGATCTGTCATTGCGAGTGACGTAACCTACTTCCATCAGGGTCGCTTCCATCTATCCCGCTTTTTTTCACTTGTCCGTCTGCGCCTTCCTCACCATATTTCGTTGAGATTCGTGGTACCCACCCTTCGCGAAGAGCGCGAAGGACGGGGCACCCGTAATTTTTGTTGCGGAGCTTAATTTGCACACGTCTGATCGGAAATTACTCCTTACCTTAGCGCGCCACATTGCATGGACTTTTATTTTGCTGTTCCTGTGGGCCATCCGGTGCTACGCGCAAACAACCGACACCATCACCTTCAGCGATGGCGAGCAACTCGCCGGCAAGCTGATCAGTGTTCTCGGTGGCACCGTCACGTTCCATAGCGAGATCCTCGGGAATGTGACGGTGCCCCTGGAAAAGGTCAAGACGCTCAAGACAGCCCATCCGTTCGCCGCGGTGGAAAAAGGTCAGCGCGTTACCCGTAAGACCGCCGTGGAACAAATCCCTGTCGGAAGCATCACCCTCAAGAACGATTCGGTCAACGTCAGCCCTGCCCACGCCGAAGAGAAATCTATTCCGTCAAGCCAGATCGCTTCCCTTCTGGATGCCGCCACCTTTCATCGCGAGATCCAGAGCGAGTCGGATTTCCTTTACGGCTGGGCCGGGTCCATCACTCTCGGGGCCAGCGTGGTGGATGCTACCAACAGCGCCCAGACCTACACTGGTGCCGTAGCCCTAGTCCGTTCCATCCCAACCATCGCGTGGCTGCCGCCGGCGAGCAAGACCACGCTGAATCTCAGCGGTACCTACGGCCTTGCGAAAAATTCAGAGATCCTCTCCGAGGGAGAAATCTTTCAGGCTGCTTCCACCAGCAAAACCAATATCCTGCACGGCGATGCAGAGTGGGACAAATACCTTTCACCGGTCATCTTTGGATTGGTCAACGCAAGCGCCGACCACAACTTTGGCAATGGCCTCCAGCTACAGCAGGCTTACGGTGCGGGTCTGGGCTGGAGCATCATTAAACAGCCGAAAGAGAACTTCGATATCAAAGCAATCCTGCTGTATCAGCAGCAACAGTTTTACAACGGCGTGGAAAGCGGACTCGGGACGCCCTCGGTAAACCTGATCGGCGCGGATCTCAACGAGAGCTGGTCGCGGACTTTTGCCCACAATATCAAGTTCAACGAGTACGTCACGCTCACGCCGACCTTCAACGTTGTCCGGGCTTACTCCGCTGTGGGAAACGCAAACTTCGTCTTTCCGGTCTACAAGAGGCTCAACTTCACTCTCTCATCTACGGACAATTACCTCGGCGACCCACCCGAAGGTTTCCGCCGTAATAGTTTTCAGTTCACTACCGGCATAACGTATGTCGTGAAATAGGCCAGCATTATCTTCCTCGCACTGCGCAGGAGCCTGTCACAGATACACGTGCACGAAAGATCTCATGTTGCCGAGCTGCCGACTGGCCTAGCGGGATAAGATTAGAACCATCGCCTGTCCCCTTTTGTACATACCACTTAAAATGTAAAGAGTACACTTTAGCGATGACATTCCCTGGAATCTTCGAATACTTGACGCATCCCAGTTCTCATCAGCCCCCGGATAATCCCTCCTCGTCGTGTTTTGACGAAAACCAGACGCCGGTGTGGGCTTACCGCTATAAGGACCTGGGCGACGACGTAGGGCGCGACCCATTCGTGCGAGCCCGGGCGTGGATCGAAATGCCGTCGGGCCGGAATATTCTGCACACCGGCCAAGTTCTCTCTCACATTGGGCTGGACCTGGAGATTGGCGGGCGTCACATCCGACTCGAGGATGTCGAGTTATCCGTGATCGCAAGTCAAGCCCTACCTGAGTTGTCTGCGCCTCTGACGGAACCGCCTTCCTCTCCCTTTCCAGCCCTTGTTGGTTGAGTTCATTGGTCTTTGCCGATATTTCCATCCTTTGATGTAACGCATGCGAAGGCAGCTAGTCCAGGGTCCAGACGCGTCACCGTCAGTCTCGACGAGAATCTCAGCCTGAGAGAAATTCCAGCATTGGTTCGTGGCAAAGCGAGTTCGTCCACGACTTCCCTGACGCGAGTCGAGTTCATGACCGCCGCGGGCTCTTTTTGACCGAAAACCCTGAGTCGCACGCCGATTTCCGCGAGCAACATCTGAAATGCTGCGTTGTGTGGCTCTTCCGGAGCCCACTTCGGAAAGCAATTACGCGCCTTCCGCAGCCGGGACAGCGACTCTACGTCAAGAACCATCCGCCCCGGCAACCCGCTAGTCAACTTCAACGTCTCCTCGCCTCACTTCGCTCCCCAGACGCGCCGGCCTTCGATTCGTGCACGCACAATAGTTAAACGAATCACCAAAAAGCACCATTACAGGTAAGCCTTATGGTTGATCGCAGTCGGTGCAGCGCTTAGCAGAGCATTGAGTGGTAAGGAAGAACGGGAGGGCTAAGTCGATGAATGACCAGGCGTGGTTAGACGGTCAGAAGGAGGGACGCATTGATAGGTTCAAGGGGGCCAAGAATCAATACGCCTGGGTTGTCCTACTAAACGACGGATACTCCCGCAGTTACTCCCTCGGATATCGCCACGGTTGGACACGTCCGAATGAGGGGGCACTGTAAAGGGAAAGGGCAAACTATGGCTAAGTTAAATGAACAGAAATGCTCAATATGCAGCGAACCGTACCTGAGATCCAAGTTGGGGCACCACATCCGTTCGACTCACAAAGGTATGGATCAATGCTGCGAATGCGGCGATGGTATACCCAGGTCGCAATTGCAGTTCTGCCAGCATGACAAACATTGCCGCTATCTTTTGTGCGGAAATCCGAACAGAACAACCGATAGCGTCCATGCTCTATGCACTCAAGCCAGGCATGCTGTGTGGTGCAAGGAACAGGGGATCCAGAAGTTCAAGCGAGCTTTGAAATCATTCTCTCTTCAGTCGAGAGAAGTGAGAACACACAAGGACGGCCCTGAAGCCTTGAAGGTAGCTGCCTACCAATTGAAGAACGCTGAAAACGCGCTATAGAACGGTGCGGTCAATCACGAACACCTAGCGATCATAGATGTATTGCTCTATTCAACTGCAGAATAGATGTGCACGACTGCACCCCTCAGGGCTGATCAGGCCAGGCGCCGATGCTTAGCATGGAACAACATACTGCATCGCGGATCGCAGATGTATCTCATGCGGAGACTAGCAGTGACAGTGTTTGGCCGACACTTCTCACGAACAGCGACTGGCCGCCGAGCGCATTGTCTGTGCAATTTTGCACACATCTGTCACATCTGACAGTCGCGCGCCCGGTACGGCACTCGTAATTAGTTGCAAAACCCCTGTACTCTTCGCACTGATGAGAGCACACTTATTTAGACTTGCTACTCAGCAGGAACTGATCCATACCGTGGTTCAGCGACTGTTATCATTACCTGCTCTAGTTGGTGGCACGTCACGCAGAAGAGGCAGTGGTATGCTCCCCGAGAACTACCCTCAATCGTCTCCCCCCAAGGTGTTGCTGGTAGATGACGACGAAATTGCGCTGCTAACCTTTGCCACCGTGCTACGTCATAGTGGCTTCGACGTGGCGACAGCAACCAACGTGTCCGATGCTCTTACGCTGATCAATCTGGGTACTTATGACGTGTTATTGAGCGACCTACACATGCCGGGGGCCGGAGACGGCCTCACCGTGGTGAGCGCGATGCGCCATTCCAATCCTAAAACGATAACGATGTTATTAACTTCGTTTCCTGAGATGGACGCCGCTGCCCGGGCTATTTTGCTTCAGGCTGATGAAATACTCGTCAAATCTGCGGGTGTCAACGGGTTGGTTGAAGCGATTCAAAGAAGAGTGGCAAGCGGGCATGCTTACTCCCGCATCGTCGAAAGCGTGGCAACAATTCTCCAGCGTTCGCAGGAGGATACTATTGAAGAGTGGTTCGAGCTGGTCCAGCGCGAGGATAGTCTGATGCGACTGCGGTTGAGCCATGACGTGCGTTGCGAGCATCTACCTCAGCTGTTTTCCGATTTGATACATCGTCTGCGGTCGCACAGACCTCTCGGCAGCAAGGAGCTACCGTCTATTAATGCGGCTCGTCACGGCGCGGATCGGCTAAGGCAAGGTTATACAGCCGCGATGATGGTTGAGGAATCCAGGATCCTGCAAGTCTGCATTTTTAACCGGCTGCAGCAGAATCTGGCCAGCATCGATTTCAGCGTGCTGTTGATTCAAGTGATGACGATCGCAGACGAGGTCGATTCGCAGCTTACTCAGGCGATGCAAAGCTTCGCCGTGGAGCCGCCCCGCTATTCGATGGCGACTTGAAGGCTGCCTTCGCGCAAGAGCCTGCGCGCAGGACACCTTGTCCTATGGAATGCTTTGCTGGTCGGCTGCGTACACCTGTACCCAAGCCGACGAGCACATCAAGTCTCTTGAAATGACCGTCTGTATCGATTGCAAACAAGGACAGACGGAGGCGATCCTAAATCGAACGCGTCTATCTGGGATGCTCCTTTGAGATAGTTTGAGGATGGAAGCCTGGTACAAGCCAGGATTGCTGGCTCACGCAAGCTAAGGGCGCTGCGGAGTTGCAGGCTGGTGCGCCAGCTGCCGGTAATTAAGGATCGCGTTGAATACCAAAGCGTATGTGCCGATTGTCTCACCACGATAGACGGGATTGTTGCCAAACAGGAGCACGTTCCCTTCTCCCAAGTGGGCGTCGACGACGACGGCATGTTCGGCGATCGATGTGCCCTTGTCGAGAAGGCCGGAAAGCAGCAGGGTCTTGGCGTCGGAGAAGCGCAAAATCACATCCGGCCGGTATTGCACCGGGATGACCAGTGGGTTATTGCGGGTGTCTTCCTCGTTAAGCGCCTTTGGCTCCCATGGTTGTTGCTTGACGAGAGGCTCTGCCTGGGCAATTTTTCTGCCCTGGGGCTCGTCGCTGTCGTCCACGCTGCCACGCCCGGTTGGACGCTGGGCGTAAGGGTCCATCAAAATACGGGTAGGTGCGCGCGCCAGGGTATTGCTGACATTGAATGCCATGCCGCTCGCGCTCATGACGGGAACGCCTTCCCCGTAGCCGAAGGCAACGGGATTCTCGCGGGCGACGAAGAGGGTGTTGAGCACAGAGCCAACAACACGTGCATCCTCGTGGGGAGCAACGCTGACCCCAAGGGCAAGGCCAGTATCGATCGCGAACTGGGCTGTATCTTCGCAGGTGATGAGCAAACCGCCCTGGTCTACAAACTTCTTCAGGTGAGCCAGACCGTCGTAACCAAGCCCCGGTCGCATATCGGGCGTGCTATCGGGCACACCCAGGTTTGGTGTCAGCTCAGATTTCTGCCAGGGTAATGCATTGTTCCACGCCGGGATGCCGTTAAGGATCTCCAGCGTGGAAGCGTGGCCTACGGGCGCAAAAATGATGACGTCGTACTCGGCGCGCAGATCTTCTTCCTTCGCCACGGTCTGCGTACTCACGTAGGCGAAGGGAACGCCTGCAGTGTCGAAGGCATAGCGCCACCAGCCTTCCGTCTGTGTGGCAAGCCAGGTATGCATGAACGCGACCCGTGGTGCGGTGACCGTGTGGGCCGGCACGCCAGGCGATGCGCTGAGGCGGGAAGCATCAAGGGACAAAGCGTGTAGAGTATCCGCAACCTTGTCATCCTCAGCTGCCGTGATGAGCAGCGAGCCGGCCGCAAAATGTTTGCCGTCGGCGTCGAATGGCTTTTCCACCACCTGGAAGTTCGCGCCCTTGAATTTGTATACCAGCGGCAGAAGCGAAACCTGACCAGTGTTGGCAACGGCAAGCACCGTGCCGCTGCCCGACACTTTGCCGGCAAGGGCGATTGGATCGCCCACCGGCGTCATGCCCGATTTGAGGATCGCCGGATCCACCACCCGGACAGTCTTTACATTGAAGAGCTGGCTGAACGACCATCCGGTGTCGTCGTACGGATGCTTCTGAGGATCGTCGGCAGCCCAAAACTGGCGATCGAGCAGCGCATCCGCAACCCTGGAATAGGGCTGATCCATGCGCACGACGATGCTACCGGCTGGAAACGTCTCCTGGCCTGGCTTGTCTCCCCGTTTTTCCGGAGGCAGTGTGCACGTGGCTGGAGCGGAGAGGGATTGTATTTCCACATGCTGACGCTCTAATACCTTGAGCAGCTCGATCTCGCGATTGGTGTCGGCCAGACCGGCGGGTATCACATAGGCGGCGGGTCCCTCGAGCGAGGGCTTCTGGACCGCGCGCTTGCTCTTGAGGTAGTAATTTTCCAGAAAATGATGCGTGTTGCGGGAGAAGTAGGAGAGAGTTAAAAGGAGAGCGCTTTCCTCGTAATTGTTATTGTCCCGCTGCGACCAGGTGACGATAGGGAGCGGAGGACTTTGCCGGTACCATGTGCGCGAATACTGTTCCGGTTTGAGAATACGCTTTTCCGTGTCCGCGCCGCCATTGCCGAAGGTTTCGTAGAGCCGGCTGATACCGTTGTGCATGCCGGCCAGGAACATCAAATACCCTGGACTCCAGGTATCGAAGTCACCGTGGGTGAACACTCCCGGCATGCCCAGGCTTGCCATCTGGGAAACATTGTTCCAGCCCAACTCCGCCCATTCGTCGGCCAACGCAGGATCCACCCACGCGTTGTATGGGCCATCCCCCACCGTATTGTCATAGAGAAACGGAACCGACTCGTGCAAATCATGCAGGACCTGTGCGTGCCAATCAAGGTAGGTATCGAGCACGTTGCGGGTAAGAGCCAGTGTCATTGCCATAGCGTCGCGGTTGTTGTCATGCGCGACATAGTGTCCCCAATAGACAGGCCACGGCCAATCCTTTCCCGGATGGGCTTTGTGCCATCGATAAAGATCGACCATGCGGTCCCGTCCGTCGACTTCGACCACCGGGGTGATCAGCACGATCATGTGCGAACGAATGAATTTGATATACGGCGAATTGTCCACGGCCAGACGATAAGCGAGTTCCATCAATGCGGTGGGAGCGCCCGTCTCCGGAGAGTGGATTGTGCCGGTGATGTAGTAAACGGGGTACGACCGGTCCACAAGTCGGCGCGCCTGGTCGTCGTCCAGGCCAATCGTACGCGGGTCGGCTAGTTTGGCCAGGCGCGCGCCGTTCTCCTTAGCTCCCGCTAGCAGTTCGGGGTCGGCGATGGCCGCGGCGATCATCTCGCGCCCTTCCTCCGAGTGACCAATGGTGAAGACCTTGACCCGCGGACTGCTCGATTCCAGCATGCGGAAGTATTTGTACACGTCTTCCGCATAGGGGAGCATGTCCGGGGCGCCCGCTATGTCGCCCAGCACTTTCGAGGGTGTAGGGACTGCTTTGGAAGCTGGGAGGTAATCCACCAGCGACGAGCTGAAGGACGGATCGGTGGTGTATTTGTGAATCTGGTCAGTGTATTGCTTATCGACAGCTTGCGCCGGATCAGGGGCAAAGTTGCCGTTCAGTTCCTGGGAAAGCAAGAGGGGTGTTCCGCAGAGAAAGGCGGAAGCAACGAAGATCAAGGTCATTTTGCCAGGGTTCATAAGCTATTCAACTTTACCGAATTAAGGGCCATGCCTGCAGGTTAATCCGGATTTTGTCGCGGGCGACGCTAAGGTCTGAACGTGGCCGCGATCCACGAAAGCGATCGTTGGGCTGCGCCCATCTTTTTCGTCCCACGTATCCGGATTTCCTGCACGGGGCGCCACCAACATCCACGTGTGCGGCTTTCATTAAGGAAAGCCGCATAGAGTGTGCCAACGCCAGCAAGCTCCACAGGAAATCCGGAGTACGCTGGGGCGAACGTGGGGCACCCGTCGATTCCCTCCGATGCGGTTATGACACACACTCCGAAGGGACGCATGAAAGTCAGACTTGTCCAAATTAGGCTCCGCGAGCCAGCGCTAAAGAGCATGATCAAAGTCGAGCTTCTTTCCCGCAAGGCTGAAGCAGGGGATCCCACCCAACCCGGAGGCTAGAAAGTAGCAGCTAACACCGCGGTAGCAGTCACGTCGAAGACTTTCACGAACACGGTTTGCAAAGACGTGCTGAAGTAGTAGCCATTGACCGCAGAACTCGCCAGTGCAGCTGCCGAAGCGGCGTCGCTTGCACCGGTCAGGTTGGGCACCGCCGCGTTATTTAGCAGGACCTTGGCCGGCAACACGGCGGCGAGGAGGGCGATAAAGTAGAACGGTTCCGCAGGCGCGAACTGGTCGTAGGTCCGCGTGACACTGACCGTCCGTGTCAGGGCCGGGTTAAGAGTGGTCTGCTGGGCTATCGTTGTGAGACGGTATTTTCCCGGGACCGCGCCTTGCGCCTGGTAGCCGAGTCCGACCTTATCATCCAGATACAGGGTGTGACTGTTGTCGGGTCCGGGGTAGATTTCAAAAGTGAGCGGGTTTTGCGGAAGCTGTCCGACATATTGCTCCAATTCACGGCGGGGCAGGATCGCGCCGGCGCGGACGTAAATGGGGACCAGATCGATGGGAACATACCATTGGATCGACTGCCCCCCAGCGTTCGGCGCGAGTAGAGGCGCTTGCGCGTCGGCATACGCATACCATTGGCTGCCGTTGGGCAGGTAAACACTGCGGTTCACACTGCCCGCGGTTGTAACCGGCGCGATGAGCAGGTTCGGGCCCACCATGAACTGGGTGTTCATTTGCGCGGGCTGATAGACATTCGGGTCAGAGCGATCGGTGAGGAAGAGCGGGCGGCAGATGGGCAATCCGTTCTGAGTACACTCGTACAGCGCGTCATAAAAGTATTGCAATAGCTTGTAGCGAATCTCGATGTACTTTCTGCACGCGGACTGGTACGGGTCAGGATACGCAAAGGGCTCCTGGAATTGCTTGTTATAGCCATCGTAATGGTTGCGAAACCAGCCAAAGAACGCACTCAGAGTAGTCCAGCGAGTGAGCAACTCGGGAGAGGTAACGCCCCCAATCACCTGGCCGCCCTGGATCGAGCTGGAGCCCTGGGTCCCATTTGCGGGGTCGTCTGGAGAGGTGGAACTGGTGGCAAATCCGCCTACATCGGCTCCTGCCATTGGCTGGCCTGAGAGGCCGAAGTTGACCACCTCAGGAATGAGGATCGAAAGAAAATTCCAATCCGAGGCCGAGTCGCCAGTCCAGGTTGCCGCGTAACGATGTACGCCAGTGTAGCCGCCTCGAGCAATGATGAATGGCCGCTTGTCAACGTTGGCGGCTGCACGGAGCCGGAGCAGCCCGGTGTGGGTAGCACTGATCAGGTTGAGCGCGAATACGTTGTGGATCTGCGCGCTGGGCACCATTTTATTCTGCGTATAGTCGAACATCAGGACATTGAGCGGTAGCGTCTTCCATGGAGCGGAGTCGCACACGCTGGGCTGGGTGGCTGGGTCGGTCATATCCTGCCAGACCATCTCCAAACCGGCATCCAGCAGCGGCTGGTAAAGTGTGCCCCACCAGTCCCGGAAGGGCTGCTGCCCCAGGTCCGCGTAATAACCATAGGTGCCCAGGGCAGTGCCTGGCCCCGGGTTGAACGGGGCTCCCGGAGAGGGGTACGGGTTCGAGCCGAAGTTGGTCCCGTAGCTCTCGTTGGTGACAAACGGCTTGGGAAATGCCGGACCGGCCCCTTCCGCACGGTTGTCCTGCACAAAGGCGTTGATTGCCAGGCCGGATTGCAATGCCGAATAAGGAGTGGCATCTCCATTCTCATCGAGCGGCTGGATGGTGACGATGCCGGTGATGTTGGTACTGGCTTTTACGCCCAAGGCGGCCAGGGCTGCAAAGGTGGGTGCTCCGCCGCCGGGAAACTTCATCTGACTCGCGGTAAAGGTGCGGTAGTTATCCTGGAAATCCACATCAATATGCATCCCGTCGATGGGAATGGAAGCATTCCGATACGACTGGATCGCCCCTACAACTTTGGCCTGGTTGTAGTATCCGTAGCAGCCCTGGTGATAGCCGAGCGCCCACATCGGGGCCAGCGCCGCCGGTCCGGTAAGTGTGGAGTATTGCTGCAGCACATCCTGGGTCGTGTCTCCGGCCAGGAAGTAATAGTCCATCTCGCCGTAAAGAGCGCCGAAAAAATACTTCCCAAACATGTTCCCGTTGAAGGAGGAACTGGCGCCGAAGTTAAAGTAAGATTGCGATTCATTATCGAAGAGAATGCCGTAGCTGTAAGGAACTCCCGTCGGCACTCCCGCAGGCGTAAGCGGGTTGGGATTATCTTCAATGAAGAAGGGGATGGAATTGTAGAGTGGCTCGGTCCAGTCCAAAGGTCCTGGGTCAAAGCTCGCAGGCACAACCGGATCGGGGCCGCCGTTTGCCCCGCTGTACTTGAAATTATCGTAGTTGAAAAAGGTAAGCGCCGCGTCATTGAGCGCCAGGTCCGAGCCGCCTTTTTCCCCCGCGCCGAAGTAATTGGCATTTGCCGGATAGGCCTTGAAGTTGGCGATCGCTTCCCCGCTCCCGCCGGATACGTAAATCAAACCCTGCGCGGTATCGGTGCTGATGAGTTGATTGTTTAGAAATACCTGAACAGTGAAAGGCTGGAAGAGTACGTCCAGGCGGATTCCGCCGAGATCGGCAGAGAGCTTGACGGCATCGTTTTGCAAAATGGTGACGTTGGCCGTGCCTAGATTCTTGTTGACCACCCCAAAGGAGCCATCCATGCTGTAGTCGCCCTGGGTGTTGAACCGCACGCGAAACGCGGTTGGACCGAGAATGTAAATCTTCAGCGTCGGCGCCACGGCCGGCGGTGCGCCGGCGGGTTGCAGACCTCCAGAGGGTATGGTGCCGGTCAACGTGAAGACAGCATCCGCCTTGTCAAACAGGCACTGGGTTACGTTGCCAAACGGTGTCCATCCCTGGGGGCTGTTCGGATTGAATTCATCCACGCGCACATAGCGGTAAGAAGAAAACTGCGAATCGACGCTCATACCTCTCCTCTATGATCGCTTCTGGCATGATCGTGACTTGAGGGCGGTTCTCGTTACAGCTAATCAGAGGGTTAGCGGCGAAATGCTGGACGTAGCTGCGGTCATTCGGATGCTCCTCACGAGCCGGACCTGCTGTTTCTTTCTCGGTTCTCGCGCAGACTTGAAAGGCTCCCCGGAAATGTACTCTGATTCAGTGACGGCAAAACCGCCGGTCGCTGTCTACACTTTGGCGGGATAGAGGTCGATAGTCATTTGTTGCCCCGGCTTCAAGTTAACCGCCTCTTGAATCTGTTCTTCGGACGCACGGAGCGCGTAGCGTAGTTGCGAGGTAGAAACCTTGAGCTCCCGAAGTTGCCAACGTGGAATTGACTCGTCTAGTCGCGTTATCTGCACTCGATCTACCATTGTCTTGTTCTCCTGCCTTGTCCAATAGTACGCGCATGTCGAAACAGACCAACGCTCGGACGACCCCCGGCTGTCTCTGAGACCCCGGGGGACTTACCTGCTTTTGCAGGTTATCGTTTACCGTGAGGGTCGTACTGGAAGCAGCGCTCGAGCGGAACGCCGAGCACGAGGGCAACCTTGAACGCGGTCTCAAGCGAAGGCGAGTACTTGTCCTGCTCGATTGCGATGACCGTCTGGCGTGTGACGCCGACTCGATCGGCGAGTTCCTGCTGCGTCATCTCCCGCGTGGCCCGGAGCTCTCGAATCTGATTGCGTATGGCGGGCATCAGAGGGCTTTCCGGTAAGCCGCAATCTGCGTAGCGGTCTTCGTGATATCCGCGAGCACCAACATGCCAAAGAAGACACTCAGAAAATGAAGTCCTACCATTCGACTGTCCAAGGGAAGGTGCCCAACCGCGACATGGAACCACAACATGCCCAGCCCGAGGACCATCAGTGAGACGAGCGTCAGATAGCCTGCACGATAGCCTCGCAGCTCGATCAAACGGTCCCGCTCGTCTGTTACCCGGTTGCGGGTAAAGGCGGCGATGGCCGCCTGCAGGATAATCTGCAGCACGATAATTGCGACAATCATGCCCACAACCTTGTTAAGGGAGTTCTGCCGGTGCAGGAAGAAGTAGGGGCCGTACACTAAGAGCTCCGCTGTCAGCGAAGCGTAAAGAGACTTTTCCCGGTAGGAAAGACTTGTCGCCATCGCGAATCACTCCTATGTCAAAAATATTTGACACTTCAGACCATAGCGCGGTCGGCCTGCTGGTGTCAAATATTTTTAACATTAGATTTGGAAGCAACTCATCGTTGCAAAGCGAACACCACACTGATGTCTGTTTCCACCTCAACCGGCTTGCCCTCCCGCAAGAATGGCGTGTAGCTCCACTGCCGCACCGTCTCCACCGCCGCCTGCTGCAGCATCGGTGGGCCGGTGAGCACATCGATGCTCTTGAAATGACCGTCTGTACCGATGACGCCAGTGAGGATGACCGTACCCTGAACGCCCTGCTGTTTTGCCACCGCCGGATACACGGGGACCGCTTTCGTGATCAGATGGCCCGGAGTGGTCTCTCCTGGCACGTCTATGCGAGCGGTCACAGGCGAGGCGCCTGGCGGAACGTTTAAGTCCGAAAAGGCCGCCGGGCCTAAGCCCTCCAGCGTGTCGACGTGAAGCTTAAGCCACAGCCGCCCCCCGATGAACAACTGCATATTGTTGGCAAAGTATTGACCATGAACGATAGAAATATGTTCAAACACAGTTTGGAACATCTTGCTGGAACTGCCTGAGTAGAAAAGAACCGCATTCGCCGAAGCGAAGCAGTAGGATGCAGCATCCTGCATCGTTTGCTTCGCCTCACGATTGATCAACGCCGTGCACTGCAACTTCTGCTTGCCGAAAGTTCGTTCGTAGTTCTGGAGCACGATCTTGTCCGGTTGCTCTGGTGGAGGAACCGGACGCATAATCATCCTTCTGATTAAGCTGAGCGGCCTACCCGGCCAGCTCTGGTCGCCGGTCCTGAAGACTCCATGATCTGTGCCATACTCTTCCGCAGAAATGGTGGGGCTGTGCAAAGCCACCCGGTATTGTTTGTTGTTTACGCGCCATTCCTCGAAAGTGCCCTTGTCAGTCGATTTCCCATCCATCCCGAAGACCTCATAGCTCGCCTTCAGGTGCCACGGAATATCCAGCCCGTGCAGGCCATTCACCTTCTGCGCCAACTCCATTCGTTCTTTCGGATCCGTTGGAGTGTTCACCTCCACCGGGCTGGTAGTGGGCATGGCTTGGTTTGCGGAGCCGGCCGATGCTGCCGTTCCCGGCGCTGTCGCCTGCGCCTGAGCGAAGCCGAGGGAGCTTATGAACAAAATAACCAGGATCCGGCTTCGCATCTCGTCAAGACTAGCCGATTCCGCGGTTCGTTTCGCAGCAACTTTTGTGGGAGGCGAGTACGGCGACAGATACGTATTACCAATGGGATACCCCACGCCCCGTTGCAGGGAAAGAGAATGCGTAGCGAGCAGATCAGTTTGCTGGAAGGGTGCTAGATCGAAGCAACCGGTGAGCTAGTGCTTGAGCGCCCTACCTGCCAGGGTTGAAGTCAACTTGCCTTGATCCACTGCGAACTGTCCATTCACCAGGAGATACTGCACGCCGGTTGCAAGAACGGTCGGATCTTCATACGTAGCGCGGTCGATAAAGGTTTTCGGATCAAAGACCAGAACGTCCGCAAAATAGCCTTGCTTCAGCAGGCCGCGGTTCTTGAGCTGGAGCGTCTCGGCGGGCAGCGAGGTGCTGGAACGCACGGCTGCTTCGAGCGAGAGCACATGCTTCTCGTAGACATACTCGTGGATCTTGCGCGGGAAGGTGCCGTACTTGCGCGGGTGGCCTTCGGAACCGTCTGAGCAGGTCATCACCCACGGCTGCTTCATGAAGGCTTCGATGTCGGACTCCTTCATGTTGAACGACGCGACGCTGGAGCCGCCGGCACGAATGATCTGCAGAGCGGCCTCGATGGGCGAGACGTTGCGCTGTTTCGCGATCTGCGCGAGGTTCTTGCCTACGATGCTCCTATCCTTTGCGTCGGTCATCAGCAGCGTTTCCGGTCCACCGCGGCGATGCAGATTCTCGGTCATCTCCTGCATGAGCCTCTGGTGCAGCGCGGGATCATCGATGTTCTTCAGCAACTTGCCATCGGCCTCCGCCCACCGGGGAACGAGGGACGCCGTCACGCTGGTGCCTGACGCGTCATAGGGATACTGGCTGGCGGTAGCTTTGATCCCGGCCTTGCGGGCCTGGTCGATCAGCGCGATCACCTCGGTGCTCTGGCCCCAGACGTCCGCTCCCAGTGCCTTGATGTGCGAGATCATCACCGGAATGCCGGCCTCCTTGCCGATGCGCAGCGTCTCGCGCACAGAGTTCATCAGGCCGATGTTGTAGGTGCTCTCATCGCGCATGTGGGTGTCATAGATGCCTCCATGCTGTGCGGCCACACGGGCGAGCTCGATGATCTCCTCGGTCGTCGCGTAGCTGCCCGGCGCATAGTAAAGTCCGGTGGAAAGGCCGATCGCGCCCTGGTTCATCGCGGTATCGACCAGGGCCTTCATTTTCTCCATCTGTTGGGGCGTGGGCCTGGCATCCGACATCCCCATCACCTGGCGGCGCACGGTGCCTTCCCCAATGAAAAGCGCAGCGTTGGTGCCGATGCCTTGCCTGGCCCATTTGGCGAGCGTGTCCCCGGTGCGCTCGGGGCTGTCGCCGTCGTTGCCGGTCGCGACGGTGGTGACGCCCTGCATCAGGTAGGCCTCGTTATCGCTGCGTTTTGGATCAGTCAGGTCGTCTGCAGTGTGGGTATGCGGATCGATGAAGCCGGGAGTGATGACCAGCCCAGTGGCGTCGATGACACGTTTCGCCTTCTTGCCTGCGCCGGAGCCCACGACGACGATGTGGTCGCCGGAGATGCCGACGTCGGTATGGGCGGGCGGCGCGCCGGAGCCGTCGATGACCGTGCCGTTGCGCAGGATCAGGTCGAGGTCTTGCGCATGGACCAGGGGGGCCATGCAAAGGGCTGCCATGAGCGAGGTCTCAAGGAACTTCACGAGTCGCTGCTCCTGTTTTCTTGGGATGAATCTCGTAGCCTTGTTGCGAAGCCTTTGGATAAGTCTGACTTGGTATGTCCCCGAAAACCCGGTCAAGCCGGCACGGCTGCGCGACTAGTGGCCTCCCGGATAGTTGAAGAACAGCTGATTGCCGTCGGGATCATCGACCACCAGGAGCCGGTAGCCCCACGAACCTTCCGTGACCGGAACGTCCCTGGCCTCGAGCTCCGCGCGCAGTGCGTCCACCGCCGCGGCCGCAGCCTCGCGCGTCGGCGGCTCGACGTTGAGGGAAATGAACATCAGCCCCTTGCCAATTTTCTCGGGCCACGTGTCGGCCAGGATAAGCGCGCAGCCCTGCCGGTCGACCTGCGCGACGTGCGCTCTGCCGTCTTCGTCGTAGCGCCAGGGGCTGGTGAAACCAAGCCGGTTGACGTAAAAGAGGAGCGAGGCATCAACATCCGAGACGTGTAGGACGGGGCGTGCGAACCAATCTGTCATAGGCTACCTATCGAGGATGCCCCAAGGCGATCACCGAGTCCAAGGTGTACATTTTCTATCAAACAAAACCCCCGATCAATCGTAAGCGTTCGGTTCTAACGATCTAGAGTTTGGCGTGACTGGAGTAGATGATTTGCCCCTCCCTGATCGTGTACGCCACCTTGGAAAGATTCCTTACGTCGCCCCCTGGATCCGCGTCGAGCACGACTAAGTCAGCGGTCATTCCTTTCTCCACCCGCCCTTTTGCCGGCTGCTTGAAAAATGTGCTGGGATTTGAGGTAAGCGATGCGAGAACATCGCGCCACCCCATGGCTCGTCCCATGTATTCAAACTCCTGAGCGGTGTCGTAGCGGGACTGGAAGCCGACGTCCGTCCCAAACAGGATGGCGCCGCCCTCGGAGAAGTATGCCTTCAACTGACCGACTCCATTGCTTACAAGTTTGTCGGTAATGACGGGATCCGCGACGACAGTCGTCCACAGTGTCAGCGTGGGGATGAGGGCAGTATGCTGCCGCTTCATCCGGGCAAGCTCCTCCGCTGAGAAACTTCCCTCACTTCCCTCACTTGGAATGGTGTGCGCCAGAACATCGACGCCGCCGGCCAGCGCATGGTCCACACCTACCCGATTCTGTGGATGAGCGAACGCGGGCTTACCCTCAGCGTGCGCTACATCAACCGCGGCCTTTACGATGGCGGTATCCATATTCACGACCGGTTTGTCGCCCATGTAGGCACCGGTGAACAGTTTCATGCCATCCAGACCCATCTTCATATATTGCCGCGCCATCTGCTCCGCTTGCTGAGGAGTCGAAGCCTCGGGCAACTGCATTTCGGCTGGGAGGTAGACGGGGTGGCCGTTCTCAGGAAAGATGTCTCCCGCCATAAGAATCTGCGGCCCGAGGACTTCTCCAGATTCGATGCGCCTCCGAAGCGCCAACGTATTGCCGGGATCGGAGCCGAGATCCCAGACGGTGGTAAAGCCCCAGCGAGTGAGCATCTCGTGCATATGTGTGTCGACCTGGACCGCGGGGACTTGCGCAATGCCCTGCCATCCGTTTTCAAAATGCACGTGACTGTTCCAGAACCCGGCGACAATGACTTTGCCTGTGCAATCGATCACCTGCACCGACGCCGGAACTTTCACCTCCCTGCGTTTCCCCACCGCAGCAATCCGGCCGTGCTGGATGAGCACCACTGCGTTGTCGATCGGCTCAGCGGTCGGCGACGGATAGACCTTCGCCCCTTCCAGCGCGAGATCGCGGCCTTCCACCGCTGCTGTGGCGGGGGCTGCATGGCTGAGCAGGGTTGTCACCGCCAACAGCAGGGTACATTGCAGCTTCATGCGAAGTCTCCTTCCTGAACTTGAGAGCGACTATCATTTTATGCGTCCAACCGTTGAAAAGCCCTAACGTGGGATGATAACGGTGAGGGAGCAATGCGCGAAGTGATGGAACTCATCGATTTGGGGCTGAAGGCACGAGAGCTTGGCGGAAAATATGAAAACGTCGTCATCGCACATAACAACGATCAAGTGATCCGAATGTCTCGTATGACAGAGCCTTACTTCTGGCATTTTCACCCCGATTCAGATGAGACGTTTCTTGGTATCGAAGGAGTTCTCATTTTAGAGCTGGAGCATCGCCGCATCGAGTTGAGACCGGGACAACTATTCACCGTGCCGAGAGGTACCAGGCATCGCACTTACCCGGAAGGCTCTCATTCCATCAATTTGACCGTGGAGCGTGAAGGCACGCAAACGTCGCGGACCGATCCCCCTACACTCTAGAGCACAGCGATCTTCCGAGGGAGCAGCTAGCCACCATGAAAACATTCGCATTGTTCCACCCCGGTGAGATGGGGGCTGCGCTGGGGGCAGCGTTGGCCTCGCGTGGATTTCGCGTGTTATGGGCCTCACAGGGCCGAAGCGCACAGACGGCCACGCGCGCCAGGGCTGCGAGCCTTGAAGACGCCTGCACCATCAAGCAAGCCGTAAAGGCCGCTGAAGTGGTCGTCTCCGTGTGCCCACCCCTTGGCGCTCTGGGGTTGGCGCGCGAAGCGGTTGCGCATGGTTTTGCCGGGATCTACGTGGATGCGAACGCCATATCGCCGGCCACGGCCCGAGCGATTGCCACAGTGATTGACGCTGCTGGAGGAACCTTCGTAGATGGTGGCATCATCGGCCTTCCTCCCACGGCCCAGAAGCAGCCCACACTTTATCTGTCCGGGAGTGAGGCCGCGACCATCGCAGATTTATTCACTGGAACCAGCGTAAACGCCGAGGTGATTGAGGGTGGGGCGGGAGCGGCTTCCGCGCTCAAAATGTGCTATGCCGCGTTTACCAAAGGCACCACCGCTCTTTTAGCCGCGGTGCGGGCCCTGGCCGAGCACGAAGGCGTGGAACGTCCGCTCCTGGAATCATGGCGGCGCACGCTGCCGGATGTACCGCGCCAATCCGAAAACGCCGCGGCCGCCGCTTCCAAGGCGTGGCGCTGGACGGGTGAGATGGACGAGATTGCGGCAAGCTTCGCAGCGGCAGGGCTGCCCGACGGCTTTCACCGTGCGGCGGGCGAAGTCTACCGGCGGCTGGAAAGCTTCAAGGATCGCACTACACCGCCGTCGATGGCGGAAGTGACTCAGGCATTGCTGCAGGACAACATACGACACCAGAAATGACTAGGTCAGCAGGCTTTCCTTTAAATCGAGCTCACGCTCGAGATTGCGATGTACATTGTCTCCGATTCTTCCACCTGACCACAGGAGGTTGAGCTCCTGGCGTTGCCTTCTGATCGTTTCCAGCAGCAGATGATTCGTCGTCAGGCCGTTCGAGGTTTTCTCCAGACTGCTGCCGTCCGGCCCGCACCCGTCAATGTCTTCGAGCCGGTGTTGATACTGGTGCAGCAGGTCTTCATAGATGTGCACCTCATGTTCCCCCTTCGCAGACTTCCTGCGTTCTCCAACGAAGTCGATAGCTGCCTGCAATACCAAGTGCCTCGCTTCTCCTTCTTCGCAGAATTCCGCGTTGCCGGCGGTCAATCCAAGAACGCGTACCAGCCATGGCAAGGAAAGACCCTGCGCAACCAGGGTCACCAGGATCAGAGAAAAGGTAAGAAAGATGATCAAGCTTCGCTGAGGAAACGGGCTTCCATCGTTGAGGGTGAGAGGCAATGAGTTTGCCGCGGCCAGGGCGACAACCCCGCGCATCCCGGTCCAGCCCATGACAAAGGCCTGATTCGATTTCGGCCTTTCGTATATCTGCTTCATAAGATGAGTTCGCATCCACCAGGTCGCCCCCGTCCCCGGATACATCCAGGCCAGGCGCAGCAGTACCAGGGTGGCGGAAAACACCAGCGCATATCGGAGCAGGCTCATGTGGCTATGTCCATGAATGCCGTCCATCACATACGGAAGCTGCAAACCGATGAGCACAAACACCAGCCCGTTCAACAAAAACTCCAGCGCTTCCCAGACAGCCCACGCCTGCAGGCGCACTCCTGGTGAAAGGAGGGTGGAACTGCGGCGGCTTATAAACAAACCGCATACCACTACGGCAATCACGCCGGAACTTTTTACTGCCTGACCTGTGAGGTACGCCGCGTAGGGCACGATCAGCGATAGGGCGATCTCCACCGGTCCGTCGTCCACCCAGCGTTCGAGCCACGCGACGACGAACCCGATGGTCAGACCGACGAGCGCACCTCCGATCGTCAGCCATGCGAATACCGCAATGCCGTGGCCTATAGTGGGGGTCACCCCCTGGACGACCATCTCGACTCCAAACTGCAACGCCAGCAGCCCGGTCGCATCGTTCAACAGGCTCTCGCCCTCCAGCAAATCCACAATGCGTTGAGGCATCCCTACTTTGCGTGCGATCGAGGTCGCCGCGACCGCGTCTGTCGGCGAAACGACAGCCCCCAGAAGAAATCCGAGTTGCCAGGTGAATCCCGGCATCCACCACTTTGCTGCAAACGCGACACCAAACGCGGTGAAGAACACCAGGAGTACTGCGAGGCTCGAGATCGACACCAGGTTGTATTTGAATTCCCGCCATGATGTCTGCCACGCGGCCGTATAGAGAAGGGGCGGCAGAATCACGAGAAACACCAAGGAAGGGGGCAGCGGAACACGCGGGATACGAGGGAGCAGAGAACATCCTAATCCGAAGACTACCAAAACAATGGGGTACGACACCGCAAACCGGCGCGCCAGACCAGCCACCGCAGCCACCGCGAACAGCAATCCAATCAGCAGCACCAAAATGTAGTTCACATGGTCCATACGATGATCGAGCGCCTCCCGACACCAATAGTAGCGTCATTCGGCACATGTATGAAAAGCGATCGGCGGCCTGCTTTTTAATCCCACTCATCTTCCGCTTGATGGAAACGCCGCTCTCCCCTTTGCCATCCCGACCGGAGCGTGCCCGGATTTCCTGCCCCACCGCACTGGACTGGGGCCGCGTGTGCGCCCTTCTGCAAAAAAGGACGCATGAAGTGCGACAACGACATCAGGTTCCGCAGGAAATCCGGTGGTAGCGGAGTGGAGGGATCTGCAGTTCAACGGACCCGTTCTGGAGGCGTTTTTCGGCACGCAAACGCTAAGAACAACTTGTGCAACAGGTCGGCAGGGAAACGATGGCGGAAGTGATTGCGGCAATACAGCGTTCGCGTAGATGAGGGAGAGATAAAGGGCAGCCCATTGCCGCAAGTCTCGGAATGGTTACCCCTATCCCCCCCCGCAACTTGCTTACACCTCGACGGTGGCGTCCTTCGCCGCTTTAGCATTGGCTTTTTCGTGAAGATTAGCCTGCTTTTGTCCTACACCGTTGGTGTACTGGCCCACCGGTGTCGAATCAATCGGAGAGGTCATCTCGGTGCCAGGATGCGGATCGTACGGCGTTACATCCAATCCTTTGCCGCCCTTAATCTCGGACTCTACGGTAGCTAACCCGTTTGAATGGTTCCATGGTCCTGCGAAATCTTTTTCGCCATTCTGGCTCTCGCCGGTGGAGGCGTTGAAGTACTGGTCGACAAGATGCGGCGTCGGTTCGATAATGCCGACCGAGAATTGCGGCTTATCCATACTATCGAGAGCTGCCGTAAATGCCCGCATGTGAGTTATTTCGCGCGTCATCAGAAATTGCAGGGCCTGCTTCGAACCCCGATCTTGAGTAAAGCTGATGAGGCGTTCGTAAACGATCTTCGCCCGTGCCTCGGCGGCGATGTTGCTCCGCAGGTCGACAGCCAAATCTCCGGTCACTTTCAAATAGGTCGCTGTCCAGGCATTTCCCATGGAATCAAAGAGCGCGACACCGCCGCCCCCGGCAATCGCAACCAGCGGATCCGCTTCGGCCGCTTCGCGGCTGCTTTTCATCGGCTTCAGGTGCATCCGGATAAGAGCTCCCACTACCTCCAGATGACTGAGCTCTTCCGTTCCGATATCCATCAGAAGATCCTTGCGGGCGGCATCTTCACAATTGATCCCCTGGATCGAATACTGCATGGCGGCTGCAAGCTCTCCGTTTGCTCCACCAAATTGTTCCAGCAACATTTTGCCGAATTTCGGATCCGCTTCCCCAACATCGACGGTATACATTAGCTTTTTCACGTGATGATACATAGGTCTGCCTCCTGCAGGGTTGTTGTGCTCTGGCTTTTTGCGAACTGCCCTCCGCGGTCAGTCGCGCTTGTGGCTGGCGATCGCTTTAATGCTTGAGAGCAGGCGCAGCCTTTTTCTCATCCTCTTTGCTCTTCTTATCGGAGTACTTCTCTTTCCCGGTCTTGGGTTCTTTGTCCTGCACAGGTTCGCCGGCGGCAGCTTTCAAGATCGGCTGGGCGGCGGCCATGATCTTATCTGCCGCAGCGAGCTCCTCGTTCAGATTCTCCGTCAACAGGCCTGCCACCTCTGACATCCCCAACGTCTTTGCCATCGTAATGGTTGCCATATATCCTGCAATTTCGTAGTGCTCTGTTCTTAAAGCGGCACCCACAATGCCCGAGTCGAAGGATGCACCTTCCTCTTCCTTCTCGAGTGCGTCCGCACCTTCCTCGATAACGCCTTCCATACCATTGCAATGTTCCCCGGTGGGCTTTTCACCCAACAGTGCGAACACCTCTTTCAGACGTTCTACCTGCCCCTTGGTTTCCTCAAGATGCGAGCTGAAGAGTCCCTTGAGGTGATTGTCCTTCGCTCCCTTTGCCAGCTTGGGAAGCGCGACGATCAATTGATTTTCCGCACTGTACATATCACGTAATTCGTCGAGCAAAACTTCGGTGAGTGCCATATCGCCTCGTGTGATTCAGTTAAAGCGCATTTTTGAAATCGAAATGATGAACATCACTTCGAGCTTCAGCAGAATATTAGTTAGGATGCCGATTGTGACGGTGGCGCAAAATGACGCTTCATCGTGCAAGGCCTGCAAAAAGCCCAAAGGCAAGCTTCGGTGAAATGGGTACGCGAGCAAGCGGGAGAATACGGTCGGTTCACGCGCAACGCGCGCTCGTTTGAGCAGCTGCGCGTTTGGTCGCATGAACAAGTGACTTCCTCTTTTGCACGGACCACAAGAACGCATTTCATCTGACCTGCATCACACGAAAACAGTACGTAACTCTTAAAGAGGTAAATCTGATGGCAAACAAACTGGCGTTGGTTACCGGAGCGTCAAGCGGTATTGGGCTTTCCCTGGCGGCCGATCTAGCCAAACGCGGATATGATTTGATCGTCTGTTCGGCAGGCGATCGTCTACAGACAGCGGCTCAACAACTTCAGGGTGGACAGATTGAGGTGGTTGCGCTGCAGGCCGACCTCGCGACCCGCGAAGGGATTGAAAGTCTTTGGGAGCAGGTGACTTCCCTGGGAAGAAATCTGGACATCGCCTGCATCAATGCGGGAGTTGGCGTAGGTGGATTGTTTGTTGAGACCGACCTCGACGCCGAGCTGAATATGGTGGAACTGAATTGCGCCGGTACTGTACATCTGGCAAAACATGTGGTCCAGCACATGACGCGCCAAGGTGGAGGGAAGATTCTATTCACCGCCTCGATCGCCGGCGAAATGGTAGCGCCACGAGAAGCGGTTTACGCCGCTAGCAAAGCGTTTGTTCTCTCCTTTGCTCAGAGTCTGCGCTACGAGCTGCGCGACTCGGGAATAACCGTCACTGCACTGCAGCCTGGTCCAACGAACACCGACTTCTTCCACAGGGCAGGAATGGACGACACAGAGGTTGGTTCTAAAGGAAAGTCGGAAAGTCAGCCGGATGACGTCGCGCGCCAGGGTATCAACGCGCTGTTGGCCGGGGACGACCACGTCTATGCGGCCTCGATGAAAACCAAGCTGGAGGGCAAGTTGGCCAACGTTGTGCCGGGCGCGATGAAGGGCGCCATGCACGAGAAGATGGCAAAGCCTCTGGAAGAAGAAAAGGCCGCGCGCTAGTTGGACGAGTGATTCGTCGACTTCGCCCTACGCGAACCAGGTACGATTCTGGTTCGCTATACGGAAAAGGAAAGCAACATGAGGAGAGATACATGGCTTTGTTGAACGAAGCACACGTCGCGGGGAAGGTTTCCCGCGGTGCTACCGTCCTACAGGATGGGCGCTACCTTCCCCCACCCGAAGATAAAGACGGCAAAGTCTGGGTGCGCACCAGCGCGATCATTCAGGCCGCTCCCGATCAGCTTTATGCACTCTGGCGGGATATTGAGTCTGCCCCACGTTGGCAGGAACAGTTGAAGCAAGTGACCCGGACAGGTGAAAGAACATCCCATTGGGTGATGTACCGCGGCGACAAAACCATTGAATGGGATTCGGAATTGCTCGCCGACGAACCGGGCAGACGCCTCGCGTGGCGCTCCACAGGCGGTGAGCTCGACACGGCGGGCGAGGTTGTCTTTGAGCCTGCGCCCACGGGCCGCGGAACGATGGTGACGCTACTGCAGGAGTTCAAACTCGGCAAGCTCGCAAACCTTTGGGAAACACTGACTGGGAGAAATCCAAAGCAAGGGGTGATCGAGAATCTCCGCCACTTCAAAGCTCTGGCGGAAACTGGTGAGATCCCTCGAACACAAGGTCAGCCGCACGGACCCAGAGGCATCATGGGCAGCGGAAAGGCCTCGGCCTATGGTGAGAAGATCGCCGTTCCCGAAGGCACCCAACAGGCGAGTTAGCCACAAAACCAGAATGGAGTAAGCAATGAAAGCTGTTTGCTGGATGGGTAAGAGCAAGCTTGAGACCCTGACCGTACCGGATCCAACGATCCTGAATCCGCACGATGCCATCATCAAAGTCACCCGCACCGCAATTTGCGGATCCGACCTGCACCTCTTCGATGGATTTATTCCTACGATGGAATCGGGTGACATTCTCGGCCACGAGTTCATGGGTTTGGTGGAGGAGGTCGGGCCTGCTGTCACCAACTTGAAGCGGGGCGATCGCGTCGTTGTTCCTTTCACGATTGCATGCGGCAGTTGCGAGTTCTGCAGGAAGAAGATCTGGGCTGCATGCGATAACACGAATCCCAACGCTCATCTGATGGAAGCAGCCTATGGATATTCCGGTTCTGGCCTCTTTGGCTATTCGCACATGATGGGTGGATATGCGGGAGGCCAGGCGCAGTATGTGCGGGTGCCTTTTGCCAATGTCGGACCATTGAAACTTGAGACCGATCTCGCGGATGAGAAAGTCTTGTTTCTCTCCGACATCTTCCCCACGGGCTATATGGCGGCAGAGAACGCGCAAATACAAGATGGCGACACGGTAGCGGTCTGGGGTTGTGGACCTGTGGGGCAATTCGCAATTGCCAGCGCTTTTATGCTGGGTGCGGGACGGGTCATCGCGATCGATAGAATTCCCGAGCGGCTCGAGATGGCTCGGTCGGTTGGCGCCATCACCGTCGACTACTCTCACGAAGGGGTCAGTGTTTTGACGGCGCTCAAAGATCTGACCGGCGGCATCGGTCCCGATGCCTGTATCGATGCGGTGGGTCTGGAGTCGCACACGGGAGATGTACAAGGGGCATACGACACGGTGAAGAATGCGCTTCTGCTCGAAACCGATCGTCCGGCCGTGTTACGCCAGGCGATTCAGGCGGTACGCAAGGGTGGAACCCTCTCTATTCCTGGAGTATACGGAGGAATGCTCGACAAGGTCCCGTTCGGCGCTGCTTTCGGCAAAGGAATCACCATGAAGATGGGACAAACCAACATGCATAACTACATGAAGCCGTTGCTCGAGCGCATCGAAAAGGGGCAAATCGATCCGAGCTACATCATTTCGCACCGAATTTCCCTTGACGAGGCACCCGACATGTATAAGGTGTGGCGGGACAAAGAAGATCGTGTAACCAAAATTGTGATCGATCCATGGGCGGAACGCAGAGCAGCTTGAAAAGGTCACTCCGCAACCACCGGCCTCCGACTATCACACACATTCGTGAGGGAGTGAAGTTGAATGAGCACTTCCCTGGGATTCCGTCGCATCCAAGTTGCTTATGAAGATTGATCTGAGTTCGGCAGGCTGGTCAGCCGCGCTGTTGGGCATGGCCGGCCTGACATATGCGGTCGTGCGCGGGCAGCGCGGATCGAAGAGAATGCAGGAATTGAAAGGCAAGGTGGTACTGATAGTCGGCGGGTCGCGGGGACTCGGCTACGCCATCGCGCGCGAGTTGGCTTTATCGGGTGCCCGGCTGGCCCTTACCTCGCGTCACCTGGACGCGTTGGAACGCGCAAGAACGCGGCTGCTGACGAGTGACTGCGCAGACCCGGCAGATGTATGGGTGTACCCCTGCGACGTGAGCGTCGAGTCTGAAGCACGGCAGATGGTGGCCGCAGCTACCGCGCATTTCGGCAGAATCGACGTGTTAGTCAATGATGCCGGCGTCATTATGGTTGGTCCCTTGGAGAGCCAGACGCTGGATAGCTTCCACGAGGCCATGAATGTCAACTTCTTCGGGGCCCTGCATGCGACCCTGGCGGTGTTGCCACAGATGCTCGAGCGAGGCGATGGATCGATCGTTAACATTAGCTCCATCGGAGGCAAAGTTGCCTTCCCTCATCTTTTGCCTTATGTGGCGAGCAAATTCGCCCTGACCGGCTGGTCGCAGGGTCTGCGGGCGGAACTCGCCGGCACAGGAATCCGTGTCACCACCGTATCTCCCGGCATCATGCGCACCGGCTCCCACATCCAGGCGCGCTTTACCGGTAACCAAGAGCAGGAGTATCGCTGGTTTGCCGCCGCCGCCAGCCTGCCAGGAACCGCAACCAATGCCACTGGCGCCGCAAAGAAAATCGTACGCGCTTTGGCCGCGGGTTCGGCAGAGATTTCGATAGGCCTGCAAGCGATCGTTGCGGCGCGCCTCTCCAACCTCGCTCCTGAGCTAACGGCGACCTTGCTTTCGCTCGCGAACGCTTCGTTGCCCAGCGCACCGACTGAGGGCGATGCTAACTTTTGGCAGGCCGATCGATCCGCCGCCGGCAAAGCGTTTCGCGGTTCGCTCCCAGGGGTCGTCGAACATCTCGGGGACAGGCTGATCCAGCGCTACAATCAGGAGCCGGCCACGAGCACCGTGTTGTGATTCGGAAGGACGGGAGGCTCTACAGGAATCTTCGGCAATCGCTACAACGGCTAGGCGAGAGTCCTTCCATCCTGCAGGTGGAAATACAGGCGCCTGTATCCGATCTGCGCCGGCGCATAGTTCCCGACCTTAAGGTTGGGCGTAATAGCCGGTGCGCGTCCGGGCGGTCACTCCCGGCTGATCGATTTTGACCTCCAGGGCGTGGTACTCGTTGGCGTGGTCGGCATGCGACCCTTGAAACGTCATTACATAGAATGCCCGTGCATCACCCGCGCTTTTCGCGATTTCGTTCGCCATCGCTACGGGTATATCGTTGCTTCCGTTCAGGACTAGCCCACCGGACTGAACCGCAAGCACGGTCAGCGCCAGGTTCGGCGGATACGCTTGCGACTGCGTCTTCACGCCCTGGAGGAATTGGGTGTAAGACCAAAACTGCGAGACGTCGGTGCCTGCGACCCCGCGCGCGACCACATTATAAAGGGTGATATGGCCGAGTCGCATTGCGGTAGAGGTGTTCACGATGGCGTTGAAAATTTGCCGCTGATTTGTGCTGGTGATTTCACTTGCGGCCCTTGCAAGCAGAGGCCAACCCGGACTGACCCAGACAATGAGTTTCCTTCCGGGCTTCGCCGACGCGTACGCTATTATGGCATCGAGCGCCTTGAGAGACAATTCGTAACGTTCAAAGTCGCTGAAGGCAGTGGACCGGTTCACCAGCCGCAGTGCCGTTGCATTCTGATCGAGCATGGCCGCAAGAGCATTACCATCTCGCGAAGCCATCGTCGGCTTGGCCATACCTTTGTCGGTAACCGTCACCACCGAAACGGGGAGTAGCAGCTTACCTCCATTGCTTTGCAGAAAACTCTTGATGCCCTCCCGTTGACGCTCCGCTTTTAAGACATCGGCATTGATCGCGTCGATGACCAAGACCACCTCGATGGGTGGGGCCGGCATACCGGCATCCAGATCCACAGCGCGAAAGGAAGTGAGGCTCTTCGCCTGCTTGTCGTCCAATAGGGTAAAGTTTTGTTGCTGCAAGCCTTGCACCGGCTTACCTGACTTATCGCTGACTGCCACATCGATGGTGACGGTTTGCTCTGCTGGCGCCGAAGTAACGGAACCCACAAGAGAAGAAGGGACGGTTGCTCGCTGTGCTGTGGCGGTCAAGGGTGTGAGGATGGAGACGGCGAGTAACACGCAAAGGCATTGCATAGCGGCTACACCTGGCGTCAGGTCCGTAGCTACCAGCAGAACCCTGGGGCGCCTACTAGAAGACGCGCCAGCCAGGGGTCAAGTTGCTTTATCTGGCGCACCCGAGCTACATTCCCGCAAAACGGGCATTGCGTAATTCGGATAGGTAGTTGGTGAACTCTCGTCCCCGAGTCGCCCAGACAAATGGGGCTATTTCGTCTCTGGCCGAAACTCCCCGAAACAATGTGTCTGGTGAACCGGACCCGTCACGTAAGCAAGCCGGTAGCCATCCTCGTAATACCCGAGCTCGCCGACGAGCCCAGCACCGCGGGCACGCAGGTCGATTTCGGGACGAACGGAACGATACTTCTACTGAGACGAAACCGTGTGAATTGGACGTCCGGTCCCCTGTCCCTCCGAAGGATGGTAGTTATTTTGTTTGTGCGCCGAAACTATCCAGCCTTTCATGATCATCCACGATCTTACTGGACAACCAGCACGGAGACCGGGGAATGACGAATGATGCTCTCGGAAGTGGACCCCTCCAGCCAATGCCTCACTCGCGCAATATCTCGCCGGCCCACTACGACCAGATCCGCGGAGTCTTGCTGCGCCCTTTCTAAGATCACCTGGTCAGGTTTTCCTGGGAGAATCTCCGTGATCACTTCTATTCCAGGGCGCCCGCTGGACTGGATTTTCGCACTTAGTCTTTCTTTCAGTCTCTTGCGCGCATGAGCGGACGTCTCCAGTCCGTAACCTTCGGCTTGAGACTCGGGGCTCGGCGGGGCGACTACGCCTAACACAATCAGCCTGGCCCCGAGACTTTGTGCCAATGAGATTGCGACATCCACTGCCCTCTCAGCTTCGGGAGTTCCGTCGTCCCCGACCAAAATCGTTTTGAAGGCTGCACTAAGAATCATGTTTCCCTCTAATCGCTCGATCAATCATCCCTTTAGCAGCAAAAAAGCGCAATTGTTGTGCCCTTCTCAATGACCTTCACGCCATAGGTCGAGAACGTCTCCAGGTAGAGACGTCGCGGCGGGGCGAGGTGCCGAACATTCGGGCGTATTCACGACTAAACTGGGAGACGCTCGCATAGCCCACTTCAAGCGCAGCAGACTCTACCATGGCATTACCGAAGATGCGCGCGGAAGACGGCCTGGCAGAAGCTGTCGGGAGAGTTCACGCTCTGACGGCCCGGTAACTTCTGACCGCGCGATCCCTCAACTTTCGAGTGAAACGTTTAGTTTGTGACCGTCACTATTCTGCAGAGTCTCATGACCGAAGCCGAATCGAGCGAGCCACGTTGCTCAGCGCGCTGGCCACTAAGGGTTGGCCAGCGCGCTGAACATGTACTTCGGCTCATTTTTAGCTGGGTTAGTGTGCGCCATCTGAGACCTTACTTTCTCTGAACTATGAACCGGGGAGGATGCAATGAGAGACCCTAATTCCACAGGATCCATTACGCTGCCCAGTGATTTTCACTTCGGGCACCTTCGCCCAGACCAAACCAAGCCTGAAGCACCTACCCCGCCCCCACCGCTTGGTCCGCTCTCCGCATTCGTCGGAGACTTTATCGGAAACGGCTTCAATACGATCTTCCGGCCCGATAGCACGGCTACGCCAACGCCGCTTCCGAATCCGGTTCCCCCGCCTCCTCCGCCGCGCGACAACATCCTGGAACTGAACCTTACCTCCGAAACCCTTTCGTTTTCACGGAGCCTGGGTTCGGTTCCCAATCGTGGAACCGGCACGCAGCCAGACGCCTTCCTGAACGGTGTGCCCTACCTGCAGACCATCAACGACATCACGATCCATGGGGAGAAGGTTGGAATCCACGTCGAACCCGGGATTTGGATTCACGTGCCGTCGACGCTGACCCCACCTCTGGGCGAGACAGTGTCTCGCATGGCGTCCATTCCTCACGGCACCACCGTCGAGGCTCAGGGTCTCGTCGATCCCGCCACGCCCGGACCACCGAATATCGCCCCCGTCGATATCACTCCGTTCGTCATCGGCAGCATCCCGCCCAAGAAGGTCCCCCCGTTCGCCAGCCAGACCGCGAGCAACCCGAACACGCCACGAATCCCTCAGGATCTCGGACCGTTTATCACCCGTGGGACGATCACACAGGCCATGCTGGATGATCCCAACAGTGTGCTGCGAGATATCATCAACCAACAAACGATCCTGAGCACGACCACCCTCTTTGTCTCCACCGCCCCACCACCTCCCGTTGGGCTGTTTGGCGGTGGAACGGACAACATTGCATTCCTGCTGGGGCAGGCCAGTGCTGGAGCGCCCAACGCCCAAGCGGTGCAGATGACTGCTGTCTTCTGGATCGAAACTGTGCAGGAGACGATCGTGGTACCACCGTTTCATGTCGGCGGTCCTCCGTTCGCGATCCGAGGCAAACGCAGCGTCCAGGGTCAGCGGGTACCGACCTTTTCTGTCACTCCACCGTTTGACCTGGTGGCGCCGCGTGAGATCAAGGTTACGTTTACGCAGATTCAGTACACACAAACTGTCATATTGAATTTCGCCGGGCTAAGCTGGCCGCATGTCTCGGTGAATACGCTGGTGCCTGCCGACGACATTATCGTTCCTGCCTCCGCGTTTGCTTGAGGGGCCAAAATGAGGGCGCCCACGGAGAATTCGGGAAGGCCGAGTGGCGCACCGCAGATCCCTCCACTACGCTACGCTTCGGTCGGGATGACAATTTATCTTGGAAACGATACTTAGCGTTCCCAACCAAGATTGTCATCCCGACCGAAGCGTAGCGTAGTGGAGGGATCTGCGGTGCGCCACTCGGCCTTCCCGAATTCTCCGTGGGCGCCCTGATTTATTGCAACCTGATTTACCATCGCAACCGAACGCTCGATCCTCTGCTGGTTACAACGAATTGCCGAGGAGAGGCTCAGAGACAGGTACCCTTAAAGGAAATCGACCCTCTTGGAAACCCGCACATTTTTATGTGACAATTCCTCAGATTGGAAGGGCACGGACAAAGATGAAGAGGGGATACTGGGGCGGAGTAAGGAGATGGTTCCGCATGGGGGTGACTGCGATCCTGGCCGGAGCCTTTGCGGGCAGTGTGCCGTTATATGCCCAGGGATCCAAGGTCAGCTCACCAGCTGAGCTCGCCCGCGCGGCCGACGCCCTGCAGCCCGGCGAATGGGTCTGGGCCCCGTCTGTCGCGCCCACCGGGCCGATCCTTATCTATGTCGACCTCTCGCGCCAGCGCGCTACTGTCTACCGCAATGGCGTGCGCATCGCCGTTAGCACCATCTCCTCGGGTAAGCCCGGACATGAAACGCCTACCGGCGTCTTCACCATCCTGCAGAAGGACGCCAGTCACCACTCGAAGAAGTACAACAATGCGCCCATGCCCTTTCAGGAGCGCCTCACCTGGGATGGGGTGGCTCTCCACGCGGGCGGCCTGCCCGGCTATCCCGAGAGCCATGGATGCGTTCACCTTCCCTACACCTTCTCGCAGCAGCTTTTCAGCATCACCACGCTCGGCGCCACGGTCGTGGTGGAAGGCGATGCCGCCAATCACATCACCACCACAGATGCCAGCCTGCTGGCTCCGTTGAACGCCAAGGGACAGAAGGTAGAGCAACAGCACCTTGCTTCCGAGGAGTATCGCTGGGAGCCCGAAAAGTCGCCGACCGGGCCTCTGACCATCATCGTTTCCAAGCATGACCAGCGGATCGTGGTCCTGCGCAACGGTGTCGAGATCGGCCGCAGTGTCGCCCAGATCAATGACGACGATCCCGGATCCCACGTCATCAGCCTGACCCGCGGCTCTGACGGCAAAATCCACTGGATCTATGTGGGTCTGCCCGGACACGACGATGACAAAGGCCGCGAACTCGATGAGGCAACCCTTAACCGCGTCCACATGCCACGCGGTTTCTTTGAGGCTGTGAACGCCGTACTGGCACCAGGCACGACCATACTGGTCACGCAGTCCAGCGTGGGCGCTCTCACCACCGGAGAACACATCACGATTCTCGACAGTGTCGTGCCCAGGATTTAGTTGGTGGGACCCCTCTTAGCAACCAACCTTAGCGTTCCTGAACGCGAGTGCCCCGGCTACCGCAGGCCCCGATACACCAACTGCTCGAAGTCGCGCAGCGTTCGGATGGCACCGTCGTCGTAGAACGGCAGCATCTGCATCATCATCACGCCGCCGATGTGTTGCACTGGATCGACCCAGAACTCGGTGTTGTAAATACCGGCCCAGCTCATGCTGCCCGCGCTGCGAAACTTTGCGTACAGCGGGTTGCTGGATGCGATCTGAAAACCGAAGCCGAACTTATCGTGGCCGGCACCGAGCGGAAATGCCTTGGCATACGATGGGTCGGTGGTGGGCTGCAACTGCACGAAGAGCGACCCAATGTTGTTCTCGCCCATCATCTTTACCGAGCGTTCGCTCAGGATTTTCGTTGCCCCCAGATGTCCTCCGTTAAGTAGCATTTGCATGAACCTGCCGTAGTCCTGAACGGTCGAGTAGAGGCCACCATCGCCTCGGAACGGAGGGGTCGGGGTCGCCGGGACGGGTCTCCGCGGCTGCTCCTGCAGCACACCGTCTGTGCGGATGTATTTCGTGGGAACGCGAGACTGCTTGGCTAATGGCACGGCGTAAGACGTATCCACCATGCCCAGAGGCTCGAAGATGTGCTGATGGTAGTAAGCCTCAAGCGACTGGCCGGAGAGTTTCCCGACGATCATGCCGAGCACCGCAGTGCTCGGGCTGTAGTTCCATTTGTCGCCAGGATCGTTTACGAGTGGCAAGTCCCATGGGTCCTTTTTGGTCTTCTCGGTCAGCCGGTACTCGATGGCATTGCAAAACCCGTAGGCGAAGCCGGAGGTATTCGTCAGCAAATGACGAATCGTCATCGGCCGTTTCGCCGGCCGCGTTTCATAGGTTGCGTCCTTCTCGTTGAACTTCGTGATGACCTGCAGGTGGTCGAAGCCTGGCAGGTATTTCGATACCGGATCGTCCAGCTTGAGTTTGCCCTCTTCCACAAGCATCATGACGGCCACCGAAGTCACCGGCTTGGTCATGGACGCAATGGCAAAGATGGCGTTCGCGGGCATTGCAATATCGTGCGCCACGTCGAGCTTGCCGGCTGCGCCCTGATAGAGAACGCCGTCGCGACCAACGATGAGGGCGACGACGCCCGGCGAGTCGCCGCGGCCAACAGCACTGTTCAACTGGCTCGATAGCGCAGTCCTGGCCTGCTCGGAAAAGGCCTGTTTCCGGGTGTTGGTCTGAGCGAGTCCCAAAGAGGCCAGCCCTGCCATGAGAGCCACAAACGCAGTGAGGGTAGCGGTGGTCTGGTGCCGCTTTATCAATTCGAATGCCCCGACTTTCTCGCCGGCTTTGCGGCATGGGATAAAGATAGCCAAGTCTATCTCAGGAACGATGGCACGGTTCCGAATTGTTGGCAGCTCCGTGATGCTCTTGATTAACAAGCGGAGGAAGTCGCTGTAACCTCCCTAGCGAATTTTGAAATCCTGAACGACGAGGCGTGTGTCCACCATGACGTGCGGCGTGATGGCGTGGAAGGCCCACATGTGAACCCATGCATTTCCTGTGCGGAAGGTGAGGAACGACTTCATAACACCTGCGGGAAAGAACGTGAGCAAAACGAAGAGGACGGAGACTGCCGCGTGGTATAGCGAGTCATAGCGTGTCCATGATTCGAAGACGTGCATAAGGGGGTAGCTAACGGCGCCTGAGAGAAAGGCGACCGGCGGAGAGAACAACCGCGCATAGCGAGGCAGCAGTATTGCATAGATGAAGATCATGATCGGGAGATCTGTCCCACAGAGATGCAGCACGAAGGAGAGCGCTCCGCCCACGAGCTGCTGATGCGGCGTGAGCTGAAAGATGTTAGGGCCGGCAAGCTCGTAGGCGCAGCCGATGAGCATGACAACGGCGATGATGAGCGCGTCGTTCTTCCAGTTGGCGGAACGCAGATTGAGGGCGTGGCGCGAGTAGCCACGCAGGCGAAAGATGAGATACGGAAGAAACGCGAGCAAGATACCGTTGTACGCGGCCCAGGTGTAGACCGCTGCCGGTGACTGGACGTGCGTCGCGCCGAAGAGGCAGCCGTTGAGATGCAGCGCCAGCCCTTCGCCGAAATAGTGCTGCCCAAGGAGGCGGCCTGCGAACAGGACGACGGCGCCATAAATCCACATAGCCAGCGTTTCGCGCAACGCGATCCCCCGCTCCGGAGCGCGCTCGGCGAGGTTGAGAAATGGACGACGACGCGCCAGCAAGGAGACGATGCCGATGAGCAGGATGATCGAAAAGAGACCGATGGAGTTGTTGAGCACATCGGTTATAGGCGGTTTAGCGGCGAGTTCGGGCCGGTCGAGCGGCACGCCGTTCCGGCATAAAAGGATGGCCGCCCCACTGAGCAGGCACCAGATCAAGAGAGCGATCCAGAGGCTTGGTTGACGAACAAGATACTTGATAGGTGATCCGAGGGATCTAGTCACGCGGTCGTAACCTTTCTCCGCACAGTTCCAAGACGTCTACTATGCGCGACCTGGATAATCGAAACACACCGTTAAGCAAATCTGTACTCAGATTAAGCCCTCCTTAACGCCGATGGCGGGGGATGTGGGCACGCAAAGAAACAAATACCTGGACGCACTCATTTCGTGCGAGAATTTGTCTGTGTCCCTCCCCCGTAGGGTGCATGGTCATGAGATGGTTACGTTTGTCGATGTGGTCCGCTGCAATTCTAGTCATCGTTTTCCAGGCCGCATTTTTGCTTGAGCTGAACAGCCCTCAAGCCGTGGACGAGACGTTATGGTATCTCTTCGCTGTAAGTGTCGTCTGTTTCATCGTGTTTGTGTATGCGAGAAGCGCGATCTCCTCGCTCAAAAAATTCAAAAGCTGACCACCCAGGACAGCAACTCTGGGCGCCGTGACAGGACTGAAGTCACCATGCGCCGTGGTTTATCTGTTTAAGTCGAAGTGTGCCGCACTGAGATTCACCGTAGTTAGCGAAGCAGTTGCATTGCGCTGGCTTCGGTCGAACCGCATGAGATAGAAGTAAACTAACCCTCTTTTTAAACCCACCAAGCTTTTGTCGTGAACCTTGTTGGATTTCTTCTACAAGGCTTCCTCATGCTCGCCCGTTGACGGCAAAGGAGAGACACCTTAGCTATCGCAACAAATGAACACTCCTTAAGGTTGAATAGGTATCAGTCACCGTATCTTTCGTCGAATCGTGTCAGTGTCCCGCTCCGTGCGCATCCGGCACCCTCCGAAATCGACCCGTCAAGAAAGATCGCGTCGCACTTCCGTGTGGGCTACTTTTCGTCCCTAGGATAGGATTACATTACTAAACTGGCAACCCGAAAGCTGCTCATGGATGAAGCTCTTCACACCGCAGTCTGCATTGTAGGCGGAGGACCTGCCGGCATCGTTCTGGCTCTCCTCCTCGCGCGCCAGGGCATCGATGTCGTCGTGCTCGAAAAGCACAAGGACTTCAACCGCGACTTCCGCGGCGACACCATTCATGGCGCGACACTCCGCGTCATGAAGGAGCTTGACCTACTCGACGCGCTCCTGCAAGTACAACATCAGCAGTTTGATCATGCCTTCGCCGCAGTCGGCGACCGCAGCTATCTCATCGCTGACTTTACGACGCTTCAGCCGCCCACCAACTTCATTGCTCTGATGCCTCAATGGGATCTGCTCGACTTCCTGTCTACCGAAGTGCGCAAATATCCGAATGCCCGCATCCTCATGGAGCACAAGGTCACCTCCCTGCTCCGAGATCCACAGACCGGCCACATTCGCGGCGCCCAGGCCGAAAGCCCCACTGGCCCTGTCGATATTCGAGCGCCGCTCACCGTCGGCTGTGACGGGCGACACGCCACCACGACCGACGCCGCGCACTTCCAGCGGATTGAGTATGGCGCTCCCATCGATGTTCTCTGGCTGCGCCTGTCGCGCCGTTCTGACGATCCGGAGACCGCGCTGGGGAATATGAACTTTGGCCGCATGATCGTCATGATCAATCGGAAAGACTACTTTCAGTGCGGCTACATCATCCGCAAGGGCAGCCTCGAAACCCACATCAAACCTGCCGGGTTAGAGGCCTTCCGGCACGATCTGGCCTTACTCGTTCCCTTCCTTGGTATACCTGGACCCGACGGTAAATCTCGCGCCGACGAGATCCAGTCCTGGGATCAAGTCTCCCTCCTTCCGGTTCAGGTCAACCGCCTCCGCCGCTGGTGTCTCCCCGGCCTGCTCTGCATCGGGGACGCAGCTCATGCCATGTCCCCGGTCGGCGGCATCGGCATTAATCTCGCGATTCAGGATGCTGTCGCTGCTGCGCGCATCCTCGGTCCGGTACTGCGCACGACGCATGCAGGGGATTTGCCCGTCAGCGAAGGGTTGCTTGCCCGCGTTCAGCGACGCCGCGACCTGCCTACCCGTATCACGCAGACCTTTCAGACCACCATTCACGGCTTCCTCGATCGGTATCTGGGCCGGCCTGGACCGCTCCAGGCTCCGCTCCTCCTCCGCGTGCTCAGCCGCAGCCGGGTTTTCCATCGGGCTACAGCCCGCTTCATAGGCCTGGGGGTCCGCCCCGAACACATCCGTTAGCCACCCTTTTTCCCGCGAAGATCACATCCGCGATAGACTCATTCCGGCACCTTATGAGACAACCCAAACACATCGGAATGACCTGCATCTGGGCCGGCGCTGCCCTGCTGCTCGCAACTGGGATCGCAAGCTTACGGGCGCAGGGACCGGAAGGCGCGCGGACCGCTAACGCGCTATTCACTTCTCTCGACTCCGACAACGATGGGACGCTGACGCGGTCCGAGCTGGAAGCCGGGTTCAACTCGTGGTTTACCGCCTGGGATACGACACATAGCGGAACCCTGACCCAGCCCCAAATCGCGGCTGGAATCAGCGGAGTGCTGCCTGCGCCATCCACGGTCAAGCCCGGACAAGCCAACACCTTCAACCCGGCAGGTAATTCGACCCCGATCGCCGTATCGCAGGCGGCTGTGGACGCCATGATGGCAGCCTTACCCACGACCCCCGGTGCCAAGCCGCTGCACCCGCGCAAGGTGCTGGTGATGGGGCATACAGGCACGGGTGGGTTCGTGCACGCCTCCATCCCCCTGGCTGCGAAGGCGGTGGAAGCGTTAGGAAACCAGGGCGGCCTATGGACCACGACCGTCAGCTACGACGCGGCGGATATCAACACCAATAACCTCAAGCAATACGACGCCATCTTCCTGGACAGCACCACTGCGTGCTTTCTTGACGATCCGGACCCCGCGGTGACGGCCGCGCGGCGAGCGGCGTTTCTCCACTTCGTGCGAAGCGGGAAAGGCGTGGCGGGCATCCACGCGGCGTCCGATTCCTATCACACCGACTGCCTGGCGAGTGAAGCTGCCACGAAGACCGGTAGGCCCGCGCTGAATAGAGCGGCCGTGCCTTTAGCCGCCCGCCTGGTCACGGCAGCGGACAAGGATAGTGACGGCACCGTCAGCCGGCAGAAGTGGAGCGCCCTGGCCGACGACTGGTTCCAGAAGTTGGATACCGGCAATACGGGCAAGGTCACTCGCGCCGATTTTGTGGCGCACTTCAATTCCCTGTTGCCGCCGCTCGACCCGCGTCACGAAAGCTCGGAGTCCAAGCCCGTGCAGCAATGGCCCGAGTTCAACAAGCTGATTGGCGGGTATTTCAAATTTCACTGGCCCGATCCGCAGCTGATTTATGTCAAGATCGACGATCCGAACAGTCCTTTGACGGCCATGTTCCATGGCAAGGATTTCGAGATCCACGACGAGACCTATACCTTCGTACAGGAATCGTTTTCGCGCCACAACGTGCATGTGTTGACGAGCATCGACTACAACAAGATGAGCGCCGAGGATAAGGCGAAGGAAGTTAATCCCCGCAGCGATGCCGATTACGCCTTGAGCTATATCCGCCGCGAGGGCAAGGGGCGAGTGTTCTACGAAGGACACGGTCACAGTGATCGCGTGTACGCCATGACGCCGATGCTGGAACATCTTCGCGCCGGGATTCAGTACGCGCTGGGCGATCTGAAAGCGGATGACAGCCCGTCAGTGAAATAAGCTGGCGGGACTGCGGGAGGTAAATCTGGGCATTCTTGTCCAAATTAGGCTCCGCGCCGTAATCACAGGTACCCCCGGAGAACTCGGGAAGGCCGAGTGGCGCACCGCAGATCCCTCCACTACGCTACGCTTCGGTCGGGATGACAATATTGCTTGGAAACCCTAAGTATTGTTTTCAAGATGAATTGTCATTCCGACCGAACTCCGCGGGAAGGATTTCTAAGGCAAGAAACCAACGCTCTGCCAGAGTGGCACAGGATCATATACAGCTCCTGCCGCTACTGTTCGCCAGACGGTGCGGGTGTTATGAATGTCCGCCAGCGGATCGGCGTTCAGCAAGAGCACATCACCACGCTTGCCCACCTCGAGGGTACCCGATTCCTTCTCAACACCCAGAGCCCGGGCGGCGACGATCGTCGCTGCCTGGAGCGCCTCCAGCGGCGTGAAGCCGGCCTCGACATAGAGCTCTATTTCACGATGGAGTGAATAGCC
The DNA here is from genome assembly GCA_049522955.1 of Acidobacteriaceae bacterium. Taxonomy (GTDB): domain Bacteria; phylum Acidobacteriota; class Terriglobia; order Terriglobales; family Acidobacteriaceae; genus PALSA-350. The sequence continues at coordinate 72,283 of JBEKNJ010000007.1, forward strand.
GGGAATCGCCTGATCCGTTCCCGCAACCATGGGAATGCCGGCCGCATGAAGCGCATGCAGTGTTGCCATGACGCCCTGCCACGTTGCATTCGCAACCACTGCCTTGTCTCCGGTTGCCGGAGGAGAATCCAGGGCCTCTCGCAGTTGCGGAGGCAAGTGATCGATTCCCGGCTCCAACTGATTGAGCGGCCTGGTATTGAAAAGCGTCTCAAAGAGCGCCATCGTGGGATCGAGGATGGTGTGGTGCACCTGCAAGGTGGAGATCAGATCTTTGGCTCGAGGGCCATCCATTTCTAACACCGGAGCCTTGGTGCGGTCCCGCTTGCCATCGGCACCCAGGATGGGGTGAGAGAAATACGGTAGCGCGTAGTCGATGTGATTGATCTGGTCCATACCATCGTGCACTCCCTCGATGGCAGTCATTCCTTCGGGGATGTGCCCGGTCACGGTCATTGCCCGGGCGTGCGCATCGGTAGTGATCGCCTTGACGATCTCCGGCTTTACCGAACTGTAGATCTTGATCTGCCTGGCCCCCGCCGCTTGATACCGCTGTACACGATCGAGAGCCTGCTCTGGCGTGTCCGCGATGACTGCGCCGAGAGAGATCGGGCCTGTCCCGTCAATGACCCCGGCGAACTCCAGGTGCGGTCCAATGGCCGGATCCTGCTTACGATCGAGCTCATCGTGCACGGTGCGAATGAAATCGAATTCGTTGCCCACGTCGCGCACGCTGGTCACACCCGCCGCAAGATAAATCGGCCCCCACTCCACCTGCTCGTAGTGGGCATGCATATCCCAAAGCCCCGGGACTGCGTATTTGCCCGACGCATCAAGAATGGTCGCGCCCCTAGGAATACGAACCTGGCTGCGCGGTCCCACTGCCTTAATCACGCCGTTCTCGATCAGGATCACGCTGTCCTTGACCGGGGGTACACCGGTAGAATCGTCAAGCGTCGCGCCGGTGATGGCGAGGATACGCGCCGGAGCCATGCGGGCCGCCGCGGTTAGCTTGGTCAACGCGGCAAGATCCGCCTGCACCGCAGCGGCAATAAACATGCCTAAGTTCTGCTGGTAGGGCTGGCGCACCGCTTCAAAGTGATCGAATTCCGCATCGGTACTCACCAGGGCAATCAGATTCTGCGCATCGTCGACCCATAGCGACTCCTGTCCCCAGATCAGACCGCTTACGGTGTAGCCGTGCGCCGCCAGGCTGCCGACGGTCAGCGTGGTTGCGGGCAGAATATGAACGATGGCCTTCGAGGGATACGCGGTGAACTCCGCGGGCTGGCCATGCGTGAGCCACCAGCGCATCATCTGCTCTTGCATGGCCACCGGGGAATAGCCGTCGGTGATAAACCACGGCCCGTTTGCGGTCTGGGTCTCGGTTTTACCGCTGCGGGTAATGGAAAGACTATTGCCGGCGACTGTCAGCGTGTCCTCCATGTTGGAAAAGCGCGATGCCTGCCCCTTCGCGGCATACGATCGCGGTGTCATGCCGACTATGGCGGCAACGAATGTGGTCTCGAGAGGAACCTTGCGGCCCCGATCGGTAAAGAGAAAGTGAGAGGTCAAAGTATAGGTTTCGTCGCTGGCAGCGATGGAGTAGGTTTCACTTCCGATCTCTCTGGCGAACTTATAGAGCACGAATGTGCCGGAGGTCGCGGTCTGCCCGGCGGCTGCACCGCTGGTCGAGGTGAATGCGAGGAGGAGGGCGATGCCGATCAGTCGGTAACGGTCGAACACAAAGTTCCCTTCAGAGGCGAGCAGTTGCCAGAACAGACACGACAGGCCCTACCCCACATCACCATATACGAGTCCTCGAACGATCTGGTTCTGTGCTTCTCTCACCGTTTTCACCGCTACCCTCGATTAGGCGACACGGATCCGAACGTCCACGCGCCATTCAGGACGCAACCAGGTGTTGATCCATCCATGCGAGTATTTCTCGTCGCATTTCGGGTAACTCCTCGTGGGCGCAATCGAAGAGTTCGATCTTACAGTCTTCGGCCTCTCCATAAGTTCGGTAGAGAGGCAGCAGCTTTTCGCGCACCAGGTCGACGCCCGCCGGTGGAGTGAGGTCGTCGCGTCGGCCGTTCACGCTCAGGCGGGCGCGGGGCACGATCAGTTCGTTAATTTGAAATGTGTCGAAGTGCTTCAACAACCCGGGAACAAAATAGTAGACACCGTGCTTGCTCAGGCCGCCTGCATCCGCCAGCGATTGATAATTCGTCAGACAGCAGACGTCCATCGCGACCCGGACGCGCGGATCGAGGGCGGCCAACCACCAGGCCTTCGTGGCGCCCATCGACATGCCAAGCGCTCCCAAACATGCTGGATCCACTTCAGGACGGCTCGCGAGATAGCCGAGCGCGCGCAATTCATCGAACATCATCATTCCCCACAGCACCTGCCCTCGCCATAGCATCAGCTTGAAGGCGTCTTCTTCGCCCTGGCGCCCAACCTCTTCCCGCTTTCGTTCGCCGAAGCACCAGCAATCAATGGCGAGCGTCACCAGGCCCTTTTCCACGCAGACCGGCGCGTATGCCGGTTGCACGCTTGTGCCACGTAGCAATTGTTCTTTACCCAGATCATATTGGCCGGCGTGCCAATGCATAAAGAGCAGCCCGGGCGCCCGCTCCTGGCGGCGGTCCGGAATCAGGAGCAGCGCAGGAACGGGTTCAATCCCATTCAGGTCCAGTACCAACCGCTCGAGTGTGTACCCATCATGTTTCTCGGTGCGCAGCAGGCGCGGGGGTGTGGGCTTATGGTCCCAGGGCAAATCGCCGAGCAGGCTCCAGAGTTCCCATCGGCGGCGTTGCTGATAAATATCGAACTCGGCTCGGGCTTCCGAAGTAGCAAACGGCTGTGTGTCCGGCTTCATTGGTAAAGTCGCTCCCATCGCAGCCAAAGCTGCAAACCTGGTCAGAAATTCACGCCGGGTTACATGAGACACTGATTTTTCCATATCTGTCCCGAGATTTGTGAATTTCTTGGACATCATGGTATGTGCAGGATTTATGGGAGCGGAAGCGGATCGGGGGAACGATCTCTGGGCTTTCCCTCACGTTTTCGCAGCCGATCAAGCGAATAGGGTCGAATGTGCAGCTCCTCAGTGCCGAAAGCCTCGTGCGGTTCGCCTCGCTGCTGGAATGATTTACGGTAGCCCGACGGCGTGATGCCACGCACGCGGCGAAACTGTCGATTGAAATTGGCCAGATTCGAGAGACCTACTTCAAAAGCAATCATGCTTATGGGGAGATCTGTTTCCGCGAGACGCATACACGCACGTCCAATACGGAGCTTGCACAGGTACTCGCTCACGCTTTCGCCGGTGTGCTTTACAAACAGGCGATGCAGGGATCTCTCAGAGATGTTGCCGACTTTGCATAGCCCCGGGATGGAAACCGGCTCCTGAAAACGTTTGTGAAGGTGATTCAGCATGCGCGTGAGCCGAGCTGGTTCACCGTCACTGGAAGCAGGAACGATCATCGCGTTCTTGGAGAGATTAGTTGCTTGCTCTCCCGCGATGTATACGAGGAGATCGAGTGCTGCATGGAGACGCACCTGAGGAACTTCGGATAGTAGATGCGGAAGGCGCCCAGCCATTTGCGTGGCTGTTTCTGACGCGAATGACAAACCTGTGGAAGCATTGTGCAGCAGCTTTCGCACGGCTGAATACTCCGGACAAAGTTCCGCCAGCCGCAGCGCCCATTCTCTCGAAAACCAGATCACAATCGCCGTGTGCAGTTCACTTTTCTCCAGGGCTTCGGTGGAGGCCCAGGTATGCGGCATATCGGGAGGCACCAGAACGAGGTCCGGTGCTTCATATTGCCCGATGTGATCGCCGACAAACCGCCAACCGCGGCTATTTAAGGTCAGCGTAAGCTCATATTCGGGATGATGGTGCCATTCGAAGGGTATTTCCGGAACGCGGCGGTTATAGACGCGAAGAGAACAGCCCTTGGGAAAAGTGACGCGCTCGAATTGAGGTTTCATCGGCTACCCTATTCAGACATCTACGCGTAGCTTGGTGTCCGAATAATATCAATAATTGGCCCTTCTGCATCACTGAACCGTCCTCACAAATCCTAGACTGGTTTACGCAGCTCCTTCGGTTAGATCACACAAACGAAGGGGCGCCGATCATCCTTCTTGAATGAAGTGAGGAGTAAAACTTATGGCATTCGTCATCGACAACCTGGCGGACGCGATCCGCAGCTCAAAGCAGGCGTTGCGCAAGGCCCTTCCCAATCACGCAGAGGTTTTCCGTCAAGTCGAGGCGGAAATGCGCCGGCGGGTAAATACCATCGAGAAGGAGCGCGAAGCCGGAGAGCCGGTCATTCCGATCGTGCAGTACTCCGACGTGAAAGCAGGGGTAGTATCGGCGGAGCTGATCGCGATGATCCAGGATCGCGGTGCTTGTGTGGTTCGCAGGACATTTGCACCCGAACAAGCCGAAGCCTGGGACAAAGAGATCGGCCGCTACGTCGACGAGAACGGTCTCGACGCGAAATTGGCCAATGCTGCCGAAGACAAATACTTTGGAACGCTCGCTTCCGCCAAACCGCAGATCTACGGTATCTACTGGTCACGGCCGCAGGTCCAAGCACGGCAGGCAGAGTCACTGACGCAGGTCCGCATCTTCCTTAACAAGCTGTGGAAGGCGGAGAGCGAAGGCCAGCGGCACTTCAATCCAGACGAAACACCTGCCTACGCGGATCGCATCCGTCGCCGCCCTCCTGAGTCTGCTTCGCTGGGCCTCTCGCCTCATGTAGACGGCGGATCGGTAGAACGATGGCTCGATGAGAACTTTCGCAAGGTCTACCGTCACGTCTTCTCCGGCAATTGGCAGGACTACGACGCCTATGACGCCGCGTACCGCCCCGACGCTCGCGAAGTAGCGTCTCCAGCCGTCTGCTCTATGTTCCGTACGTTCCAGGGCTGGACGGCATTGACCCGTCAGGGCAAGGGAGACGGGACCTTGCAACTCATCCCGATCGCAAACTCGATGATGTACGTGCTGCTGCGCGCTCTGCAGGATGACGTCCCCGAGGATGATCTTTGCGGAGCAGCGCCGGGACGCGCTCTCTCCATCAACCCGCAGTATCACAGTCTCTTAATAGAAGCTTTGTCGTCGATCCCGCTCATGGAGCCTGGGGATACGGTGTTCTGGCACTCAGACGTGGTGCATGCGGTTGAGAATGAGCACAGGGGAAGCGGCTATAGCAACGTCATGTATATCTCTTCCACGCCCGGATGTGCCAAGAACACGGCATACCTGGCAAAGCAGGCACCCGCGTTTCTTTCCGGCAAAACTCCGCCTGACTTTGCGCCGGACGATTTCGAAGTAGACTTCACAGGGCGCGGCACTGAGATCGATCTGACACCATTGGGCAGATCCCAACTCGGCCTTCTCCAGAAGGCCGATCATGGGCGCTCCGTTTTGGCATCGGTGTCGGCTCAGATCGTACGGAGGGGTTGAGAACCGTGCCTGTGACAGAGCGGTTCTCAACTTTGGCGGTCGCAGGTTGATGCGGCCGAGAACACCCTGCGTTTTTTCTGCCCCGTGGCTCGTCGCTGTCGTCGACGAGCTTTATTTGTTCGCATTGGTCGTATACTTTTGCAACACAAACTCCTGTACCAGGGCATTGGCGAGTCGGCCCCCGGCGTTGATGAGCGTGCTGGAGAAAACCAATCCTGGTCCGCGATTACTCGGCGGATAGTAGAGGTTTGTAAGGGAGCCCGCGATCAGATTGCCGCCAATGCCTGAATAGTTAAACTGCGAACGGCCATTGTCGCCCTTGCAGATAATTGCGTAGGACATCGCGTGAATCGCGCGGGACTTCCCCGATCCCGTTCCCTGGTAAAAGTAGCGCGGGTCCTGATGCAGCAGCGAGGGCAACACGGCGCCCCCTATCATCACATTGGAGAAGCTGTCAGCATAGGCAGCCCCGAAGCGCTGACCAAAACCCTTCGCACCCTGTTGATAGTTGGGAGTGTCAGCCGCCTGATTAATTCCTGCGAGAACAACGTCACCCGCGATACTGACTACATCGGTGGCAGCTTTAAAAGCCAGCTCGTACTTCAGCTTCTTCGTCAGCGGCACGGCGTCCTTGTCATAGACAACAAAAAAGTTGGGAACAATGCCCAGGACTCGCTGTTTCTCTTCTGCCTTAACTTGTTGGGTAGCGAGTTGCTCGACGGTGAGGGCGACCACCGTAGTTTCCACCACTGATATCTTCAGCTTGATATCGGTCATCTCCAACGCCTGGCCGGGCGTGAGGACGATTTCGGGCGAACTCCAATTTGCGAATCCCTTCGCGCTGACAGCGATCTTGTACGCAACCGCCGGAGCGAGGTCTTTGAGCTCGAACGATCCGGTCTCATCTGTCGTGAGCGTGCGGTGTTCGCTCGAGGTGGGTCCATCCATCGTAAGAGTTGCCCCCGGAATAGCGGCGTCGTCGACATCGGTCACGGTGCCGCGGATGCTTCCGGGCTGCGGCTGGGGCGCATCGATCTGCTGGCCGGGCGCCGTGATCGGAACAATACTCAAGATAAGAGCACACAACAGGTCGCCGATTCGCATGGTCAAAGATGTTGTTACACATGAAAGATGCAGCGGCCGCCCTGATGGGTTCGGGCGTCCCCAAATTCTTTACAGTTTTTTTGCATAGATTGTTCGGGCGCGCCTGCAAAGAAGTTCGATTCGGGCACTCGAACAGGACGTATCAACTACCGGATTGCCAGAAGATCGCTGAGGCTGCCGAGCCTCCATGGGACTTCAGTGACGAGCGCTTCTCCGTGATGCACACCGATCAGTGAACCGAAGAACCGGTCGCGAGATTCCAGCCCGAATAAATAGTCGTTCATGCCGAGCGGGAGAACCCCGAAGCCTTCAGCAGTTTTTGCAAACTGCGAAACATGCATCCGAAGCAGTTCGAGTTTGCGGTTGTAGACGTTGGAGATGTCGACGACCATGCTGGGACGCGTGAAATGGTGCAAGAGGTAATACAGGTAAGCCGACGGCTTATGTGGTGGATTCGGGTCGTTCGACTTTCTCAGGGTGCAATAGACGGCCGAATTCCGAATGAGACGCCCGGTTGCTGCATGGTCGGGGTGCCTGTCCTTCCAATAGGGTGCCAGCACCAGCTTCGGGCGGTGTCGCCGAATAACGCTCGCAATCTGCTTACGGTTCTTTACCGAATCGATGACTCCGCAATCAGGCATGCCGAGATTTTCACGAAACCGGGCACCCATCGAGGATGCGGCTTCCAGCGCCTCCTTGTCGCGTTCCTCACTCGTACCTCGAGATCCCATTTCACCTCGCGTGAGATCCACAACACCGAATGAAGAACCACAGGCTTTTAATAGCAGCACGCTTCCGCCTGCACCCCATTCCACATCGTCAGGATGCGCACCAAACAGGAGAACGTCTACCGGAATCAGATCACCGGAATGCTGGTTCTGCTTTTCATCACTCATCTTGTCGATATTACATCGGCGTGTCTTGCTACGATCGCGCGAGTCATCGCGTCTGCATGACTTTCCTTCGCTTACAACGAGTGGCCGCGCACGCTTTGTAACACAGCTTCGGGGCGAGACGGACTGACCGCCATCCGAGAGCCTCTACCACGCAACGGGGGGATTGGTTTGCTGGTCTACGACCTGGTAACCTTCGGGAACCTTAAATAACTGCGGATCAGGATCTACCGCATCCAATTCCGTAATCGTGAACTTCTGCGTTCCCAGCCGGGGATCGGAGCGAAGCGATTCCAGGTTAAAACCAAGCCGCGGGGAGTGCCAGAATTCCAACACGATTTGTATCGGGCGATCGTTGCCCACAGTTCCCTGGGGAATGGTCGTGATCTGCCGGGTGCCGATGGTGTCGAGGCCGAAGAGATTCCTGGCACCAAGATTCTCGACCGTGTGAGCGCCGTCCTTGCTGCGCCCGGGCGGCGGCGGTGGTTCGTCTTCGAAGGCCGCGGAGGCAGACGGATGGTAAGCGGAGAGATCACATGTCTTGTGGAAGATGCTGCAGGTGGAGAGAGTGCGGTTGATGGGGTCGGCGATTTGGATGAAGTTCATGGAGGACTTGATGTCGCTGCCTTTGGGCACGAGCAGCCAGCGCTCCTCGTAAATACGCCCTGCGCTGTCGCGGGCGATGTGCCGGCGATTGGTAAGTGTGTAACTGCCGCCGTCCGCCATGGGACGGGTCCACTCGGTCACCAGGGTGGCCGAGAACGGCGCATTGGCAAGAGGGGGGATGGCGATGCTCTCCAGGACTTCGCGCGTCCCTCCATCCTGCGCCTGTGGCGGACGGGTGGGAGGCTGTACCTGCACCTGCGCCTGAATTGCGCATGCCATCGACATCAGGCCAAGCAGGAAAGCGGGCACGGCACGCATGACACCCTCGGACGACGAGGGCAAGCGTATCCCACCTCGAGCATTGCCGCAACCCTCCAGTTGGCTGCGAGACGGAAGAGGCGCATCACATACGTTTCCTCTACGGCAATTCGTTCCGCGGATGAGCTGCGTTGTCTTTCAGCCAGCACGTTCCCACCCGATGTCCCTTTAATGCCTGGGTTTAGAATGAGTTCCGTGCAGACTTCCCCACGGTGCTCTCAACTCCCTACCGTGGCGGCAGTTCTAGTCTGGGTGGCGGTTTGGTCGCGTGACAGGTGCTCCTGCAGTACCTCGAGGAAGCTGGCGAGCCAAGCCGGGTGGGCGGTCCACGCCGGACCGGTGACGAGCAGTCCATCCACGACGGCTTCGGTGAACCCCACCGAGACAAATTGGCCGCCAGCGCTCGCTACCTCCGGGGCACATGCCGGATAGGCACTCACTCTTTTTCCGGCGAGGGCCCCAGCAGCCGCCAATAGTTGCGGCCCGTGGCACAGCGCGGCGATCGGTTTGCCGGAGTTGTGGAAGTGCTTCACTAAATCGACGACCCTGGCATTGAGGCGCAGGTACTCCGGCGCCCGGCCTCCCGGGATGATCAGCGCGTCGTATTCGGAGGGCTGCACCTCAGCGAACGTTGCGTTGAGCGTGAAATTGTGGCCGCGCTTTTCTGAATAGGTTTGGTCACCTTCAAAGTCGTGGATGGCGGTGCGCACGAATTCGCCCTGCTTCTTGTCCGGACAAACGGCATGCACCGTGTGCCCCACCATCTGCAATGCCTGAAAAGGAACCATAACTTCATAGTCCTCGACGTAGTCGCCGACTATCATGAGTAGCTTCGCGATTTTCATAAGTGGATGTCCTCGAATGTGCACGAATTTTTAGGGTGATAATCAAATAACAGGATTGCTTGATCACGATCAAGGCCTGAACGTCACGGTTTCGCATTGGGGTGGGATTTCAGGAACGCGCTGAGGGCGTCAGGCATAAAGGCCGCGGTGCTGAACGCGTAGGGCAGCGCAGATTCGAAGGTAGTGACTTTGTATTTGCCCCGGCCGTCGGTCAATATCAGCACGATAGGCGGCTTCCCTTCCGCATGATTGAAGGTGCTGACCTCGTAGCCATATTGCCGGTCGCGGTAACTGACCGCGGGCCATTGACCCGGTTCACCGGCGACTACGATCGCGCGCATCAGGTAGTCGCTTTCTGTGGCCGCCTGCTGCAGCAGTCCACCAATAGGATAGCGGTAGTGAAATGCCGCGTCATCGGCCCCTGCGGCGCGATAGGTCTTGCCCGACCAGGATAATCCCGCGGCACCGGTATTGTGGCCAGGAGTAAACAGGGTGATGCCGGCGTTGCGCGCCCCTTCGGCCGACTTTACCAGGGCATCGAGTTCCTTTGTGCTCAGCGGAAGTTTCGCAGCGTCCACCACCGGGAAATCCCGCTCGCAGACGAGCTGATCCATAAAGCGACGCACACGCACGGTGTGGTCGGACGCCTGGCCGCAGGCTACCAGCAAATGTTCGTAGTCGGTGGTTGCAATCTGGTAGTCACGACAATCGCCGCAGCTCCCAAGGCCGGCGCAGGTTTGACCATAAAAGGCCACGAAGCGGACCGCGTGGTGCGTTGCGTCGGAGCCGTAGAGCACCATCACGTGGTTCAGCAACGAGGTTTCACCGTGGATCCCCTCGGGACGCCCATATTCCGTGTTCCCCCCAAGCACCACTTCTTCCTTGCCATTCACTTCGAGCACAGTGGCGGCGCGTACCTGGAAATGCGAGATGAAGGTATCGGTGTGGACTTTCTCCGCCGCGTCGAGCGCCTCGAATATCTGGCTGCGGAGTTTGGCATCCGGCACAACTGCTTCGGACTCCGAGGTCAAGGTCCATCGGGAAGCACTTTGCGGTGCCCGGGATCCGCACCCCGCAGCCACTCCGCACAGCAACAGAAAAACAACACCGTAAGGCTTCAATCGAGTCGTCTCCCTTCACTCCTATTTCTCCTCAAAGTGGTTCCCGAAGTAATAAACCCTGTGATGGGCGCCTTTGAGGGCGGCTGCATTCAGCGTCAACTCCGCGCCATCGAGGCGGCGAACGTCCGCATGAGGAAGCTTCTCCTGGTCATTCACCCATCCCTCTGCGAGTTCGACACCCGAGACATCAGTGGTTAAACCGGTGACATAGTAGTGGGCTGGGATGACAGCCTTAGGATCATATTTCCTGAAAATTGCATCGACCTCGGCGCGCGTGAGGACTGCCTCGACGGGCAGAATAAGCACGTCGACATTTTTCAAGTACGGATCGAGGAAAGGGTCAGGCGTCGCACGATTGTCACCCCAGACGGCGATCCGCAATCCCCCGGTTTCGATCAGCTCAATCGCGTTATCCAATTCAATCACGTTGTTCGGCGGACAAGTCTCATCCGGTTTATCAGCAGGCGCCGGCTCACATTTGTGCTTGTCCGCGAGACCGGTTATTTCCATATCGCCGAGTTTGAACTGCCCCCCCAAACGCTCGAGAATGATCAGACCTTTCGGCCGCTCCACCGCATCGTGGTCGAAGTGAGCGTGTGTGGAAAGAACGAGATCAACCCGGATGGCGGGAAACTCGCGCAGGAACCACTTCGGGTAACGGCCGGTTTCATCATTGCCCCAGGGATCGGTGAGAACGGTCAAGCCGGCGGGCGATGTGATCCTGAATGCGTCATGTCCGTAGAACTCGATCCTGACGTCACCCGAACGAGTCGGGTCTCCCCCCTCTTTCTGAACAGCGATGAGGGAATTGTCATTCCACGCGGTGACCTGTTGCGCGCGTGCGCCATCGTTCAAGGTCAATAAGACAAGCGAGACGATCGCGGCCAGCGTTTTAAGGCACATATCCTCCCCGCTTCTGGATGACTCTACCACGAGCCTCGATTAAACTTTTGTACGTACCTGGCAGGTGGATCGGAGCGATGAAAGCGTTGACTACACCCAAGTTCATTCCCAGCAGCGAAGAATTGAGCAAGCTTGACCGCGACCTGCGGTTTCATCCTTCGACGACCGAGCATCCCACAGCTCTGACCCCGGAGCAGATTGCCGCATTTAATCGCGACGGTTACCTGAAGGGCATTCGCATCTTCGATGCAGACGAGATAGCCGGCATTCGTAGCTACTTTGATGAACTGCTGGCCAGGACGCTTGCCGCGGGGGGCGACAGCTACTCAATCAGCACCGCGCACCTCCGCCATGCACGTGTTTACGACATCCTCACGGATCCTCGTATTGTGGCTCGTATCAAGGACCTGATTGGCGAGAACGTGGTTGGCTGGGGCTCGCACTTCTTCTGCAAAATGCCTGGAGATGGAAAACGGGTCTCCTGGCATCAGGATTCGAGCTATTGGCCGTTAACCCCTTCGATGGCCGTGACCGCCTGGCTGGCGATCGACGATGCCACGATCGAAAACGCCTGCATGCGCTTCATTCCTGGTTCGCACCACCTGGGCCATCTGACCTACACGCTGAGTGAAAACGACGAAGCCAATGTTCTGAACCAAACGGTTCCTGGGGCGGAAAAGTTTGGACAACCCGTGGATGATCAACTGAGTGCCGGGGAGATTTCCATCCACAGCGACCTGCTCTTGCATGGATCCGAAGCCAATCAATCGAGCAGACGGCGGGCCGGGCTAACTCTACGCTACTGCCCGGCGATCGTAAGAGCGGACCTGGGGTGGAACGCGAAAGGGGTCGTTGTGAGCGGAAAAGACGAATCTGGTCACTGGGCCAACCCGCCGCGGCCGCAAACTGACTAGCCTGAATTTTTCTCGATTTCTATGCGACCCCAGAGGGAGCGCCGCTTGCGCCCTCAGGGGCTAAGAGTCGGACAGATTTGCAAATCGCTTATGCACGGCCTGAAGAGTCTGCAGAGCTTAACCCGCCTCAGCACCGTGGCATCGCTACTGCTCATCGCACAGAGCAGTAGCGATGGAGGTGAGTGAGCATCGGTTCAGCGTCCTTCCTGCAATAAGGCTAGCTCAACAGGGGACGATGTTTTGACCGCCGCAATTTGCGACTGCCGTTCCGCTTTCGAGCTGCTGCAAAGAAGGTGGCTCCCCTGCCCGGCAACCCAAACGGCGCGCAGAAAATACCGGTCGCCATAATGAGTAAACACCGCCTTGCCTTTGGTTGCCGGCAAGCTGTCGTTGGCCAGCTGGGTCATTGCCATTCCGGAGGTTTTCGTTCCTCGAATCACCATCGTATGTTCTCCGTTCATGCGGATGGTGTAGACGCCAGGAGCGAAGTTTTGTCCAGATGAGGTTTGGAAGGCAAAGGGCACGTTCACCCTGGCGGCGAATCCTGAGTTTTGTGCCTGGGCTACCGGCGCCAGCGAAGCGACGGTGAGGACAGCGGCGATCAAGCCTGCGGGAACTTTCAACATAGTCGAGGTGCGCATGGTAGTTTCTCCTTGTGGAAGGCGTCTCATTAACCGCCTTCACTTACTAAGGCGCAACCCCGGCGAAAATAGTGAAATGGAATTCGAATTATTCCGATTCTTCTTGGGGCGGCTTCGCACCCGGTTGCAATTGATCAAGCATCCAGATTCTCGCCAGCGCCCAATCACTCTTCACGGTTCGAGAGGTTAGCTCCAGCAAGCCGGCAATCTCTTCAAAGGTGAGCCCCCCAAAGTAACGCAGCTCAACCACCCGGGCCTGCCGCGGATTGACCGTCTCCAGCTTTTTCAGCAGATCATCGATCTGTTGGACCTGATCGAGCTTCTCCGGGGAGATTGCCAGTTCCTCCTGCATTTCCACCCGCTGCAAGCCACCACCCCGGTGTTCTGCATTGCGCGCCCGGGCATGATCCACCAGCACCCGGCGCATCACCTGGGCCGACAAGCCGATGAAGTGGGCGCGATTCTTCCAATCGATCTCCTCGCCCGCCAGGCGCAGGTAGGCTTCGTTGATCAGCGCGGTGGCCTGCAAGGTATGGTCGGGGCGTTCCCTGCGCATGTACGATTTGGCTAACCGGTGCAGTTCTGCATACACCAATGGCAGCAAGTCCTGGGCTGCTTGCGGGTCTCCCCCCCGCATGGCTTTGAGCAGTTGGGTCACTTGTCCGCCATCGTTTTCCATGAAGACCTCCTGATATAGTTCACCGTACGCCTAATACCCTATTCGATCGAGACTATGGCCGACCCAGGGCAATATGCCGAGGAATTGTTTGGAGAAGCTCTGGAATTACCCCCGGAAAGCAGAGCTGCTTTCCTCGACCAGGTGTGCGGCCATGATGCGGAACTGCGCCGCCACCTCGAGCAGCTTCTACTGAAAGATGCGCGGGCCGGTAGCTTTCTTGCGGGGCCCGCCTTTACTCCGGATGGCACACAGACCCAGACTGCGCTGGGCCCTCCTCTGACACCGGGCCGCTTTCAGTCCGGGCAGCTCATCGCCGGCCGGTTTGCGATTGTACGTTTCATTGCTCGTGGCGGGATGGGCGAGGTTTATGAGGCGAAGGATAAGTTTCTTCAGGACGCCGCCGTCGCTCTGAAGATCATCCGGCCTGAGATCGCCGGCGACGCAACCACCTCGACCCGCTTTGAGCAGGAGGTGCTTCTCGCACGTAAGGTGGTTCACCCCAATCTCTGCCCCATCTATGAGATTTTTCGCTGCGACCAGCCTGCGCCTCCTTTTCTGTTCCTCACTATGCGGTTATTGCAGGGGGAAACGCTCTATGCCCGCTTCGAGCAAGGCAAAAAGCTCGAAACCGGCGAGGCGGCGGACATCTGTAAGCAATTGCTGGCCGGCGTGGCGGCTCTGCATGCCGGAGGAGTGATTCATCGCGACCTCAAGCCCAACAACGTCATATTGGAAAAGGGCCAGTCAAGCGAATCCGGCTTCCATGTCAGCATCATGGATTTCGGCCTTGCGCGTCCGCACGAGGCGGCAAACACGTTGTTTGGATCCGGCGTCATCGCCGGAACACCTGGATACATGGCGCCCGAACTATTGCGCGGTGAGCGGCCGACGAAAGCCACCGACCTCTTCGCTCTGGGTGTTGTGCTGCACCAGGTGCTGACGGGTGAGCGCCCGCCGGCATCGGAAGGGGGACTCTCCCTTGCTCCGTCGCCATCTCTCAGGTCCACCCGCGCCTTGGCCGGGTGGGTGCAAGCGGTGGAGGGCTTTCTTTCGCCAGACCCGGAAAGCAGAAACCGGGCCTTCGAGCGGGTGTGGCCGGCGCAGAATGGGGCCGCTACTCTCCCGCGCCAGTCCTTCGCGAGGGGCAGGGGTATTTGGTATGCCGCCGTCGCGGTCGCCCTATTGCTTGCGGTTTCGCTTGTCGCCCTCAAAACGCCGGCGCCGGTTTCCGGCCCACTGGAGTCCACCCAGATCACATCCTCGGCAGAACCGAAAGGCGGGCCGCTGTTTACCGATGGATCCCGGCTCTATTTTGATAGCCGGGGAACCCCCTCTGAGATGGCGGTGGGCGGCGGGCCCATTGTGCCGATGCATATCCTCGAACCCGGCATGATATTGCTCGATATCTCGGCCGATGCCTCGAAGGCACTCGGTTTAGAGCAAGGAGAGGATACCGCGGGGCGTGGCACCCTGTGGACAACAGCGATGCTGGGTAGGACCCCACATAAACTGACTGATCACCTGGCGAACATGGCACGGTGGTCTCCGGATGGACACTCAGTTGTGTTTGTCGACCAGCGGACGCTCTACAGAATCGGCGCGGACGGCGAGAACCTGACCACGATTTGGGAGGCGCCGACAGATGTGCGCGATCTCGCCTTCTCGCCCGATGGCCGGCAGCTCAGCGTGACCCTGGGTATCGCTCCCGACACCGCGCGGGTCTGGCGTTTGAGTGCCGACGGGCAGAACCCACAGCCATTGCGGTTCGACTGGCCGGCGGATGCTGATCAGCATTCCGGCCAGTGGTCGCCGGACGGGCGCCACTTCCTGTTTTCGTCCTCACGCGAGGGGCGCGACAATGTATACGAGTTGGTTGAGCCGCGTTGGTTTGAATTCTGGAAAAAGCCGACCCCGGTAAGAATTACCGGCAACCAGATCCCCATCCTGGCCTCAACCCCTAGCCGCGATAGCCGCGGCTTGTTTGTGCTGAGCGGTATGGACCAGGGAGTTATGCGAGCTTATGACCCACGGTTGAAGAAGCTGACGCCTCTTCTGGAAGATCTGTCGATGCTGCAATTCGTGATCTCGCGTGACCGGGAGTGGATGGCATACACAGAGTACCCAAGCAGAAATTTGTGGAAGAGCAAACCGGACGGCAGTGAGAAGTTGCAACTCACCCATTCCTACGCCATCATGGAACAATGGTCGCCCGATGGTAAATGGCTGGTCTACTCCGATTGGAAAAACCTGTTTCTCGTCTCATCCGACGGCGGTGCTCCGCAAAAATTGACTCCGGATGGTGACTCTCCGATCGCTCCAACTTGGTCCTCCGACGGGAAGACGATTGCGTTCAGCTATTTTCCAGTTCCGGATAAGTTGCCCCGGATTGAATTAATCGACCTGGCCACCCGGCAGATTTCCGCGATGCCCCTGGGCGAGGGATACTACTATCCCTCCTGGTCGCCCGATGGAAAATACCTGGTCGCCATGGCTGAGAATCCCGCTCACATGGCCTTGTACTCCACGGCGACGAAGACGTGGAAGGATCTGCGTTTGTTCCCGGATCCATGGGGCTTCTGGACTTGGTCAAGAGATAGCAAATCCATATATATGGCTCTATTTCTGGGGAAACCCAGCGACGGTATTTACCGCTTGAGCATTCCCCGGGGCGATTGGGAGAAATTCGCCGACGTGGAAGGAATCAACCCTGGCTGGTCAGTCGAACAGTTAGTGAGCCTTACGCGCGATGGTCAACCAGCGGTCATGAGCCGGACCGGCGCGGCCCAGATTTATTTACTGCATTGGCCGCAGTGAGACGGACTTGTTCAAACTAGACTCCGCAACGGAATTACGGCGCACCCAGGCCCTGGATACGCAACAAGCTCGGGCTGAGAGTAGTCCAGCACTACGTCCCATAAGCGCGAGGCGTTTGGGATTCTTTTCACCAAAACTCCCACAAAATCATCATCCTGAGCGGAGCGCGTCACAGATTCATCGCCTGACACAGCGCTTGGTGGCGCGGAGTCGAAGGACCCCGAGGGTGCTTATCTAACCCATGCTGTTCGGGCTTTTCAACCACCGAAGCCTGAGAACAGGATCTTCCGGCGGTACGAAACTTGATGGTCACGGGTACTTCTTTTCATGCTCTGTAATCATTTTGCATCCCGAGGTCTCTGTAACATCTTTGAATTCGAGATAGATCGTGCCCTTGAGTCATTTTCCCGAGCGATGTTCTCGGCCCCAAGGAAAGCCGGTGACGGTTCGCCCGGTGCGCGCTTCGGTGGTTGAAAAGGCCCGAACAGCATGGGTCAGATAAGCACCCTCGGGGTCCTTCGACTCCGCGCCACCAAGCGCTGTGTCAGGCGATAAATCTGTGACGCGCTCCGCTCAGGATGACGATTTTGTGGGAGTTTTGACGAACAACATCTCAAACTGCAGTGAGATGGACCTCTTTGCCTACCAAAGCTCAGCATCGCTACTGCTCATCGCGGGAACAGTAGCGATGCATTGTCCATGACATGGCGTTAGCGTCCTGCCTTCAGCAAAGCGACCTCAACTGTGCTTCTCGCTTTGCCGGCGGCAATCTGCGACTCCCGTTCGGCCTTCGATTTGTAACAGATAAGGTGGCTCGTATTACCGGCCACCGAAACGGTGCGCAGATAGTACTGGTCACCGTAATGGGTGAACACGGCTTTACCCTGGGTAGTGGGCTGTTCGTCGTTGGCCAACTGGACCAGGGTCAATCCTGAGGCTGTGTTGCTCCGGATCAGCACGGACTGTGGGCCGTTCATGCTGATGGTGTAGACGCCGGGAGCGAAGTGTTGCCCCAAGGTGGTCTGGAAAGCAAACGGCACATTCATTGTGGCTGCAAAACCTGCATCCTGTGCCTGGGCGGCCGGCGCCGAGGAGGCGACAGCGAGAACGACGGCGATCAAGCCTGCGGGAACCTTCAACATCATTGAGCTGCGCATGGTGTTTCTCCTTTTGGAAGGCGTTTCATCAACCGCCCTCACTTACTAAGGCGCAACCCCGAGGAAAAAGGTGAAATGAATCCCGAACTTATTCTTGAGCCCCCTGCGGAGGGCCGGACCTGCTCCGGGAATGCCTCCTGATATAGTTCACGCGTACGGCTCACTATCCATTGGATCAAATGATGACCGACCCGGGGCAATCTGCAGAGGAACTGTTTGGGGAAGCGCTGGAATTACCTGCGGAGCGCAGGTCTGCCTTCCTCGACCGAGCCTGCCGGGATGCTCCTGAACTCCGGCGCCGGGTCGAGCGGCTTCTGGAGCGGGATCAGCAGGCCGGTAGTTTTCTGGGAAAACCCGCATTTACTCCGGATGGCACCGCGGCTCCGACTGCCGCCAGCACTGCGGTCAGCCCTGGCCGTTTCCAGGCCGGTCAGCTCATCGCCGATCGTTTTGCGATCGTTCGTTTTATTGCGCGTGGAGGGATGGGCGAGGTCTACGAGGCGAAAGATCAGTTTCTTCAGGACGCCAGCGTTGCTCTGAAAATCATCCGGCCGGAAATCGCAGCCGATGCCACGACTTCTGCTCGCTTTCAGCAGGAGGTCGTTCTCGCCCGCAAAGTGGTTCATTCCAACCTTTGTCCCATTTACGAGATTTTTCGGTGTGACCAGCCGGCCCCTCCCTTTTTGTTCCTGAGCATGCGATTGCTGCAGGGGCAGACTCTGTATGCCCGCTTCCAGGAATCGGCAAAGCTCGAACCCGGCGAGGCAGTGAACATCTGTAACCAACTGCTGGCCGGCGTGGCGGCTCTGCATGCCGGGGGCATCATTCATCGCGACCTGAAGCCGAATAATGTCATGTTGGAAACGGGCAGTTCCGGACCCCACGTCAGCATCATGGACTTTGGACTGGCGCGTCCTCAGGATTCGGAACACACCTTCTTCGGGTCCGGCGTAATCGCCGGAACACCTGGGTACATGGCTCCCGAAATGCTTCGTGGGGAGCGGCCGACGAAAGCTACCGATCTGTTCGCGCTCGGCATTGTGTTGCACGAGGTGCTGACCCGCGAACGCCCGGTTGTATCGGGAGGACTGCCGGTGGCTCCATCGCCCGCATTGCGTTCTGCGCGCGCTCCCGCGGAACTGATCCAGGCGGTGGAGAGCTTTCTCTCGTCAGACCCCGAGATCAGAGTCCGTGCTTTTGAGCGCATCGCCGGAACAACGCAGGTGCCGGGATTCTCTCGGCTGCCGCTCGAAAAGAAGAGGACGCTTGGGTACGTCGCGGCCGCAGTCGTGGCGGTGATGTTACTGGTGTTTGCGGTCAAGGCCACAAGAAACCCGGGCCCTGCTCAACTTGACTCGACCCAGCTGACTTTTTCCACGGAGCCCAAAGAAGGGCCGATCTTCACCGATGGAGCGAGGATCTATCTGAACAGCCGCGGAGTTCCTTCAGAGATGACGGCGAGCGGGGGTCCGTTGGTTCCTCTGCACATATTCGGCCCCGGCTTCCTCCTGTTGGATATTCTGCCGGATGGGTCGCAGGCATTGGGATTGAAGCTCGATCCAGACGACCAACTCGGGCGGGGAACGTTATGGACCGCATCGATGCTGGGAGGTGAACCGCGTAAATTGACCGATCACCTGGCTCTACTCGCGCGCTGGTCACCCGGCGGCCGTGCAGTCGTATTTTCCGATCGGAGTACGCTCTACAAAATCGATGTAGACGGACAAAATTTGCGGAAAATTTGGAACGCGCCGGCTGAGTTCGCTGCGTTGAGCTTTTCTCCGGACGGCGGCCAACTCAGCGTGACCGTAGGCAACAACGACCCTGCCACGCGCCGGCTCTGGAGTGTGGGTGCCGATGGCCAGAACGCACATCCGTTGCCGCTCGACTGGCCGGCAAATGCGACTCAGTATTCCGGCCAGTGGACGCCTGACGGACGCCATTTCGTGTTTTCGTCCGACCGCGAAGAGCGGCCCAACTTATATGAGTTGACAACGCCGCCCTGGTTTGCGTTCTGGAGGAAACCGACAGCAGTACGCATTACCGGCAACCAGTTGCCCATCCTCGCGGCGGCTCCTATGCGCAACAGCCAGGGGCTGTTTGTGCTGGGAAGAACGGATGAGGGCGCCATGCGGGCCTGTGATCCTCGCAGCAAAAAGCTGCTACCGTATCTCGATGACCTGTCCATGATCGAGTTCGTGATTTCGCCGGATCGGCAGTGGATGGCCTACTCGGAATACCCCAGCCGGCATTTGTGGAAGAGCCGGCTCGATGGAAGTGAGCGAGTCCAGCTGACGAATTCCTACGGGCTAATGCAGCAATGGTCGCCGGACGGCAGGTGGTTGGCGTATTCGGATTGGGTGAATGTATACCTGGTTTCCGCGGAGGGCGGTCCCCCGCAGAAACTGACTCCAGATGGCGCTGACGGCGTGGCGCCAAGCTGGTTTCCCGACGGGAAATCAATTGCGTTCAATAATTTTCCTTATCCGAATAAGCCGTTCAGGATCCATGTGATTGACCTGGCGACGCGCCGGATATCAGACATGCCCGGCGCCGATCGTCATTATGTTCCGTCGTGGTCCCCTGATGGGAAATACATGGTGGCGATGGCACAGAACCCATCGCGCATCGTGATGTATTCGGCACAGACGAAAACCTGGAAAGACCTGCGCACCTTCGATGTGCCCTGGGGATATTGGGTATGGGCCAACGACAGCAAGTCAATCTACATGGGACAGATACAAGGAGAAAACGGAATTTATCAGCTTACGGTTCCCCAGGGCGAATGGAAGCAGCTATGCGGATTGGAAGGCGTGAACGATCCACAATCGCTTGATTCCTTCATGAGCCTGACTCCGGACGGGCAGCCGGCCATCATGAGCCGGACTGGTGTTGGCCAGATCTATTCGCTCCGCTGGCCGCATTGAGACGGACTTTTCTTCCAATTAAGCTCAGCATCGCTACTGCTCATCGCGGGAACAGTAGCGATGCATTGTCCGTAGCATGGCGTTAGCGTCCTGCCTTCAGGAGAGCCACTTCAACGGCTGTGTTCGCTTTCACTTTGCCGGCGGCAATTTGCGACTCGTGTTCGGCCTTTGATCTGCCACAGATAAGGTGACTTGTATTACCTGCGACCCACACGGTGCGGAGATAGTACTGGTCCCCGTAATGGGTGAACACGGCTTTACCCTGGGTAGTCGGCATTCCGTCGTTGGCCAGTTGGGTCAAGGTCAATCCTGAGGTCGTGTTGCTCCGGATCAGCACGGACTGTGGTCCGTTCATGCTGATGGTATATACGCCAGGTGCGAAGTGTTGGCCCGAAGCGGTCTGGAAGGAAAACGGCACGTTCATTTTGGCTGCGAATGCTGAATCCTGTGCCTGGGCGGCCGGCGCCGGGGAGGCGACAGCGAGAACGGCGGCGATCAAGCCTGCGGGAACCTTCAACATCATTGAGCTGCGCATGGTGTTTCTCCTTTTGGAAGGCGTCTCATCAACCGCCTTCACTTACTAAGGCGCAGCCCCGGGGGAAATAGTGAAATGAAGCCCAAAATTATTTCCGCGCTCCGTGCGCAGGGCTAAGCCGGGTTCCAAACATGCCTCCTGATATAGTTCACGCGTACGGCTATCGATCCCGGTTGAACCGAAATGATGACCGACCCGAGGCAATCTGCGGAGGAACTGTTTGGGGAAGCGCTGGAACTGCCCGTGGAGCGCAGGTCGGCCTTTCTCGATCAAGCCTGCCGCGACGCTCCTGAACTCCGGCGCCGGGTCGAGCGGCTACTGGAGAAGGATCAGCAGGCCGGTAGTTTTCTAGGGAATCCCGCGTTTACCCCGGATGGCAGCGCGGCTCAGACTGCCGCAAGCACTGCGGTCAGTCCTGGCCGTTTCCAGGCCGGGCAGCTCATAGCCGATCGTTTTTCTATCGTTCGTTTTATTGCTCGTGGGGGCATGGGCGAGGTCTACGAGGCGAAGGATCAGTTTCTTCAGGACGCCAGCGTTGCTCTGAAAATTATCCGGCCGGAAATCGCAGCCGATGCCACGGCCTCCGCTCGCTTTCAGCAGGAGGTCGTGCTCGCGCGCAAGGTGGTTCATTCCAACCTTTGTCCCATTTACGAGATTTTTCGCTGCGACCAGCCCGCCCCTCCTTTCTTGTTCCTGAGCATGCGATTGCTGCAGGGCCAGACTTTATATGCCCGCTTCCAGCAACCGGCCAAGCTCGAACCCGGCGAGGCGGTGAATATCTGTAACCAACTGCTGGCCGGCGTGGCGGCTCTGCATGCCGGTGGCATCATTCATCGCGATCTGAAGCCTAATAATGTCATGTTGGAAACGGACAGTTCCCACGTCAGCATCATGGACTTTGGGCTGGCGCGTCCTCAGGAAGCGGAGAACACCTTGTTCGGGTCCGGCGTGATCGCCGGAACACCGGGGTACATGGCTCCGGAAATGCTTCGTGGAGAGCGGCCGACGAAAGCTACCGATCTGTTCGCGCTGGGCATTGTGTTGCACCAGGTGCTGACCGGCGAACGCCCGGTTGTACCGGGAGGACTGGCGGTTGTTCCGTCCCCTGCGTTGCGTTCTGCGCGCGCTCCCGCGGAACTGATCCAGGCCGTGGAGAGTTTCCTCTCGTCAGACCCCGACATCAGGGTCCGTGCTTTCGAGCGTGTCGTCACGGGCCGCGATGGGACTACCCAGGTCCCGGCCTTCTCTCGACTGCAAAAGAGGATGCTTGCGTACATCGCGGCCGCAGTCGTGGCAGTGATGTTACTGGTGTTTGCGGTCAAGGCCACAAGATCCCCGGGCCCTGCCCCGCTTGACTCGACCCAGCTGACCTTTTCCGCGGAGCCCAAAGATGGGCCGCTTTTTACGGATGGAGCGAGGATTTATCTGAACAGCCGCGGAATTCCTTCGGAGATGGCTGCCAGCGGCGGTCCGGTTGTTCCTCTGCACATCCTGGGTCCCGGTATCTTCCTTCAAGATATTCTGCCGGACGGTTCGCAAGCGTTGGGATGGAAGGCTAAACCAGACGACGAGGTTGGCAGGGGAACGTTATGGACAGCATCGATGCTGGGAGGCGAACCGCGTAAATTGACCGATCACCTGGCTGAGCACGCGCTCTGGTCACCCGAAGGCCGTGCAGTCGTGTTCTCCGATCAGAGGACGCTGTACAAGGTCGACGAGGATGGACGAAATTTGCGCAAGATCTGGGACGCACCGGGTGACCTGAGGGCGTTGAGCTTTTCGCCGGATGGCCGCCAACTTAGCGTGACCGTAGGCGTCAGCGCGACCGTGGGAGCCGACTCCGCCCCCACCCGTCTCTGGAGTGTGGGTGCCGATGGCCAGAATGCACATCCGTTGCGGCTTGACTGGCCGGCGAATGCCAGTCAGGATTCCGGCCAGTGGACACCCAATGGGCAGCATTTCGTGTTTTCCTCCGACCGGGAAGAGCGAACCAATTTATATGAATTAGCAACGCCACCCTGGTTTGCATTCTGGAGGAAACCGACGGCAGCACGCATTACCGGCAACCAGTTGCCTATCCTTGCAGCGACTCCTATGCGCGACAGCCAGGGGTTGTTTGTGCTGGGAAAAACGGA
Source organism: Acidobacteriaceae bacterium (assembly GCA_049522955.1). GTDB lineage: Bacteria > Acidobacteriota > Terriglobia > Terriglobales > Acidobacteriaceae > PALSA-350. The sequence continues at coordinate 95,357 of JBEKNJ010000007.1, forward strand.
TGAGGGCGCTATGCGGGCCTATGATCCCCGCAGTAAGAAGCTGCTGCCGTATCTCGATGACCTGTCCATGATCGAGTTCGTGATTTCGCCGGATCGGCAGTGGATGGCCTACTCGGAGTATCCCAGCCGGCGTTTGTGGAAGAGCCGGCTTGATGGAAGCGAGCGAGTCCAGCTGACCAGTTCCATCGCACTGATGCAGCAATGGTCACCGGACGGGAAGTGGCTGGCGTACACAAGTTTTCACAACGTATATCTGGTTTCCGCGGCGGGCGGCGCCCCAGAGAAACTGACTCCGGATGGCATTTACGGCGTGGCGCCGAGTTGGTTTCCCGACGGGAAATCAATAGCGTTCAATAATTATCCCTATCCGGATAAGCCGTTCGGGATCCATGTGATTGATCTGGCGACGCGCCGGATATCGGATATGCCCGGGGCCGATCAATATTACGTACCCTCCTGGTCTCCTGATGGCAAATACATGGTTGCGATGGCGCAGAACCCGCCGCGCATGGTGTTGTATTCGGCACAGACGAAAACATGGAGAGACTTGCGCACTTTCGATGTGCCCTGGGGGTATTGGGTGTGGGCGAGTGATAGCAAGTCGATCTACATGGGATTGATACTAGGGAACAACGGAATCTATCAGCTCACGGTGCCCCAGGGCGAATGGAAGCATTTATGCGGATTGGCCGGAGTGAACGATCCGCAAGGCGCTGATTCCTTCTTGAGCCTGACGCCAGACGGGCAGCCGGCTATCATGAGCCGGACTGGTGTCGGTCAGATCTATTCGCTTCGCTGGCCGCGCTAAGGGAATGCATCACAGAACATTGCTAGAAAAGGAACGGGCCAGCGCTTTCACCTTTTGGCGATACTTCACGTATTGCTCGCCGAAGCTCTGCGCCATAGGAATCGTTGGTTCGATGGCGGCAATCTTGCCGTCGCGAATGGCTACGTCCCGTTTCGCGTTCACGTTGTTTTTCGGATCGAGGACCTGGCCATTGCGGAGAACGAGATCGTATTGCTGAGCATGCGCTGAGAAAGTACAGACGAGGAGAGCGGCGGCCAGGATGCGGATCATTGGTTGGGAGTATACCGGAGCATTGCGGCGGCTTCCTGGTTCACGGTTGTACACTACGAGAGTCCTACCAGGGGGCCCACATGCTCCTGTCGCGGTTGCCGGTTTTCATCGCAGTGGCTTTCATCGGGCTTGCGTTTACGCGAACTGCGTCTTTGGCGGAAGAGCCTGCCGAGAAGATAGCCACGCAGAATACTCCGCCTCCAAGTTGCCGGGTTACTCTGCCGGAAAAAGGATTTACACCGCCAGCTCCTTTTCCCAGCGACCCCGAGACCGATTCCCTTTCCTGGGGGCTGCCGACCGGGAGTAGGAGGTTTTGGTTTGGCACAGGCAAGCTGTGGACGGTGCTGCCTACCGACGGAATATGGCGGGCCCTGACCTTTTCTGCCGAAGGAGATTACGCGTACTTCAACAAACTCCCCTGGTTCCATCAGGCTTTTCCCAAGGATCATGGGCCGCTTACGATTACCGGGAAAAGGCTGGACGGCCCCGCGCCCTCTTTCACAGAGATGGAGGAGATTAACAGTTGGGGCCGAGGTAAAACGGGTGTTGAAGGAGTGATGGGCGGTATCCAAATACCGGTATTTGGTTGTTGGCTAGTGACGGGGCACTACAAGGATGAAGAAATAAGCTTCACGGTCTGGGTTGTGAACCATACAGAGGAGGTGCCTTATCCGTTCGACGTCGTTATCTCACGGGAGTCATCCGCCCAGCAGCCCCCGCCGCGCCGGGTCTATGTCGATAGTGAGGAACAAGCGAAAGCGCTCGTTTATCGAGTGACGCCCCAAATCCCGCAGGAAGCGGTGAATGTTTCCGGCACGGTGGTCCTGCATGCGCTGATTGATGCATCTGGCAGAGCACGGCAGCTTGAATATGTCTCTGGTCCTCCGCCGCTCGCGCAGGCCGCGATGGACGCTGTTAAATGGTGGCAGTACAGGGTTGACGGCGAAGGAGAGGAAATCGATACGATGATTGAGGTGGCGTTTCCGCCTGGTGACAACCAAGAGGGTAAGTAGACGTTCCGTTGGCCGAAAAAAGATTGCTCGGCTTGCGACGATTTCCGCACTTTAGGGTGTACCTTCCGGCTCCCCCGTAACCTCTGTTAGTGATGTTTCGCAAGTGTGTTGCGGCAGGTAGGCTGTGGCCACTATGCTGACAGTCGGCGGCGGCCACGTGAATGTGTTCAGCGTTTTGCTGGTGGCTATCGGCTTGCTTGTCCTTGTTGGTCTTGTTGTTGTTGTGGGTATCCACGTATTTCTGGCTGCCGTTGGTCATTATGCTCCATGGGAGCAGATTTGGGCTGGCTGAGCTTGCGGCAAGAGGCCGAAACAGAGTTGGGCTAAGGATTCCTTGAGGAGAACTGGAAAGCAAACCGCAGATCTCTCCACTACGCTGCGCTCCGGTCGAGATGACAAAGTTGTTTGGGAACGCTGAGTCTCGCTTCCACGATGAATTGTCATCTCGACCGGAGCGCAACGTAGTGGAGAGATCTGCGGTTTGCTTTTTCTAAAGTCATCCAGGCGCTTCGGCCGCCCATCCTATTCTATTTCCGCGGCTTACCCCAGTAAATGAAAGTCCCGAAGCGGGAGGCCGTGACGATATCCATTGCGCCGTCTTTGTTGAGATCGATTGCGAGCACATCGGAACCAACTCCGCTATGACTGTCGATCAGCTCCGGGACGAACTCTGCCCCACCCGGCGCTTTTGGATTGCGCACAGTCTTGTATACGTATAAGACAGGTTGCCCATACGGGTCGGGATCAAGATAAGTGTCCAGGTGCGACCAGTACCGTTTGCCCACAATGAAATCTGGGATGCCGTCGCCATCAACATCCGCATACGTCGTTCCGTGCGGCTCTGAGAAGACGACTCCACCTGCGTTCTTAGTGGAGAAATCATCCATGATCATGTGTTTCACAAACGAAATCTGTCCCTGGGCGTCGCGCTTCTGCTCAAACCACGCCATCCCCCAACCATGCGGGTTGAGCACGGTGACCACATCGTTCAGGCCGTCCCCATTCACGTCGTAGACCGCCATCACGCTGCCGCCCATGATCCCTCGACCGTAGCGGCCAAAGGCTTCCGGATGGTAGGTCCACGTCTCCTGGTTACTACCCGGTGCCGGCTGTTCCCACCAGCCATAGGGATTGAGGATATCCATGCGGCCGTCGCCATTGATATCGCCGACGCCGATACCATGGGCCGTGCCGTACCCTTTCTCGGAAACGTTATGCACGATCCACTGCCCGGTGGGATTTGCAGGGTCAGGTTTGGCGTAGCGCACCTGGCCGCCGCCCATGTAGACGATCTCCGGCTTACCATCGCCATCCACATCGCGCATTACGGCAATTTCGCTCTGCACCTCATCCACGACTTTGAATTTTTCCCAACGACGGTCTTCCCCTTTGGGATTTACGTACAGAAAGATTCCACCGTTGCCGGCGCCATAGCTCACCGTCACCACATCTGCCCAGCCGTCGCCGGTAAAGTCCGCGGGAAAATCCATCCACGCATCGCTGGCAAACTTGGTCGAAGGATTTACCGTTTCCGCCAGGTACATCTCTCTTGATTTCGTGTAGTCAGGGCCGTAATAGATGTAGGGTCCGGAGACGATATCGAGAATCCCATCGTGGTTGAAGTCGGCCACTCCCGAGCTCCAGGAATAGTAGAAGTCGCTCAGTTGCTGTTTGCGAAATTTACTGGATACCTCATCCGGAAGGCGAACTTTCAGGCCCAGGTCTTTGTAGCCCAGGTCTTTAAAGCGCACCTCGCCGGTCCCGCCGGCGTAGAGCGCGATTGCCCCATACCCTTCGTCGCCCACCGCGCCGTGCTCGCGCCCGTTATTGAGGAAGGTGCGGACGATATTGGCATCGAACAGAATCTCTGCCTGGTTCCAATCGTTAAGGTGGAGACTAGCGTCCGGCGGCGTAAAAGGTAGCTTTACCGTGGAGGCGGGCATGTGAAATTGTCGCTCGGGCTCAGAGCTCGGCGGAGGCGCAATGCGCATCAATCCGCCGCCGTGGCGCAATTTGTTTCGCTCCACAATCTGCCCTTGCGCGTCGATGGTCACACTGTAGGTCGGAAGATCGGGGTCGCTCAAGGCGACATAAATGCCCTTCATGCCGGTCGGTGTCTTTTCCGCGCGCAACAACACCCCGGTCTCGCAGGCCGCCGCACAGCGGAACTGGGCGAAGACACCAATATCCTGGTAGGAGCGGTCAAGCACAAGCCAACCTCCACCCCCCTTGGGAGTGGCGACTACCTCGCCATTCTCTGCGCGCCACTCCGCCTGGCCGAAAGTATGCCAACCGGCCAGGCTCGAGCCGGTCAGCGTGACGTCAGGATGAAACGACGGGCCGGTTGCGAACATCGGCAGAGAGCCGAGGAAGGTAGATACAGCCGCCAGCAGCATGAGTTTTCGAGGCATCGCTTTTTACTCCTGTAAGCAAAGCATTACTTGTTGCCAGCCGGGAGGGCGAACGCAATGTAACCCTTCGAGGTCGCCGGAGGCGTCACGCCGCCGGGCGGCATGTAGGCTCCTTCCGGATACAGCGAGGCGCCACCGCTCACCGCGAGAAGAACGTATTCCCGCCCGTTCACTTCATAGACCGCAGGCACACCCTGTGATCCGTTCGGCAGATCCTTGCTGAAGATCAACTTGCCGGTGGCGCTGTCCAGCGCGTAGAGCTTTGAGTCATTGCCGGCAAACAACACCAATCCTCCGGCCGTGATCACCACTCCGCTCTTGGGGTACGCATTTCCCCGCATCTTGTCGCTGGGGCCAGCCTGGGGAAGATCGCCAAAAGGAGTCTGCCACTTGATCTTGCCGGTGTTCAGATCGTAGGCCGTAATGGTGCTCCAGGGCGGGCCGATCACATACCGTTCGTTTCCATAACCGGTCTTGTAACGAGAGGGAGGCGCGTCGACGCCTTCCGGATACGGAGGTTCCGCATACGCCCGGACCATGGCCTGCATCGCAGACGAAGGCGCCGAACCCAGAGGCGCCAAGTCGGGCTTGGTGAGGAACGCCATCAACTGGCTCATCGATTGTGGCGGCAGCGTAGAAAACGCTGGCATGCCTCCTCGGCCGTTGCTGATGATGTTGCGGGTTGCGTCCACCCCCAGCCGGCTCACCACTGTGTCAATTTCGGGCCCGCGATCGCCCTTCAGTTCCGGACCGTGACAAACCTGGCAGGTCTGCTCATACACGGCGCGTCCCATTTCCTCTTGTGTGGGAAAGCCTGGCCGTCGTGCCGCCGCAGCGGTGTGCGGGCGAGCAGGAATCGATTCACCCGCATTCGCGGCGGTGGATTCCCCGCCCGGCACCAGCTTGACGATCGACGGCATGTCTTTCGATACGACATAGACGGTGCCATTCGCCGCGTCGGCGCCGGTGCTGAAGAACAAGGCGCCACCGTTCACGCTGGGCAGGTTGATCGTATCGATCCCGACCGCCGGCGGCGTATAGAAACCGGTTCTCGCTTTGCTGAGCCGTTCTGTCCACCAGGCCTTCTCTTCCGGTTTCATGAAGCCGTCGTACATGTCCTTCACGGTCATCCCCTGGCGCGCGAAGGGGGGTGGAGCGGTGGGGAAAGGCTGGGTCTTCGAGGTCACTTCACCGGGGACGTCGCTCGCAGGAACGGGACGCTCCTCGATTGGCCACAGCGGCTTTCCCGTGACCCGATCGAACACAAAGAGGAAGCCGTTCTTGGAGGCGAACGCCACCGCGTCCACCGTCTTGCCGTCATGTTTCACCGTCACCAGTTGGGGGGCGGCGTTGGGATCGTAATCCCAAACATCGTGATGAACCGTCTGGTAATGCCAGAGGTACTTACCCGTGCGAGCATCCAGCGCGAGGAGGCAGTCAGCATAAAGATTGTTCCCTGGGCGGTCGCCGCCGTAGAGCTCGTACTTCGCGGAGGCTACCGGGAAGTAGGCGATTCCGCGCTTCTCATCGACGGTGATCTCGCCCCACACATCCACGCCGCCCATGTACTTGTAGGCATCTTTGGGCCAGCTATCGTATCCTAACTCGCCCGGTCGGGGGATCGTATGGAACACCCACAGAAGCTTGCCGGTAACCACATCGAAGGCGCGAATATCACCCGGAGGCGCCAGGTATCCCTCTCCCGTTGCGCTGCCCAGAATCAGGATGTTCTCAAAGATGCGGCCCGGGGTCCTCGATCCCAACGGCCTGGTACCGCGGTCCAGGCCGGTCTTCAGATCGAGTTTTCCGTGATCCGCGAAGGTGTCCACCAGCTTGCCGGTGCGCGCATCGATGGCATGTAGAAAGCCTCCCGACGTCACGAGCAGGCGACGATCCGTGCGGTCTTTACTCTCCCAGTAGTTCCCGCCGCGCATGCCCGCGATCCCGCCAAAACGGGAAGGCATGCCGCTCGCGGTGGGAAAGGGATGGACCCAGAGTTCCTTGCCTGTCGATGCGTCCACGGCGACCAGTGAACCTTGCTTAGCCGCGAAGTAGGCGATGTTATCCACTACCAGTGGACTGAAGGTGTAGCTCACGTCATCACCGGTGGGGTAAGTCCAGGCGACCTCCAGTTTGTTCACGTTGCCGGTATTGATTTGCTTGAGTGGCGAATAGTGCGAGGCAGCCGGGCCCCCAAGGTAGTCCTTCCAGGGGGTTGTCTGCGCGGAAGACGTTCCGCCGCAGACGAGCGCGATGATGACTGCGGGGAAACAGAACCGGACGCGCGCCCCCCGCAATGCCTGTGTACCTTCCATTTCTTTCCCCTTCCTCGGGAATGCGAGCGCCGGAGCGATGGGCATGTTGCAAAGGGTCCGGCGCATTACGCAACGCGCAGGAGGCCATTCTCTGGGCAGAAGGCACTTTATCATGTTTGACCGGCCGCTAGCAGAAAGGGGGAAGGAGGTGCTGTCTTCAGCAGTCCCTGTCGGCCGAGCATGGCTTTGCCGACCTTTCGCACGGACCGATCCAGGGAAAGCGGCCGTTGGGCTGCGCCCATCGTTTTCGTCCCACGTACGCTTTGGCGAACGTGGGGCACCCGTCGATTCCCTCCGGCGTTGCTGAGCGGGCCGGTGGCCAGCGTTACCGCCCAACAGCTAAGATTATGAACTGCAGGTGCAAGGACACGATGACTTGGAAGATGCGATTTCTTGGATTGGGAATTTTTGCCGGCTCGATTGTGCTGGCTTGTGGTGGACAGACGGCGCCTGTGGCGCAAACCCCGCCACCGGCTCGGCCTGTGCCGCCCACACGCGATCCGCATACCGCGGGGTATGTGAAGGCTGAAGAGCTGCCCGATGGAACGGTGCCGCCCGCGGATAAGAATGGAGACTTCATCATCGGGCCAACGCACACGCCGGCGGCGGAGATGACGGCCCCGGAGTTGACGCACGGCAGCGTCGTCGAGTTCACCATGGAGTCGGCCGACAGCAAATACTACCCTGGTATCGCGCGGGACAAGGGTACGTTCGGCACGCCTGACCCGAGTATCCCGGCTAAGCTCATTGTCACGACGAGTCATCCCGCTGCGTATACGCGCAAGATTGCCGTGTATGTGCCGAAGGATTACGTGCCGGGCAGCGCAGCCCCGTTCATTGTGGGCGCGGACGGACCGGATCGATTGCTTTTCACCGCGCTGGATGGGCTGATTCCCGAACACAAGCTACCGGTCATGATCGCCATTTCAATCGGCAACGGCAGCGGCGATGCGCAGGGCAGCGAACGCGGGCTTGAGTACGACACGATGTCGGGCCGCTATGCAGAATTTGTCGAGCACGAGGTGCTGCCGCTGGTTGAGCAGAAGGCAAACGTAAAGCTGACGCACAATCCGGATGGACGCGCGACCATGGGCGGCAGTTCTGGCGGGTCGTGCGCGTTGATCATGGCGTGGTACCACCCGGAACTGTATCATCGCGTGCTGACCTACTCGGGCACGTACGTGAATCAGCAGTGGCCGTACGATGCGAAGACTCCGCAGGGAGCCTGGGGGTTCCACGAGCACCTAATTCCCGAGAGCCCGCGGAAGCCGATCCGGCTGTGGATGGAGGTCGGCGATAAGGATCTCTACAATCCCAACCTCATGCGCGACAACATGCACGACTGGGTCGTGGCCAACGAGCACATGGCAAAGGTGCTGGCAGCCAAGGGATACCACTACCAATTTGTGTTTGCAGAGAATGCCGGACACACAGATCGCACCGTGAAGGCGCAGACGCTGCCGGAAGCGCTCGAATATGTGTGGCTGGGCTATCACGCGCCGAGTGCTAAGTGACGAAGAAAAAAGCTTCGCTTGAAACCACTGCCGCGCAGTCACGGCGCAATCGCGGGAAGGTAGTCCGCCGGAGTCTGGTCGAAGCGAGTGAGGCGCAGGACGCAGCGCTTCTCGCCCGCGAACTCCGAACCTCGCAAACACAGCAGGAACTTGCCGTCCTGGTCGTGGTCGAGTTCACGGGAGAACTGCGCAAGCGCAAGCAGCTTAGCCAAGCCGCTCGACTTGCGCGCAGCGCGGCCGCTGTCGTCGCGGGAGGGATCGAGGAACAAGAAGAGGTTTCCGGCCCCGCAGATTCCACCCTCGACTTCGATGCCAGCCGCGCGGAGTTCGAGGAACTCGCCCGATCAGCGGGCGCCGCCATTGCCGCAACGCTCGTCCAGCGCCGCCAGAAGCCCGACCCGTCGAGCCTCGTCGGCCAGGGCAAACTCGACGAAATTGTTGGGGCCGTGGCCTCGACCAATGCCTCGCTTGTTGTTTTCGATCACGACCTCAGCCCATCGCAGCTGCGCAACATCGAAGCCCGGCTTCCCTGCCACGTCATCGACCGTTCCCAGCTCATCCTCGACATATTCGCCCGCCACGCCAGGACCCGCGAAGGCCAGCTCCAGGTCGAACTCGCCCAGCTCGAATACCAGTTGCCCCGCCTCGCCGGACGCGGTCGCGCCATGTCGCAGCTGGGCGGCGGCATCGGAACCCGCGGACCTGGCGAAACCCAGCTTGAGACTGATCGCCGCAAGATCAACCTGCGCATCGACCACATCAAGACTCAGCTCAATGCCGTCCGCCGCATCCGCCATGAGCAGCGACAGCGGCGTGAGGCAGTCCCAGTCCCGGTAGTCGCCCTCGTCGGCTACACCAATGCCGGCAAGAGCACCCTCTTCAACGCCCTTACCGAGGCCGGCGTGCTCGAATCGGCGCGCATGTTCGCCACGCTCGACCCCAAGCTACGGCAGCTGCAACTTCCCTCCCGCCGCAAGATCCTGCTCTCCGATACTGTCGGCTTCATCCGCAACCTCCCTCCCACGCTCGTTACCAGCTTCCGCGCCACCCTGGAAGAGGTCGAGCGAGCCGAAGTTCTTCTCCACGTCCAGGACGCGGCCAGCCCGATGCGCGAAGAACAGAAAGCTCAGGTTGAGAAAGTCCTTGGCGAGCTAGGAGTTTCGAGCAAACCCATCATCCAGGTCTTGAACAAAATTGATCTCGTTCCACCCCAGGAAGTCGTCCACCTCTCACAGGATCGCGAAGCGGTTCCCGTCTCTTCGCTTCAGCACACTGGTTTGGAACCACTCCTGATCGCCATCGATGCCGCGCTCGTGGTCGACCCGCTCGTCGAATCCAGGTTTCGCCTGCCGCAGTCCGAAGGCTCCATTCTCGCGTCCCTCGAAGGCGGAGCCATCGTCGACGAGAAACGCTTCGAAGGAAACCTGGTGTTTCTCCGAGCGCGCGGACCGGCATCCCTACTTGACCGTTACCGCCGCTTCCGTGAGAAGCCGGATCTCTCCAGCGAGCGCCTGCCGGCGAAGCAGAGACAAGTCTGATCATTCGTGCCACTTCGAGTCAGCATCGTTGTCCCATTCCGCACGCTTTTTGGTGAACCAGGTGAGGGCCTCTTTATACCGCTTCCTCACTTCGGGATCCGACGAGGCAGAGTGTTGCACCTCGCGCCGCTGGTCCGGTGTGAGGGACCAGGAGAGCGGATCGGTGTGGACATCGGGAATCGCGTGACTGTCGGCGAAGACGACCCGATGGACCTCAAGTCTGTCTGCAAGGGCGTGCTCCAGTTGCGCCAGGGCCAAGCGGTTTCTGCCGGTCACGCTTTCGTGGCCGGCCTGCCATAGACCCAGAGGTGGCGCGAATAACTGGGTCAGGAGATTGGCGGGGGTGCCGGTAAACGTATGGTTTGGCCACTGGTCGAACTCCCCGCCCAAGTCATCACCACTGTTACGAATCTCGATCAGCAGGATACGCAATTTACGGCGGCTCGCCTTCGTCTCCTCCTCTTTGCTCCATGCTTCGCAAACGTCCTTGCCGACGCTTGGCGTCCGGGCGAGGGCGTAGCGGAGAAACTCGATGACGGAGGCGGTTCCGTCGTTGTCGTAATAGCCGCCGTCGACAAAGTGGGGCGCGTTTACCTGGTTGTCGATCGATAGTGGCACCCGAGCCGCTGAGGAGATGTAAGGAAAGGCGGCCGACAACTGCGCAGCCGTGGCCAGTGGCAGGTCTGGCGTGAATTCGGCTCCCTTGCGTTGGCCGGTGCTGTAGGTTGCCAGAAAGGACCTGGCTTTGTAGTTGGGCCTGGTATCGGGCCAATCCTGACCAGTGTCGGGATCGGGAATTCTGTAGTTGGCCAGCAGGAATCGCAGCCCGTCCTCGTAGCTGGTGGTGTTCATGGTGAATGCGGGAAAGAGATTGGTTTTGCTGGGGAGGAGGCTCCTCAGGGTGAGCTTTTTTTCCAGCCCTTCGGCATCCGACTGGTACTTCAGGCTGGAAGCCAGCAGCGTTCGGAATCCACCGGGCACGGGTTCTCCACGATCGCGATGCCAGGTGTCGACACAGAAGTCGTTGAACGCGTTGCGCGCGAAAGCTTTGCGCAGGGACCACGTCCGGTCCTTGAACAGAGGACTCTTGTCGAGGTCCACGTCCCCGCTGGACGGAGGGATGAAGTAAGGAAATAGAGGAACAGAGGCCTTGGGAAGGTCGTAGTAGGCGAAGCCCCAGCCGACCGCCTCCAGGCTGGAACATTGCGCAGCGATTTGCATTCGGGTGAAGTCTGGAACCCAACCCGGCTGGATTTCTCGCAGGTAGGAGAACAGGCCTACGCTGCCGCCGGAGACGGTGCTGGCGAGCAGGAGCGAACGGTGGAAGCCGCCGGGCGACGCCTGGTCAAAGGTCGCTTCCAGCCTGGCCAGAACGGCGGCCGTCCATGCCGATGCGTGCAGGCCGCCGCCCGTCGCCGTGACAATGATCAAGGGCTGGTCGCGCTCGGAGTCGTCGAGCTCATCGGCGCTTGCAGCGAGCCGATCAAGCAGGATGTCCTTGGGGGTAGGAATGCAGATGCTTCCGGGCTCTGCATGGGTGATTGAAAAATAGTGCTCTTCCTGACCCGTTCCCCAGGCCGGACCGTTGTTCCAGTAGATGGCTCTGTCCCAATGCAGAAGCCGGGGAACGATGGTCAGGACCAGGACGACGGTGATTACGGGGAGACGGTAGCGATCGAAGAAAAACGAGATACCGCAAAGCGTCCAGCAGAGCGCTGTGGCCACGATCAGGATGGTGGCGAGAATGGGAAAACGCTCAGCGCTGGTGAGCAGGTAGAGCAGGACGACGGACGCCACAAACGCGACCACGGCAACGGTAAGCCCGATTTTCCAGTAGCGAAGTGCTTTCACCCGCGCGGCCAGGTCGTCCTTCCACAAGAACCACACGAGCACAGCGGACACCACGGCCAAAAGACCAAGGGCAACATGCGACCAGCGAAACGCGGGAACGGGCGCGGTCAGCGGCCACAAGAGCAGGTAGATCCCGAAGAAGACGAATGCGGCGAGGGCGGAGAAGACTTGCCCCTCGTAAATGTGCCCTTCTGGGCCCACATAGCCGGGCGTATCGAGCAGACCGGCGAGCCATCTGAGCCAGCGGGAGAGCGGACTCGCTTTCAGCCAACTCGACGCGGCCTCCAAGGTTTTCTGTTCGTGATCGAAGGGGTCCCCGGGCTTGGCGAGCCCGAAGAGGGTGCGGGGAAAAAGCAGGGTTCTGGCTGCGTTTTTTTGGAATTCGACTTTCTCGCTTAGTTCTATGGGGTCATAGGTCAGGTAGTACCAGGCGTTAGCGACCCACCACAGCACGGCGGCCAAGGCGACGCCGATCAGCAAACCGAAAAAGACAGCGTTGACGGTCACGCCTGAAGAGACTGCATTCCAGGTGAGGTAGAAGCAGACGAAGGCGTTTGGCAGCTGGGAAATCAGCAGCGCCGCCCACTCCAGTTGTCCCTTGTCGTTGACCAGCAGCGTTTTTAGCGAAGGTGGCCGGCCGTCGTCGAACTCGTCGTAACCCTTGTCCCATCGCTCGGGGCCGTTGATCAGTACCACCCGCGCCGTGATCAGAGCAACGAAACCGGCTGACACGAGAAAGAAACCGACACAGGCGTATTGCTGGATGGTTTCCGGAGTCATGATTCCGCTGGTGAGGGTTCGGGCCGAAGAGGTGTTCAACCAGCACAGAACCAGAGGGAAGAACCAAAGGCCCAGGCTGAAGCGCAGGAAGTACGCGTAGCGCACCCAGCGCATTGCTCTATGGAGAAACACTATGAACGTGGTGGGCAATCGTCCTCGGGCTTTTGCGCTCTTCACAAGTGTGTGTCTCGTATCAACATTGCGAGCTTAACCTCGATGGGGCGTGTGCCGCTAACCCGCTCGAAAAACATTTCCAGAAGAGGTCCGCGAAGCCGAGGGATCTGCGGCTCCGCGGACCTCTCCTGGAAATGTTCCACAGGCCGATCCTTGACAAAATCTGAGGTTAGACAGAATCTAAACTAGTCATGGACGCCGAATCGATTCGACGGTGCTTGGAGAGCAGCGGTTTGCGATGCACCCCGCAGCGCCACTGCGTCATGGCGTTCCTGATGGAGCACACGGGCCATCCCACCGCTGCGGAAATCTTCGAGGCGGTCAATCACCTGGACCCGCGCTTGTCCAGGGCCACGACCTACAACAATCTGCGGGATTTGGTGGAGGCGGGTTTGGTGCGTGAAGTGGCCGTCGAAGGCCGCGCCGCGCGATTCGATGCAAAAACCATGAGGCATCATCACTTCATCTGCGACCGCTGCGGCAACGTAGAGGACGTGGAGTGGTATGACGTGCCTAAGCCTGCCTCGATCTCCCTAGGTAAACGGACTCTTCGCGAATGCGAACTCATCGTCCGCGGGTTATGCACCCAGTGTGCTCCCGCCAGAGTTCGTAAGCGGGTGGATGCCAGAGTGAATCCTTAGACCTAAACGCAACAGAACAGCGGGGCGCTTGCCCCGTTACGAAGGAGCAAACCTTGTCGACCGAAGCAAAATGCCCGGTAGTTCATGGCTCTGATGCAACCAGGGCCCCGCTAGGCGCTGAGACAGAATCGCCCATGCATGGCGCTGTTACCACCACAGCGGAGCAGATCAAGAGGAACTTTACGTGGTGGCCCCATCAACTGGACCTGGCCATCCTGCACCAAAATACCGCCCTCGCCAATCCGCTGGGCGAAACGTTCAATTACGCGGAAGAGTTCAAAAGCCTCGACCTGGACGCGGTCGTGAAAGACCTGCACGAGCTGATGACCAGTTCGCAGCCCTGGTGGCCGGCCGACTATGGCCACTATGGACCGTTCTTTATCCGCATGGCGTGGCACAGCGCTGGTACCTACCGCATCAGCGACGGCCGCGGAGGAGCAGGCATGGGCACGCAGCGCTTCGCTCCCCTCAACAGCTGGCCCGACAATGTGAGCCTCGATAAGGCGCGCCGGTTGCTCTGGCCCATCAAGCAGAAGTATGGCAAGAAGATCTCCTGGGCCGATCTGATGATTCTCACCGGGAACGTCGCGTTGGATTCGATGGGGCTCAAGACTTTCGGCTTTGCCGGCGGACGCGAGGATGTGTGGGTACCGCAGGAGGACATCTTCTGGGGTCCCGAGGGCAAGTGGTTGGGCAACGAGCGCTATAAGGGGGACCGTGAGCTCGACAATCCTCTCGGCGCGGTGCAGATGGGGTTGATTTACGTGAACCCGGAAGGACCCGATGGAAAGCCGGAAGCACTCGCTGCGGCACGGGATATCCGCGAGACCTTCGGCCGTATGGCGATGAATGACGAGGAGACCTTCGCGTTGATTGCCGGCGGCCATACTTTCGGCAAGGCGCACGGTGCTGCCGATCCGAACAAATATGTTGGCCCCGAACCCGAAGGCGCCGCGATTGAACAGCAGGGCTTCGGCTGGAAGAACGGGTTTGGCTCCGGAAAAGGCGCCGACACGATCTCCAGCGGGCTGGAAGGCGCATGGACGACCGAACCAGCCAAGTGGGACAACAACTACCTGGAAAACCTGCTCAGTTATGAGTGGGAATTGACCAAGAGTCCTGCGGGCGCGTATCAGTGGACGCCCAAGAATGGAGCCGGTGCGGACTCTGTTCCGGATGCTCACGACGCTTCGAAGCGGCACGCTCCGATCATGTTCACGACGGACCTCGCCCTGCGCGTGGACCCGATCTATGAAAAGATCGCGCGGCGCTTCCTTGCCAACCCGGACCAGTTCGCGGACGCATTCGCCAAGGCGTGGTACAAGCTGACGCACCGCGACATGGGACCGGTGGCGCGCTACCTGGGCAAACTGGTTCCCGCAGAGCAGCAGATCTGGCAGGACCCTGTTCCCGCCGTGGATCATGCGCTGATTGGTGACGCGGAGATTGCTGCGCTCAAGAGCAAGATCCTCGCCTCCGGTCTGTCGATCTCCCAGCTGGTCTCGACTGCCTGGGCAGCGGCGGCGTCCTTCCGTGGCTCTGACAAGCGCGGTGGAGCAAACGGTGCACGCATTCGCCTGGAGCCGCAAAAGAACTGGGAAGTGAACCAGCCGGCTGTGGTGGCAAAGGTGCTGGGCACGCTGGAGACCATCCAGAAGGACTTCAACAATAGCCAGAACGGCAGCGGCAAGAAGGTCTCGCTCGCTGATCTCATCGTTCTGGGCGGCTCCGCGGCGGTCGAAGCGGCGGCCAAGAACGCCGGGCACGACGTCAAGGTCCCGTTCGCTCCAGGGCGTACGGATGCTTCGCAGGAGCAAACCGATGCGCACTCCTTTGCCGTGCTGGAGCAGACTGCGGACGGGTTCCGCAATTACCTCCGGATCGGACATACAACTCCGCCGGAAGAACTGCTGGTCGATCGAGCGCAGTTGCTGACTCTGACTGCTCCTGAGATGACGGTCCTGGTCGGTGGCTTGCGCGTGTTGAATGCGAACTACCGGCAGTCGAAGGACGGTGTCTTCACCACTCAGCCCGAGACGCTGACGAATGATTTCTTCGTCAACCTGCTCGACATGAAGACCGAGTGGAAGGCTTCCTCTACAGCGTCGGGTTCGTTTGAGGGGGTTGACCGCGCGACGGGTGAACTCAAGTGGACTGCCACGCGTGTTGACCTTATCTTCGGCTCAAATTCCCAGCTCCGTGCCATCGCGGAGGTCTACGCATCGAACGACTCGAAGGAGACGTTTGTGAAGGACTTCGTAGCAGCATGGAACAAGGTGATGAACCTGGATCGCTACGACCTTGCCTTGAAGCAGTAGGGTCGGTCGGAAAGCAAAGGAGGCCAGGCAACTGGCCTCCTTTTTTTTGCATTGTCAGCGCGCTTCCCTGTGACATGATGTTTTGCGGCCCACTGAGGATGGCGATTCCATGTTCACCCATCTCGTACTTTGGCCTTGGCTAATTGGGCTGGTCTTTCTTGCCGTTGGTTTGGCCGTGCGCAGAAGCGAGCTGGTCACTCACCGCGGCCTGGAAAGGTGGGTCGCGCTGGGACCGGTGTTTGTGGGCGCCCCCCTTGCGGTCTTCGCGGCTGAACATTTTGTGGCGGCCAGGTCCATGGAGCCGATGGTTCCGGCTTGGATTCCGATACACCTGTTCTGGGTCTACTTCGTCGGCTGTGCTTTGATCGCGGCGGCCACCAGCCTGGTTGCGCGAAAGTTCGTGCGGTTATCTGCAACGCTGCTGGGAGTGATGTTTCTGTTGTTCGTCCTCATGATGGATCTACCGTACGCCGTTACGCATCCGGGAGATCGGCTTGGCTGGAACTTTGTGCTGCGAGAGACGGCGTTCGCCGGCGGCGCCTGGGCGCTTGCCGGCAGCCTTAGCCGGAACTGGATGATCCTGTTTGGCCGTTTCTCTGTGGCGATTGCGTTCCTCTATTTTGGACTTGAGCAGGTGCTTCATCCCGAGTTTTCGCCGGGAGTTCCGGACACCAAACTCACCCCGGCCTGGGTTCCGCTGCACGCGCTCTGGGGATACGTGGTTGGAGCTTGCCTGTTGGTTGCTGGGGCGGCGCTGGTCAGCAACTTCAAGCCGCGCATGGCTGCCGGGTGGATCGGTATCCTGATGACTATGCTCGCGGTGTTCCTTTACCTGCCAACTCTGGCCCTCACGCATGATCCCTCGCAGATGACAGATGCGATCAACTTTGTCGCTGATACCCTGATGTTCGGCGGGACCGCGCTGCTGGTGGCCGGGGCGTTGCCGGGAACGCTACGCCGATCGCGTACCGTAGCCAAGCCTTGATCGCAGCATTTACCTTTTAAGGAACTTCCACAAGCGACTACCCCAAAGTGTCATTCCCTCTGAAGGGATCTCGCAGTCAACTGGAAAGGTAGAAGCTTTGGGGGCCTGGGTGAAGATTCTGGCAGCAGTTCTATTGCTGGCAATGGTTGGGTGCTCGCGGCAATCGCAGAGGTTCGTACCATTTGTCGAAGACGACACCATTCTGGCGCTTGACACGAAAACGCTACAAACCTGCGTCTCCTACAAACGAGCCTCGATGGAAAAGACCGGCACTCCTATGCCGTACTGCGTCGACCTCTACAATTCAAAATAGATTTCTTCCCTTACCCGACAACACAACCGCTCGTCGCGTCGATCGCGGATATTCAGCGATTCAGCCCGGAGGAGCAGCACGCCGACATCACCCTGATTATCGCCAGGTGCACGGGCAACTCCTAGGCAAGAGGATGTGATCCGTGAAGATCAGGAAACTGGCCGTTTTCGCGTTCTTTGCTTTGGTATGTTTCACCTGGCAGACATTTTCAGCAACTGCTCCTCCCCTGCGTGCGTCGGCCGTCGCCGACAAGGTGCTGGTGCTGAAGAGGCAAAGGAAGCTGTATCTGATCCAGGGCAGCAAAGTCCTAAAACGGTACAGCGTCTCGCTCGGAGGCCATCCGATCGGTCCCAAGATCAGGGAAGGTGATCGCAAGACACCGGAAGGGAAATATGTCCTTGATTGGCATAACTCGGAAAGCCAGTTTTACAAGTCCATTCACATTTCGTATCCCAACGCAACGGACCTGTCACGCGCGAAAAAGTTGGATGTATCGCCCGGCGGCGATCTGTTCATTCATGGGCAGCCCAATGAATTCAGCGCGCCGGGTAAACAACCCGGCGATTGGACCGATGGCTGCATCGCGGTGAGCAATGAAGAGATGGACGAAATTTGGCGAGCGGTCGCAGACGGCACGCCGATCGAGATCAAACGCTAGAGTATTCGTCTGCGCTGGAGAAGCCGCAGGGTGCACAGCAGCCTAGTCGTGGCCACCTGCACGAACCGCTCCCCGCGCATATGGGTAGCCCTTGGCGAGCTCCAACTCGAGCTTCCCATCATGTTCGTAAATATCCTCCAGGAAGTGGATGTCTCCGTTGCCCTGGACGACAGCGGTGTCATAGACGATCAACACCGGCACAGGCGAAGCAAGATTCACTCGTACGTTATTCCTGCCTTTGTGCATGGCATGCTCAACTTGCTCCAGACGCCAACCGGGCTGGTCGCGCAGGAGCCACGCGGCGAGCTTGGCTGGTTCCTGCGCGTGGATGCAGCCGTGGCTGAAGATCCTTTCCGTATCAGAGAACATATGCACGCTCACCGGAGTATCGTGAATATAAATGTGGTACGCGTTGGGAAGTATGAATTTGACCAGCCCCAGCGCATTGTCAGGCCCGGGTGGCTGCCGCGCCGTTAGCTCTCCGGACTGCAACTGCTCCAACATTTCGGGACTCACATTTCCCGAGCTCATGGCTTCCCCGCTGGCGCTGACCAGCTCCAGATCATTTTCCTCCAGAGAAGAATCCTTTCTCAGGTCGGGCAGGATCTCGCTGCGCAGGATGGTTCGCGGAGGGTACCAGTACGGCCGGAAGACAAGGTACAGCATTTTCCTTTCAAATATGGGCGTCTGAAAATCGTAATCGTCGCCTACACTCACGTTCATGGTGAAAGCGAGTTGCTTTCCTGCGCCGAAGGCGTAGAGGAGGAATTCGGGAACATTGACTACGATTGCGGGCTGACTAACGTCATATGGCAGCCAGCGGTATCGTTCCAGTCCCAGGCGGATCTGTGCAACCCGGCCACTCAGCGGCACATTCATCTCAGCAACGGTATCCGAATCGAGCACACCCGTCACCGGTATGCCATGACGGTCCTGAAAGTGTTTAACCGCATCGACCAGGGCTCCCTCATAAATCTTCGAGTCAGGCGGAATCGTGACGCTCTCGGGCATATCCCCCAACAAACGCAAAAGCCTCGTCAGGCGTGCTATGCCCGCGTACTGCCCGCCCGGAGCCAGCCGTCTAGGGTCGGGCAGTTTCTCTCCATCATCGCGTTTTGCCAGCTCCTCGTAATGCGTTAGAGCGTCGCGCAGCCGCTGATAGCCCGGGAAAGCCGGCTCGAGCATAGCCACTTCGGCGTGCAGACCGGAACCGTCAACCAGGCATTGTCGGATGAAGCTTGGCAAATCAAGTCTCTTCCCCGAAACTTCAAACTCGAAAGCCGGAGGCTGCGGGTTGATTCTTCCCACATGCAGATCGGAAAGATAGCGCATGATGCAAACCGTAAGGGCAACATCGAAGCGGGCTTCTTCGGCTTCTTCATGCGGACCTCGCAGCAATGTCAGCCGATCCGCCCAGCGCGATGCGTCGTAATCGTCCGCGCGAAGGCCTTCCCCATCGGCCTCTTGCAATATCTGGACCAACTCAACCGCCTGCGCAGTAGGTTCACCTTCGCGGACCCACGCCAAACTGTACTCTGAAAGACGATAAAAATTGCGGAGTTGCGAGCGGTAGCCGGAGAAGTTTGGCCACCGAAGCTCTCCCAGCCGGCCGGAAGCGACAATCGCATCCACCCTCGCTGCTACGCCCCGTGGCTTCTGTGCGGAACTGGCTTTGCTGCCCTGCGCAAAGGCTATGCCGGAGAGCAACAGAGATCCGGCCACAACCAGAATGGCCATCTCAACCCGACTCCTGGAACGCACGAGTCCATCCTGGGGAACGACGCAACTTCCCTCTTCAACGTAAGGCTTCAGCTGATTCGCGGGCACGCAGGCCCATCATAACAACCGCATGTTTCAGCTTCGTTTCGCAGTCGCAAGCCTCGCACTGCATTCACTTACTGTGTGGGCTGAGGATGTTCCGGCCAGGGATAAGGGGTCCAATCCTTGATCAGCGGTTGGCCCGGCCCCGGGCGCCACTGCGAGTCTCCGAGGCCGCGTTGGCGCAGCCTGGTCCAGCGTTTTGCCTCGCGCGTTGCGCGACCCGGCGGCGCGTCCCACGGTTCGCCCGAGATCGCATTCAGGTCGTAGATCACCTTGCCATCCTTGATCGTCAGTTCGCAGAACATCTTCTCTGTTCCCTTCACCCGCGTGCTATACGCATCATCGAAGCCAAAGTCTCCGTGTTGCAGGCTGATCACCGCGACATCGGCAATCGCTCCCACAGAAAGATTGCCCAGCTGTGTCTGAAGAATCTCGCGCGCCGGATTCCAGGTCATGTCCCGCATCACCTCCTGCAACGGCATGCCGATGGCCAGGTACTTATCGCCGATGTTCAGCATATCCTTCATGCCGGCGTTCATGCTGTCTATGTGCAGGTCAGTGGAGATGGAGTCGGGCGCGAAACCAGCGCGATAGAGTGGGATCGCGGTGAACCAGGCGAAGCTCGCCTGGCCGTGGCCGACGTCGAAGTAGATACCGCGAGCACGGCCTTCGCGCATGCCCGGTCCGGGGCCGCCGGTCTTGAAATCCTGCTCACCGCGCTCACCGGAGAAGGCGTGGGTGTAGATGTCGCCTGGCCGCAAGACTGTCTCCAGCAGTTGAGAGAGCGGCCGTTCGGTACGGCGAACCCCGAAGTCGATCATCACCGGAATATGAGCGATATTGCCTGCTTTCACGGCCTGCTCGTAAGGCGTCCACTCCGGGCCGGCAAAGTGAGCGCTCTTGATACCCACGATGACCCCGGGATACTTGAGCGCCATCGCCGCGGTTGGCTCGGCCTGCATGTCTGCGAGATTGTTTTCATATTTGCCCCCGCGCATACCAGCGCCGACGATATTGAGCATGGCCAGCACGCGAGTCTGGGAACGGTCGATGACTCTATCCTTGAAGTCAGGAAAACTACGCCAGCCCGACGAGCCAGCATCGACGATCGTGGTGACTCCGTTGCGCAGCGTAAAACCATCTGGGTAGACGCTCAGGTCGCCGGCATAGGAATTCCGCTCGCCTGTGCCTGCATACACGTGCGTGTGGATGTCGATCAGGCCCGGCGTCACGTACATGCCAGAGACCGTGACCGACTTCACCGCGTATTCGGCAGGGATATCTTTGGCCACTGCGGCGATCTTGCCATCCTTGATGGCCACATCGAACACTTCATCGATGTGGTTCTTGGCATCGATCACATGTCCACCTTTGAGCAGCAGATCATAGTCCGGCGAACCGGCAGGCAATGCGACTTTATCCTGTGCGCCTGCGGAGATCAGGGTTAGAGAAACCGTTAAGGCAAGCACACGGAGCAAGCGTATGTTCATAAGGCCTCACTGGTGGAAACGATGTGAATGATCGGGGAGCGCAGTCGAGAGATCTACATTGCGCCCTCGGCACTCCCGAATTCTCCATTACAAACCCCAACACTCAAACTGAATTGTCATCCCGACCGGAGCGTAGCGTAGCGGAGGGACCTGCGGTGCGCCCCTCGGCCCACCCGAATTTTCCATAACAAACCCCGACACCTAAACAGAATTGTCATCCCGACCGGAGCGTAGCGCAGTGGAGGGATCCGCAGTGCGCCCCTCGGCCCTCCCAAATTCCCCCTAACAAACCCTCAACACTCAAACTGAATTGTCATCCGCTACTTTCAGTCAAGAGTCTCCACCAGCAACCCGGAGAGCCTCAGCTACCGCCTTCTGGGCCCGCCGCTCGCGCGCCTCGGGGCTTTGATAGTAGAAAATTCCCAGCAGATGACCGCGGCGCTGTACTGGCGTCATCGCCTTCCACCCTGCGTGCGCGAGTGGTTCGCGGCGGAACGCCACCTGCAGGATCGGCGGCAAAATCTTCTCCCCCTCCATCGCCAGCATCATCCGTTCGGCCATCTGTTCAGCGCGCCGCTGCCGCGTCTCCGCACTTTTCGGCTGAGCGACGGTATCGCCGATAAACTTGCGCATCGAATAACTCATCGTCTCAAAAAAACGAGCGAGTGCGCGCTCCTGCTTGAGCACCCTGGCGAGCTCGGGTGGAACGGTGGCTTTGCGTTCCTCGAGATCCGGTTCGAGAACAAACTCCGCCATCCCCCCGGCGTATACCTGGGCACCCTTCTGCATCACTTTGTTCACCAATACACAATACCCCTTCGCTTTGGAGCCAAAAAGTGAGGTGCGAAAGGCGAAGCCGTTGATCGTCCCTTTGATCCGCTTGCCCCGGCGCGTCTTCCATACTTTTTCCGGCGCAAACGGTACCCGTGCGATCACCCACTTCAGGTTGGTGCCATCCGCCTCGAGCAAGGCACGAAACCGTTGACGCGTGCTCATGCGCGTAATCCTATCACTGGGCCCCTCTTGACCCTGGCATCACCCGGGCATCGCAAAAATGACAATCTAAAGACATCTCCCTTACAAACCAGGAACGCCTTCCATCGGACACTGAGAGACAGCAATTGAAACCGCGGGTGGTGTCCAATATGAGTGCCGATCCAACCCACTTCGCACAAGCCTACTGGGATACAGCCGCAGAAACCTACGTTCAGGACTTTACCGGCACGGGCATTGGGGAAACAAGACGCCAAGCGGTATGGAGGCGGTTAGACAAACTCTTCTCTCCAGGCCAGAAACTCCTCGAACTGAACTGCGGCACGGGCATCGACGCCGTGCACCTCGCGGAAAAGGGCATTCAGCTCGTTGCCTGCGACATTTCCTCCCGCATGATTCACCTTGCCCGGCACCTCGCGGCCTCGACCGGCACCGGCAAGCTTATCGACTTCAGAGTCCTCCCAAACGAGGAGATCGGTTCTCTCCAGGGAGAGAACGTCTTCGATGGAGCCTTCTCAAACTTCTGCGGCTTGAATTGCGTAGAGGATCTACCCGCGGTGGTGCGGGAACTGACGCGCCTGGTTAGGCCCGGAGCTCCGGTTCTCCTCTGCATGATCGGACGCTTCGTCCCCTGGGAAATTGTGTGGTTCACAGCACATGGAAGGCCCGCAAAAGCGCTGCGCCGGCTTCGCGGAAACAGCTTTCGCCCATCCGATCCGGGGACCGTCCGCATCCAGCGTCCCTCGGTGAAGGAAATAGCGCGCGTCATGTCACCCGCGTTCAGGCTGCAGAGATGGAGTGGCGTTGGTATCACCGTCCCACCTACCTATACGGAAAAGCGGATGCAGCACTTTCCACGCATGATCAAAGGGCTGGCCGTCATCGATCGCATGATCGAAGACCTTCCCTTGTTTCGCCGGATGGCCGACTGCGTAGTTCTGGAATTTGAATGCGTAAAGCCACAGAAGGGTGCGCCATGACGCGTGCCCATAGAGTTGCGCTGGCGGTCAGGCGAATCTTCCTGGGCAAGCTGAACCAGCCCCAGCAATGCAACGTTGGAATCGATGATCCCCAGGCAGAAGTAAGCGTCTGGCTCCACGGGATCGGTGCTCCCCGTGACGTGACCTTTACCCACTCGATCGCATGCGCTGCGCCGTTCACGATCTGCATCGGAGGCGGGGTATGGCCGAGTGATCGAACTCCGGGAAAGCGATTCGCGCTACAGTTTCGCGAGCACGCCAACGAGAAGCAGCTCCTGGCAGATTTGACTCTTCGCCAAACCGCCACCATCCTCACCAAGGGGCCGGCCTTACATCTCTTCCAGGTCGAAAGCTGCAAAAACTACTGCCTCCCGAAGGGCCGGCTTTGGGCCCACTATTTGCATCTCGCATATCTCCAGTCGCGGAGCAACTCGCATATTCGAATGTCCGCGTGCGAAGCTCACGCGATGATTGCGGCCTTCATCTGCCCTCGCCCGGTCGTTCTGGTGAGTGCTGTATCGGGAAATCGCAGCAACCTATTTCCCATGAATTTGCTCGGCAACGTAGGCGACGGCTACTTCGCCTTTGCTCTCGACAGCTCCAGGCTGGCCGCGCCGCTGGTGGCAGCCGCCGGGACCATTGCCCTGAGCAGCATCCCCATGGAGCATTCTGAAATGGCACGACAGCTGGGAAAGAATCACAAGCAGGAAACCATTTCCTGGAACCAGCTTCCCTTCCCCACCAGACCGTCAACAGCCCTCAGCATTCCAGTGCCCTGCTTCGCCTCACGCGTGATTGAAATGCAGATCGAGTCAACCCGCAATCTAGGCAGTCACACGTTCTTTGTGGCCCGTGTTGTCCGAGACGAGCGTCGCAGTGACGGGCAGCAGTTCTTCATGATTCACGGAATCTATCAATCGTGGCGCTTGGCAAACTATCAGGAGCCATACGCACCGGCCCCGGATCTCGTTTCCACTCCCTGACTCGATCTTCGACTTGTTCGGCTACGAAAGCAGATAAAAGATATCCGTCCGCAGCTTCGCCGGATCGTCGCTCCAATGCCCATAGACTTCCCATGATGGCCCGGCGAGCGGCCGCTCGTTTTCACGAGCCCATTGATGAATCGCTGTGTGGGCAGGTTTCATTTGATCGTAAGGGCCCATATAGACTATCGACGCCACAGTGCCCCGGGGAGTCGAAGCATTGCCGCCCTGCTCAAGCTGCACACCGCATGCGATCTCAAACTCGCCGGCGACGTTACCCGGGTAGAGCACTATGTTCAGGCCACCCTTGCCTTTGAAATCCGCGTAGAACTGGTCAAACAATTCGCGAATTCTGGCGGGGAGATTCGCCATGGTCGTGCGCCCGCGCACGACGGCGATCGGTTGTTCAGGAACTTGCTTGACTTCGACCGCGTATCGCACCCTTCGATTCTAGCCGAATCTACCTCTGGATCTCCGAAGCGCTGAAACGCGCAGCTAGCACCCAAGCGAATGCAACACGAAATCGGCGCGTTCCAATATTCCAACCTTCGGCAATACCGAGACCTCATAGCCAAGCAACGGATAAACTTCGAGTAGGCGGCTATATTCACCCACGGCCTCGTTGAGGTCATGACGGCGTTCTGAATCTGTTATGTAGATCTCCGGCCACGGCGGCGTCAGAAAGACACGACGGTGATAGCGATGGGGCAGATCGAGCGTTCCCCATACCGGCTCGCCCGTGAGATGTTGAAGGCCGGCAGCAGCATCGATGATGCCCCGGTCAAAGAACACCCAGCCATCAGACACAGGGGCGGAGGTCCAGTCGGCAAGAGCCATTTCGAGTATGCGTCTCAAAAAGGCTGTTTTGTCGGCCCAGGGAACAGCCAAACCCCGATTCTCCATCTCTTCCTTGACGACCCGCCGCCCCGGCTCCTCCACAACCATGTGGCCGCGTCGATGAAGCTCCGCCAGCAGCGAGGATTTCCCGCCGCCCGAACATCCGGAAATCACGACAAATCGATTCAGAATCAGACTCCTGCGACACGGATGGCAAACATTGTAACGGGCAAATAACAATTCATTCTGCCGGTGACTTCCATTTTTCGTTCCCTCAAAAACATCAGAGAAAGACAAAACGTTAAACTGGCGAAATGAGAACCATAACCCTCGAAGAACATTTTGCCAGTCCAGGATTTCTCGACGGCCCCGGGAAAGACCTCAAAGAAAAAGCTCTGCGCTTCGGCGCCCGCGCTGCCTATCTCCTCGAGCAACTCGCCGATCTTGGAGACAAGAGAATCGCCGAGATGGACGCAGCAGGCATTGATATGCAGGTGCTGTCGCTCACCTCCCCCGGCGCAGAGCAGCTCGAACCTGCCCAGGCAATCGCCCTCGCGCGCGAAGCCAACGACTTCCTCGCAGATGCCGCGGCAAAGAACCCGACGCGCTTTGCTGGATTCGCCGTCGTGCCAACCGCAGCCCCGGATCGTGCCGCCGAAGAACTCGATCGCATGGTCCGGAACCATGGCTTCAAAGGAGCGGTCATCAATGGGCATAACCGTGGACGTTATCTCGATGACAAGTTTTTCTGGCCAATCCTTGAACAGGCTGAGCTGCTCCACGTCCCTATTTATCTTCATCCAACTCCACCTCCCCAGGCTGTGATCGATGCGTCTTATGGAGGTTTTGCACCGATCGTGACCGAGATGCTTGCCGGCCCGGGCTGGGGTTGGCATATCGAAACCGCGGTTCACGTCATTCGCATGATTCTCGGCGGAGTCTTCGACCAATATCCACAACTACAGATCGTAATCGGTCACATGGGCGAAGCGCTTCCCTTCATGTTGCAGCGGCTAGACGTGATGCCCATGGCTATGACCAGGATCAAGCGCCCCCTCAGCGAATACCTTCGAGAGAATGTCCACTACACATTTAGCGGATTCAACTTCACGCCGACATTTCTCGACCTGCTGCTTCAGGTGGGCGTCGATCGGATCATGTTCTCCGCCGACCACCCCTATGCTTCGATGACGCAAGCGCGTGCATTTCTCGATCGATTGCCCGTATGTGCGGCGGACAAAGAACGGATCGCGCACGGGAATGCCGAGCGTCTTTTGCGCTTATAGAAACTGCGGTCATCGCAAGATGCGTTACATTTTGAACCCACCTTCCTAATCGATGGAGTGACCCATGAGCCACAATGCGATACAGATAGTCTCGCCCAACAACACCAGCAGCAGCAGAATGGCGCTTACCATCTCAGCGCGCGTCCAACGCACCTGCCGCACTCTTCGCTTGCTCCCCTTATCTTGATCGATCGTCCTCGACACAACCGCCTCCCTTCAAGACTTGCTTCGGGGACAGCAAGTCCCTGCTGTCCCCGGAAGCGTTGGGAAAGACGAGTTGGTTCCGGTTAGAAGTGGAAGCCCACTTCTGCGGTAAGTGCTCGCGGCGTTACGTAGTGCGTACCGCTGAACGTCGACAAGAAGTTATACAGTGCGTACTTGTTTGCCAGGTTCACGCCCGTCAGACGCAGACTCCATCTGTACCTGTCACCCTTCAATAAGTTGTCCTCCCCAATGGAGGCGTCGAAGAGATTGCGCGGCGCAATGCGTTGCGGATTCTTGTCGTTGTCTCCGGTATTCGGGGCAGGGATGTTGATTAGGTGGGAAGTGAGCTCTGATGCCGGACAGACACTGGGAAGCGCAGCGAAGGGAGTGGCCCTTACACCGTCGCAGATGAGACCAGCCTGAGATTCCTGATCTGCCGTAAGTGGCTGGCCGAAGGCGCTGACCATCTTGATGGCCGGTTGCCCATTCAGCGTGGTGGAAGAGATAAGGCAGGGGCTGTTGGGGTCGGTAATACCGTAACAGGGGGCGTTGCCCGCCACCAGGCCGCTGTCATACCGCCAGTTGAAACCGATCCACGGCTTGAGATACCTGTACCCTGGTAGCTGATATTGCACATGAGTGGTCTGGTTGAAGCGCTCGTCGTGGTCAATGCGGAAGGGTAAGCCAGTCTGGCCGACGGTCGCGCCGGCTCCGGCGACCTGGGGCGGGAAGAATCTGGCGGAAACCGACGACATCACCACAAACGCGCTTAAGTTATGAAAGTTGGGCACATCCGCACGCAGCGCATAGCCGGGGATTTTCGAATTGTGCCAGTCGATAGGAAAGGTGATGGGCGTATTACCCAGAACACTGAAGTCAAAGGCGTTGTGGGTATATTTCCAGATGTAATCCCCGCTGAAGACAAAGTTCTTGCCAAAAGCCTGCTGGAAACCGGCATGGAACTCGTTGCGGAAACCCGGTTCCAGGGTTCCAGACACCCCAGGCGAACAGACGAGAAGCGGAGAAAGCACTGCATTCGAACATCCGGAACTCGACAGCACGAGATTTTCGTTGAACGGCGTTTCCAGAGTGCGGGCATAGGAAACGCGCAGCACCGTGTTGGTAGGCTTGAGGCTGTAAGCAATGCCGACCCGCGGTTCCGCCTGGCGCGCTACCGCGAGGCCGTTGTACAGATCACCGCGGATACCGACATTGAAAAGCCAGTTACCTGCCTTGATCTGATCCTCGACATACAAGGCCAATTCCTTGACGTCGGTGTGGCCAAAATAATGGTAAAGTTGGCCTCCACGTGTCAGATCGTAAGGCAATAACACGGGTAGAAAAGCGGGGTTCTGGTTACCACCGGGGCAAGTAGTTGGATCCGTGTAGCCGGCGATAGGATTTCCGTTGGCATCCGTGCATGGTGCACTGAATTGATAAGTCGGATCGACAACACCAATACTGTCGTTCTCGCGAAGGAATGTTTGCTGATAAACCGCACCCGCCTTAATGTTGTTGATTCCCTTTTGGTAGGAGAAATCTGTGCGCAGCCCAGTATTGGTTAACGTCCGATATTGTGCGATCGAGGAGGTTTGCAGACTTGGAGGGCCCAGATCTGCCAGCGGGTTGCCGCTGGGGTAGTAATTGTATCCATCCCGGCGAACATAGGCCCCAAAATTGAGTACTGCATTCGTTCCGAAAATGCGGGTATACGTGGGCGCGATATCGAAGGTTTCAATCTTGGACTTCTGATCGGTGTTTCCGATGTTGGCGAAGACGGGGTCTGGACCGGCGCCACCGCTGACCACGTTCAATACATTCACGTTATCGTAAGCGTTCGGCGTCTGAAACCACGAGCGGCTGTAGTTCAGGTTCAAATGAACGGAATCCCTCTGGGTAAATTGATAGTCCACCCGGTCAAAGGCGTTCTCTTCGTTTCCCTTATCATGGAAAACGACGAACTCAGGCGGGTCCAGGAATCGACCCGTATTCAGTCCATCGAACTCGACGAAGTTGCCCCAGTTTTTGCCGCCATAGCCGTAGTCAAAACTTCCTGTCGCCGAGCCGAAGGCTCCGTACGAGGTGGCAAAATCGCCTGTCGGCTTGGTAAGCCCTTGACCTGACCGCGTAGTGGCCACAATCACCAGGCTGGTCTTTCCGCCGTACTCGGCCGGAGGCGCGCCTGATATTACCTCGATGGACTGTATCGAGTTGGACGGTATCTGGTTGGAGAAGACCTTGCTCTGCTGGTCGGTGATGGGTTGTCCATCGACCGAGAAGGAGTTAGACGCGTGATCGCCCAGTCCGTGGAACAATCCATTAGAATCCGCCGCAACGCCCGGCGATGCCAGCGTGACCAGGGAACTTAGAGAGGATGACTGGCTTTCGATCGGCATTTTCTGGAATAGTCCCCGATCCACGTCGGTGTGAAAGGTCGGGTCATTCTCCAACAGATCCTCCGAACCCTGCACGGTCACGGTCGTGGAAGCGCCCGCCAGTTTCAAGGCAATATTCACACTCACGGGTATAGCGGAGCGCACATCGGCATCCTGAGCCACTCCGCCGAACCCGTTAGCCGAAGCCGCAAGATGGTAGGGGTTAAACGGTAGATTGCTGAACTGAAACCGTCCGGCGCCATCCGTCTTTACCGTTCGGTTGTACCCGCTGACCGGGTTTTCAACCGTGACGGTGGCTCCGGGGACGACTGCGCCCGACGGATCGGTGACTGTGCCGCTGATCGAGCCGGAATTAGATTGTGCCTGAACCATCGAGAACATCGCTGAAAATACAAACACCAATAGCAACGAGAGAATGCTGCGCGTAGGCGTGCGCATAGAGAGCCTCCTGAGATTGTTTGATTTTTGAGACAGAACTGCCTAAGCGTTGGCAGTTTGTGCAGGCGGAGGCCGAGTGAAGAGAGAGAATACAAAAAAGAATGGAGCACGCCTCGGCTGCAGCGCAGTCGAGACCCTTGCCACCACAGCGACAGTGCGGGGCAGAGATTGCGGAACGGCTGGTTGAACGACTAAGTGGGCGGTGTGGCAAAGCGCACAATCGGACTGAACTGCTTGACCGTCCGCGTGCGTGTGCACGACCTGCACGATCCCGCCGAGAGTAATAAGTGCACAGCACAAAAAGCCGAGCACTACCCAAAGCAGGTGGCGTGTTCTTAGATTACGGCTGCGCCCTGGCATAAGGGCCTCCATAGATCCTGTGTTGTTGCGTTCGACGTTGCTTTATGCGAAAGCAATGTCCACAGGCGGAGGCCGGGTAAAGAGAGAGAAGATAGAGAAGTGCCGAGCACGAATCGGCTGCACGGCCCCTGCCACTGCAGCCACGATCAATACAATTCGCGGCAAAGATTGCGGAATGGGTGGTTGAACGACTACGTGAGCAGCGTGGCAAAGTGCGCAGTCGGACTGAACAGCCTGACTGTCTGGATGGATATGCCCAACCTGCACGATCCCTGTATAAACAAGGAGTGCACAGCATAGAAAGCCGAGTGCCACCCACAGAGAATGACGTGCTCTCGCATTGAGGCTCGGCCCTGGCATTGCTGAAATTATAACCCGTAGGATGCAGCAAACGGAAAATCTTCTAAGTCGAAGGCTTTATCAGACATCGATGGGTCGACGCGTGTTCACGCTCGCTGGAGCGTGCCTATTTCTGTTCTTGCATGCGCCCGTCCATGGGCAGACTTTGCTGGGAGAGTCCTCCAGCCCTCCACAAAAGGGTAATGGGGATACAGATCCGATAGCCATCCTTGAGCTTGGCGCAGCGACAAGCTGGAACCTCAGTGGAGGCGCAGCGACATTCGCGCCGAATCTTGCAGCGGAGATTACGCCCATTGAGAACTGGCTGGAACTTGAGGCAGGCGTGTCGCCTTTCTTCAGCCGTAATTCAACAGAATGGGACACGGACCTGCTCTTCAAAAAACCGTGGACCCTCTCGCGGAAGGCAGAGTTCATGCTGGGCATCGGTCCCGAATGGGTTTACTTAAAACAGAATGGGAAAGTAACCAACTCCATAGCCGGAGAAATAGCGGGAGATTTTATGTTCTGGCCAAACGGCAAACACCGCTTCGGCTGGTTTCTTGAACCGGCTTACGACTACAGCTTTCGAGGAGGCCACCCGCAATCCATAGGTATGAGCGGAGGTCTGCTCATCGGCATTCGATGATCCTCAACCGCTTATGAATGTCTAGTTCATTAGGGAACCTATGAGGGAAGGGCGCTCAAATAGACCTTGACATGTTATAAAGCCGGGGTTTATCCACTTGACTCGAACCTTGCGGACGCGTGTGCGCGTTGCCTTTCGCCTTAGTTCATTACGGAACTGAGCGAACGCACGAGTCAGGATTTTGCACTTGCAGAAAAACGACGGGCAAACTCAACAACACTTAAGAACGTAGTCAAGGACAAGCCTGAATGAGGATGAAATAGTGGGACGCTTGAATCGCACGCCCGCGATGTGCCTGCTTGCAATCTGTGTTTTCGCCGCCCGCCCAAGCTCGCCCCAAGCCGCAACCGGCAACACATCGGGGGACGCCACAACGCTCCGCGGTCCCAGTTTCGTTCCAGACGCAAAGTTCGCCGGCTCAACCCTGGCCGGATGGCACACCCTGGGGCAGGCTGACTGGCGTGTCGAGAACGGCGAGTTGGTAGGCAAAGCGACCGGCAACGGTTCCTGGCTCGTGCTCGATCGCTCCTATCAGGACACGGGTTTCTATGCCGCCTTCCGCTGCACTGGCCCTTGCAATACCGGCATTCTCCTCCGTATGACGAAGACCGCCGCCGGGATCAACGGTACTTACCTGGCGATTCGAGGCGCTGACGTAAGCGGGGAGAACCTCACCCTCGACGCTCAAGGCAACATAGTAGATCGAGAGAAGCTGGAGAATGCCGCAGGGATGATCCGCTATGCTCCTCCGCGGCTTGACCCTACGGTTCTGCCCCCATCCACTCTGGTGACCGTCCCGAGGTCCTATGTCGGTCTACGCAACGGAGAGTGGAACGAGATAGAGATCATCCTCGATGCAAACATCATGCGGACCTACCTGAACGATGGGGGACGTGGCGTCAGCGCAGCAACAGCCGATGATGATATGGACGCCTACGGGCCCATCGCCCTCTATGTCGGTAAGGGCAGCGAAGTGCGTTTCAAAGACGTCTCATACAAAGACCTCGCCATCAAAGAGCAGCCTCTCGAGCAAGTGGGAAGCCGCTTCCGCATGCAGCGTCTCAGCCCCTTTTACTACAACTGGTCAGCAACCGCCGCAGACTTCAATCACGACGGCAAACTGGATCTGATTTCCGGAGCCTACCTCTACTACGGTCCGGACTTCACCACCTACAGGGAAATCTATCCCGCGCGCACCTTCAACCCATCGAACGAGTACTCAACCCCCATGCAACATGCCTACGATTTCACCGGCGATGGTTGGCCCGACGTCGTGGCCACGAGCGGAGGCGTTTACCTCTACGTGAATCCGGCAGGCGAAGCTCGCCGCTGGAAGCGCTACAAGGTTTTGCCCACTGTCCAAAGTGAGAACTCACTGCTCGCGGACATCGACGGTGATGGCAAGCCGGAGCTCGTCTATATAGCCGATGGATATATGCGCTATGCCAAGCCTGATCCCGCGAATCCAACCGGAACATGGATCGCCCATTCGGTCTCTGAGCAGGGCCAGTGGCCGGCCCACGGAATCGGAGTGGGCGACATCAACGGCGACGGACGTCTGGATATCGTGGGTGCGAAAGGCTGGTGGGAGCAGCCGGCCTCCGGCGGAAGCGACCAGCCGTGGAAATACCATCCGGAGGCCTTCAGCCGGCCAGGACGCATCGCCCCAGGCGGTTCCACCATCGGAGTCTATGACGTAAACGGCGACGGTTTGAACGACGTAGTGACCGCTCTGGAAGCGCACGGCTTTGGCTTGGCCTGGTTTGAGCAAAAGCGCGCCGCCAACGGAGACATCTCCTTCGTTCGCCACATGGTGATGGATAACTACAACACGCAGAACTCTGGCGACGTCACGTTCACAGAACTGCACGGCTCCGCCGTCGCTGATGTGGATGGAGACGGCATTCCCGACTTCATCGTCGGCAAGCGGCAATTCTCCCACAACGATGACTACCTCGATCCCGACGTCTATGGTCCGCCGGTTCTCTACTGGTATAAAACCGTGCGCGATCCGAAAGAACCTGGGGGAGCAAAGCTGGTCCCGAACCTCATTCACAATAGTTCCGGAGCCGGCTCAGACGTGCTCGCCATGGATCTGAACGGCGATGGAATCCTGGACATCGTGACCGCGACCAAGCGTGGACTCTACATATTCTGGGGCAAAGCAGAAACGTCAACTGCTGCCAAATAAGGTTAGTCAATGCGACCGGAACATCAAGCGAGACTTATTGTAGTGTTGTGGGCAACAGCAGGAGGAATGCACGATGAACCGCAGAAATTTTCTGAAGATCGGTGTCCCCATGGCCACCAGCCCATTGTGGCTGCCGCATGTAAGCAAAGCGCAGGCTCTGGCGCCCCTGCCGCCCGCTGGTGCTGACGGATGGATTTCCCTGCTCAATGACCGCGACCTCACAGGTTGGTACACCATGCTGCAAACCTCGGGCCGCGATGTTGCGCAGGGAAAGAAGATGGTGCTCATCGAGCAGGAAATGCTTCATATCCTGGGGAACGAAATCGGCGTCGAAAAAGCCGAGCCCGGCTATATCGCAACCAACCAGGAATTTGAAAACGTTCACATCCGTGTGGAATACAAATGGGGAGTGAAACGGTTTCCCCCCCGGAATTTGACCAAGCGTGACAACGGCATCCTCTACGGCTTAGTGGGCCCCGACAAAGTTTGGCCGAGGTGTGTCGAATGTCAGATTGAAGAAGGCGATGTTGGTGACTACTTTCTCGTAGACGGCATACGAGGCGTCCAGGCACAACACGGGAACGGACTATTCGGACAGGGGCTCGGTCCCAAAGGATGGAGCGGACCTGGACCGGGCCCCAAGCCGGGTGCACCGCCCCCGGAGCCCACAAGTGACCGAAAGATCAAGGACGGGAATTTCGAAAACCTCGACGATTGGAATGTAGTGGAAGTCATCTGGCAAGGCGATCGATCAGCGCACATTGTCAATGGAAGGTGCGTGAATGTTTGTTCCATGCTGCAGCAGCCTGATCCGCAAAACCCCGGCAAGTTCATTCCCTTGACCCGGGGAAAGATCGCCATCGAGATCGAATTCGCAGAGATTTGGTACCGGAGAATCGAAGTCAAAGCCCTCGCCTGATATCCTGCTTGCCGATGTATCGCCCATCCATCGGAAGGCAGGAGAGCTTCATGTCCGTAACCGATCGCCCCTACCCGCGCTTCGTTGTTCATCTGTGTTTGAGTGCCTTATTCCTGGCTTTTCCGCTCGCGCTCACCGCTCAAACCGTGCCACCGGCGTTGGAGTCTCCCGCTGCGCAACCGCCGCGGACAGGTCCACACGGTGAAAAGATTCCCGGCATGCCAAAGTTCCACGATCCCGCGCCCTACGACATTGACGAGCACACCGGCTACAAGCAAATCTTCGACGGTAAGAGCTTTAGCGGATGGGATGCGGACCCCACCATCTGGCGCGTCGAAGATGGCGTGATGGTCGGGGAAACCTTCGAGGGTAAGGCAAAGGGCAACAACTATATTGTGTATCGCGGCGACAAGACCCGCGACTTCGACCTCAAGCTGCAGATGAAAATTGAAAAGGGCGGAGGCGGAGGCATCCAATACCGCAGCCTTACCGGCCTGCCTTGGACCCGGCAGCAGCCCGAGGGCCAGCCACCCTATGACCTGAAGTTCATGATGACGGGTCCGCAGGCTGACTTCTGGTTTCCCGTCACTGCACGAACCTCTTCCTACACCGGCCAGTGGTATTCGGAAAACACCATGCAGGGCATCCTCGCCTACCGCGGCCAGGTAACCCAGGCGCTTCCCGGGCAGACCAACCGGCTGGTCGCCAACATCGGTGACAAGCAAGCCCTGGGCGGCTACGTCAAGGTAAACGAATGGAACGACTACGAGGTCATCGCGCGCGGCGGAGTCATGATGCACATCATGAACGGCCAATTGATGGCGGTCTTCATCGATGACAACAAAGACTCCGTCAACAATCAGCCGGGTCTGATCGGCTTCGAGATCGAGAGCCAGCCATGCAAGATCTCAGTGCGCGACATCTGGCTGCGAACCTTCGACTAAGCCCCAGGCTCCTTCTTGTCTCGCATCCACGGAGTGAAGGTAAGTCCGACCAGAAGTCCATCGGAATCCTGGAACCGGCTCACCGTCTGACCCCACGGTTCTTTCTTGTTCTTGATAAGCATTTGATACCCCATCGACTCGAGCTCCGCCGTGGCACTCTCGACACTCTCTACATCGAACTCGAGCCACGCGTGGGGCACCGGCAAATGATCTGGCCATGTGCTGTTACCGAAACAGGATTCAGCCGCTTGCGAGAGCGGCCAGAGAGCGAATGTCTTCGCGCCCTGAAGGCCGTCGGTGTGGAGATAGCCTCCGTCCTCCTCTTTGAAGGGAATCTCGAGCGCCTTAACGTAAAGTTTGCGGCTCGCATCCATATTGTGGACGATTGGCCCAAACCCCGCAATGAACAGGATTTTTGCTTTTTCCATTCCCTGCATAGCATCTCCTTTTCGTATGCCGAGCGCTACTCCCGCATGGGCGTTCATCGTGAGTTCCCTGCATCTGGAGCGACGCTTGATATGCCCAGCACCGCTGCTAAGAGCAGCGGCATACCCCACACGCCTTTCGGCCCCGCGTGCGAGATCGTCAAACCGCCGCACAGTGCCCCGGCAACAAACGCGCACCAGGCGAGCGGAATAAACCTCATCTCGGACTTATTGATCGAGGTGTTCGCAGAACCCGGCTCGACAAGCAGGCTGAGTAGACGAGTCAGCGTCCCTGTCAGGTACGTTGTGTGCAGACTGATGCCGTCCGTTCTGGAAACGGCTCCATTTTGCAAGCCAAGGGCAATCGACATACAAGCGATGAATGCATATCGATGTTGCGCCATCAGCATGAAAGGGCTGACAAACACCAGAAGAATCTCTGCACAGAGTACATAGCGAAACCCCCTGCTACCAAACGGCTGGTCCGGCGAGGTGCGTAGCCTTTGCGCCAATGCGGTGGCACAGAGAAAGCACACCACCGCGAGGATGGGTTCCCATAGGTGTCCTCCCGTAGCCAGCGCGATCGCTGCCAGCACACTGTTCCCGGTTGTGTGCCCGGTAAAGCAACCCACAAGAACGAAGCTCGCGGCATCCCCGTAGCCGCCTACCGCAACCAGAAGCAAAGCTCCCGTCAGGTCCTGAACGGACGCCCGAACCGGAATTTTGTCGACGGAAGATTCCACCCTCCAAGGCTCCTATGCGCGTAATCGTATCACTCGATTCACAGCTCGTGGAGACAGGTCCAGAATGTGACATTGAAGCGCGCTCCCCCTCGTCATCCCGGCCGAAGCGTACCCGGATTTCCTGCCACGCAGTACTGGACAAGACCGCGTGTGCGCCCTTCCGTAAAGAAGGGCGCATGAAGTGCAACAACGCCACCAAATTAAACAGGAAATCCGGGGGAGCGTAGTGGAGGGATCTGCAGTTCCGCGGGCCCGCCGTGGAAATGTTTTTTTACCTAGAGGAGCGGACAAACCTGCCTTTCTCTTTCATTCCCTAATACCCCGTTACAAAGCAAAGCGAGAAAATTGTGGAAGCTTCGGAAAAATTTACACCCCGCAACTGGAACAAATTTTAGACTCCGGAGTGAACCAAATAAAGCATGTCTTATTTGGTACGCACAACTGTTGCGCATTGTTTGCGTTCGATAGGAACGACATGTACATTAGCAACATTGGCAACACTTGGTTGCGGCAGCGGCAACGCTGTTTGCAACGCACACACTAAATGTTGGAGTAACGATGCGTCACGATCTATGGGTTGAACTAAGAAAGGTTTCCCGACAACTCGATGGAGTTGTCAAGTATGAATCCGGCGAGTTAGACGATGCCACGACGATAACTCTCTTTCAATCACTCATTGAAAGCGGACTTGCCTGGTCTTTACCGGGCAACTATGGCAGAACTGCCACCGAGTTAATCACTCTCGGTGTGTGTCATCCCGTCGGGCGATCGTTGCAGCAACAGGCGGTGATGGGATGATCGACTACGAGCGCTTGGAAAGAGGCGCAAGCGGCGTCGACCGCGTTGAGAAGGCACAGACGGAGGAAGACCCACTTACCGCGTATGCATCCGAGAACGATCGGTTAAGGAAAGTGATCGACGTTCAGAAAACCGAAATCGGAAGGCTCATGCGCTTGCTTGGCATTGGCTTGCTCCACAAATAGAAAAATCCCCACTGGCTTACCAGTCAGTGGGGATTCCCCGAAATACCTCGCTCCCTCCCATCCCTTCTGAAGTTTCCTCTAAGCTGCAGGTACAACAGGCCGGTTGATTCCTGCGACAGCGCAACATCACGCCTGGCTTAGGGTCTCCTTATACAGAAGTAACAAGAATCTCTTCTCAGAAAGGTTTGTATGCGACTTCCCTTCTTTGCCCCTCTTCTCGGCGTTGTACTGATCTCCGGTTTCACAGGGAGTGCTTTGCTTGCACAGGATCAGGCACAGCCTGCACCGGCCGTAAACTCAATGCCTGCAGATCAAACATCCTCAGCGCCCACGCACAGGCCTCCTGATCCACAACGCCAGACCAGGCGGATGGCGAAGAAGCTCGGCCTCACGGCGGACCAGCAGGCGAAGATCGAACCGATTTTCGCGGACCGTGATCAGCAGGTAGCGACCCTGCGGGCTAACACTACCTTGGCCCCCAAGGATAGAAAGGTGCAGATACACAGTGTCGTGCGGGATAGCGATAACAAAATAACGGCCCTCCTGAGCGACACGCAAAAGCAGCAGTACGAGCAGCTAAAGCAAGACCGGCGCGCCAAAAGGCAGCAAAGGCAATCGGAAGCATCCACCAATAGCTAAGGAATCGATCGTTGACTGGCCACATCCAGTGTGGCCAGTCACAGCCGTTGCAACTTTCTCTCCTGCAACCTCGCAGTAGCCTCGTTATGTGTGCAATCCAGAGGCGAGTGGCTGTTTACCTTTTAGGCGGTAACCACCAGACCCTTCGGTCATCCCACGTTCGTACTCTGGGCAAAGATAACCATCGCAATTACATTTTCTTTACTTGCTCGTTGAAGCGGCGACTGTAATTGTCGCCTGAACAGTTCGGGGACAGGCCTGGAGCCCCTCGTCCCCGAACTCCTCCCCCTCGTTAGCAGGCCAGTCCACCATCAGTTACGGTTTGGCTTCTCCCCCGGCTTTGTCGGGCTCGGCCCTCCGGCGAAAGAGTAAGTTGGTGACAGGAGTTTTCGCCTGATGAGACCTCTGCGACTGCTCATTCTGTCTCTCCTGTCCCTTGCGCCCCTCTCTCTGCACGCGCAACTCGGGCTATACGCCGGGCTTACCGTGCAGAATCCGGGCATCCCGGGCGACAACAGCTATGACCTCTACGGGGGCACGTTAGGGGCTTATCTCGCCAGCGGACATCTTGCGATCCTGAGCCTCGGCGTTGACCTGCGCGGCTCCTTTACCAGAAGCAGCGGGAATTCCTTCAACACCGGTGCCATCGGCCCTCGGCTGGGCCTTAATCTGCACATCATCCCCCTGCACCCATACGCGGAGGCAACAGTTGGCATTGCCAGCCTGAACTTGAATGGGGGATCACCGAATAACGGCACCAGCTTTGAATACCAACTTCTAGGAGGCCTCGACGTCACCGTCTTGCCCCGCATCGACTGGCGCGTCGCAGAATTCAGTTATGGGGGAGTCTCTGTCCCGAACGGTAACAGCTATCACCCCAAAACCCTCACCACCGCACTCGTCCTGAGGATCCCCCGATTCTTCCCCTTGCCCTGACCAGTCCCTTCGAGCTCTGCCTCCGTCGGAGGGAATCGACGGGTGCCCCACGTTCGCACCAGCGTATGTGGGACGAAAATGACGGGCGAAGCCCAACGACCGCTTTCGCCGTATCGAGAGCAAACCCCCGATACAAACACAATCCCTTCTCTTCCAACTCTATGGAATTGGAGGAAAAGACGGGTGCCCCACGTTCGCCCCAAGCGTACGTGGGACGAAAATGACGGGCGAAGCCCAACGACCGCTTTCGCTGTATCGATTGGCTGCTGCCCCGGTCGCGAATCGACCTCTGAAGCTACCCAGGAACCCTTCCAACTCGTTGGAGTATCCTTCACGAGATGCCTCCGAGACGAACGTTGCTAGCGATTGCCCTTGCGGCAATCCTCTTTCCACCTTTGAGAAGCCCTGGCGCCGCTGTTTCCTCTACCCCCCCAGCCCCACTCACCATCGACGGCCTGGGCAAAGGAGTGGCACCCCTGGCCGGCCCCTGGCAGTTTCATCTTGGCGATAGCCCAGCCTGGGCCGCGCCGGGCGTCGACGACGCGACCGGCCAAAACGGCTGGGAACAACTCACCGCCGCAACCCCCTGGGGAACCCAGGGGCACGCGAGCTATACCGGCTACGCCTGGTACCGGCGCCAGCTCAACACCACCCCGGCTCCCGGAGCATCGCCGGACGTGGCCCTCCTCCTTCCCCAGATCGACGATGTTTATGAGATCTACTGGAACGGCGTCCCGGTCGGCCACCTTGGCAAGTTCCCTCCCCGGGTGGATCCGCTCTTCGTACCCCCGCAAATCTACAACCTCGGCCCAGCCCGGAGCGGCGTGCTCGCGGTGCGCGTGCTCAAGCTTCCGTCCATGTCAACCGGCACCCGGCCCACCGCCTCCCGAGCCTCCGAAGAAGCGGTGGCATTCGGGCAAGAAGATGACGTCACGGTGCTGACGCTCACGCGCTTGGCGGCCGGCGAAAAATCCGTCACCGTGCTCAGCGCGCCCGTGTTGGCGGGCTCGTAGAGCTCTATGCAGCGTCGCGAGTTCATCAAGTCAGTCATCGCCCTGGGAGGCATGCTCCGTGCCGGCCAGGGCACTGGATTTTCCCTGCAAGCACCGGTGGCCCCGCCGCCCCCGCCTGATCCGGAGGTCAAGCGTGTCCTGGCTATGTTCAAGTGCCATTTTGATGCCGGCTTTATTGATACCCAGGCTGCGGTCGTTCGACGCTACTTCACCCAGTTCTTCCCCGAGGCCATTCGCGTAGCCGAACAAATGCGCCGGACCGGCCCATGCCGCTACGTTTGGACCACTGGTTCCTGGCTCCTCTACGAGTACCTTGAGCAGGCTGCGCCCGAGGATCGCCGGCGAATGGAGAGTGCCATCGCCAACGGAGACATTGCCTGGCATGCCCTCCCGTTCAGTTGGCAGACCGAGCTCATGGATCCATCGATGATTTCCGGCGGCGTTGCTTTGTCCAGGTCTCTGGATAAGCGATTTGGCCGAACCACCACCGGAGCCAAGATGACCGATGTGCCCGGCCACACCCGCGGACTCATTGGCCCGCTGGCCGCCCAGGGGGTGACGTTCCTCGACATCGGTGTAAATGGTGCAAGCACGCCGGCCCAGGTGCCTCCTTTGTTTGTCTGGACAGATTTGAAAGGTGCGTCCCTGGTCGTCATGTACCACCACGAGTACGGTGCGGTCATGCGTGTGCCAGGTTCAGATCTCGCGATCGCCATCATGATGGGAGACGACAATACCGGCCCCCACAAGCCGGAAGAGATCGTGAAGATCTGCGCTGACCTGCACCGCCAATTTCCCAATGCGCAGCTTATCTCCACCAACCTCACCGGGATCGCCGATGCCGTCGAGCCTCATCGGGGCAATTTGCCGGTCGTGAAGCAGGAGATCGGAGATACGTGGATCCACGGCGTTTCGAGCGATCCTCTTAAGTTGGCCAGGTACCGTGAAGTCGCGCGGCTTCGTCAAACCTGGCTTGCGCAACAGAAATTTCAAACCGGCGACGCGACCGACC
This sequence comes from Acidobacteriaceae bacterium, assembly GCA_049522955.1. Taxonomy (GTDB): domain Bacteria; phylum Acidobacteriota; class Terriglobia; order Terriglobales; family Acidobacteriaceae; genus PALSA-350. The sequence goes on from JBEKNJ010000007.1 coordinate 135,524, forward strand.
TGGCCCTGCTCCGTCACATCCTTCTTGAGGTTGAGCACACCTGGGGCACCGATACCAAAACCTGGCTTGATTTCGACCACTACACGCCAAAAGATCTGGCCGGAATGCTGCACACCAAAAACTATGAGGTGGTGCAGTACAGCTGGAAAGAAAAGCGTCAGGACTTATTCGATGGAATTGCCACGCTCCCTGCACCGCTGCGTGACCAGGCGCTCGCATCCGTCCACCAGCTCGAAGCCGAGCCTCCGCAGTTGTCTCATCCGTCCAGTGGGAAGGAACTGGAGACACCGCATTTCATCCTTGCGCTGGATCCGCGAACTGGAGCAATGACCCGTCTCCGCAGCAAGAGATCCGGGCGGGAATGGGCATCCGCCGATCATCCTTTGGCCCTCTTCTCTTACCAGACACTTGATCAGCAGGACTACGCACGATTCTTCTCAAATTATGTGATCAGCACAGAAGACTGGGCCAAGAAGGATTTCGGCAAGCCGAACATCGAGCGTTTCGGCGCCGAACACCGTGACTGGCTGCCGTCGTTAGCAGAGCTCCAGATCGAAGAAGACGCGGAAGCTCACCGTTTGCTGGCGCGTCTGGAGATCCGCGACGCGGAAGCGCTGCAATCGGGACGAGCTGCCTTCCCGGAAAAGCTGTATTTAGAGTTGATGCTTCCCAAAGCAGAGCCCGTGATCCATCTGAATTTTTATTGGTTGCAGAAGCCCGCCACCCGTCTGCCCGAGGCGTTGTGGCTGACCTTCGATCCCATCGTCTCCGATCCGCAGGGCTGGACGATGGATAAATCAGGCGAGCAGGTATCGCCCTTCGACGTCGTCTCCTCCGGCAATCGCCACATGCACGCCGTCTCCACAGGCTTCGGCTACAAGGATGAAAAAGATTCCCTCTTTGTGGAGACGCTGGACTCACCGGTGATTGCTTTGGGAGAAAAATCGCCCTTGAATTTTTCGACCACTCAACCAGATCTCGCCGGCGGCGTTCATTGCAATCTCTTCAACAACGCCTGGGGAACCAACTACATCATGTGGTTCGGCGAAAACATGCGCTTCCGCTTCCTTCTGCGCGCCTGAAATCAGGTCGCTCAGCGCCGTTCCCACCAACGAAGCACGCGCAGCGCCCGCAGCGTATTCCATCCGCTCGGCTCACCGACTCGCTCGCTGAACGGGATCGCGAGCGTCTCATCGTACGAGCCATCGAGGAGCCATCGGCCGTCGGCCTGCCGCCTGCTTTCTACGATGTGCAAAGCATCCTCGAAGCGCGCATCGGGCGGAACCCCAGCGTCCCTGAAATAGTCGAGCGCACGCAGCACGTCGTAGTGGTAGCGAGGCGGGAACGCGAACTTCAGGAACTCCGCATTAGCGACCTCGCCGGTGGTTCGACGCCGAAAGAGACCGCGCTCGAGCAAGTACTCTTCGCCTCGTCTTCTAGACGTTGCGATCTCCGGCGCGGGCCCGATGGCGCGCTCGTACTCAAGCAGCCCTTCGAGCACGCAGATCGTGCTGTGGAACGACGAGCGGGTGCTCTTCGGTGCTTCACAATTCCAACCGCCGTCCTCCAGCTGATCGCTAAGGAGAAGGCGCGCCAGGCTCTCTGTCGGGCGACCGAAGTAGCCGCCAAGCGCGAGTGTGCCTCCGTTAATGCACGGCTCCTCCTCCCCCTCAAAGAACGGCTTCCCATGAAATTCCTCCTCCCACCGGAAACCCGCCTCGACCCGAGCCACCGCCGCCTCGACGACAGGATCGGCACGATCGGCGCCGGTCGCGCGCAGCAGGAGAAATGTGTAGAGGGTCGGCACCCAGACGGGAGCGTCGGCCCGGTGCCACGAGCCGTCCGCGCTCTGGCTGGCGAGAATCCTGGCGCCGGTCCCCTCGCGCGGAACGCGGGCGCGCGCCGTAGCAATCGCCGCTGGAGATGCGTCCGTGAGATCGCGCATCGCCTGCCAGCTTATCGCCGGGTCCGAATCAAGCAGCCAATCAACAGTGTCCACGCCGCTAGAATAACCTTTCAACCATCAGCAACGTTGGAGGGAAGGACGGGTGCCCCACGTTCGCACCAGCGTACTCCGGATTTCCTGTCGAGCTTTCTAGCGTTGGCGAGCTTCATGCGGCTTTCCTTAATGAAAGCCGCACACGCGGATGTTGGTGGAGCCCCGTGCAGGAAATCCGGATACGTGGGACGAAAACGATGGGCGAAGCCCAACAACCGCTTTCACTGAAGTTGAACAAACAAATTAGGCCCCGCAACAAGCTTTTGCTTTGTATCAGGGCACGACTTTAGTCGTGCCGAAAAGATGCAAACAGAGTAGGGCTTTACAGGCTGCGGAAAACCTTTGTTCTTTGAAGGGTACGGGCTTCAGCCCGTACATAAACGGTTGAAAACAGGTGCGGCTTTAGCCGCTGAGGGACGCATTTCCATTCGTCTCCCGACTTTTTTCCGCAGCCTCTTTAGCCCCTGCCCTTCTTTCGATTAGAACTTCGCGCAGATTTTGCGGTGGCAGACTCTAAAGCCCTGACCATTGTGGACAGAGGCGGCACGACTGAAGTCGCGCCCTGATACAAAGCAAAGAATTGCTGCATCGCACCCAGACCCAAACACCCTTCAGATCCCCGCGTACCACGAGTAACCGCCTTCCGGCTCGGCCGATCCCAGCCCCTTACCGAAGCCCTTCATGCTATCGGTAGCCGTCATACGCGTTATGTACTTAACGCTCTTATACCCCAACTGCCGGGGCACGCGCATGCGCAGGGGACCACCGAACGGCACCGGAAGGTCCCCGTCGTTCATCCCCCACGTCAGCAATGTCTGCGGATGCAAAGCATCGGCCATATCGATGCTCTCCCACCAGTCGCGGTCGATCGAGGAGTAGAAAATATAGCGCGCCTGGGGTTGAAGCCCCACGGCCTTCAGCACCTCGGTCAGTGGAGTACCTATCCACTCGGCAACATAGGACCAGCCCTCCTCGCACGCCACCTCGGTGATCTGGCTGCGTACCGGAAGGCTCCTGAGGTCAGAGAGGGAAAGCGATGCCGGCCGGGCGACCATTCCATCCACGGATAGCCGCCAGTCCGTGAACCCGCCGGCCTGATGGCGTTTGAACTCATCGTTCGGAGCCGGAGTAGCATTGGCGAAAGGCATTTTGGAAATCATGCTGCGCGGGAATTCGCGCGCCAACGAGTGCGTCGTCAGAAGCCGTTGGGCGGCGTACGTCAGCGTGGTCCCAGGGCCATAGATCCCGCCGTGATCGGGTGGGATCAGGCCATAGCGCTCGGCCAGGAGTGCGGCCGCAGCGAGACCCGACACCCCCGCGGTGGCGGCAAGACCGCCGGTGATGAGCTTGCGCCGTGAAATCTTGTTCATGCGCGCTCCCGTCGTATAGCCGTGCGCCCGGTGATCATCGCCCGCATACGGCTCCTGAATCCCCCAAGCACAACCATCGTAACGTGGACCACGAGAAAAAGCAGAAGCAATCCGGAGACGAAGAAATGAAGCGTGCGCGCGGATTGCCGGCCTCCCAGAGCGGTGACGGCTAAAGGAAACGCGGAAACGAAAGCAGGAGACATCGCCAGGCCTGTCCAGATCACCAGCGGAAACAGGAGAAAGACCACGCTCACATACGCGCTCCGCTGCACGACATTATAGGAGTGGGCTTCCCTTTCCTCCGGCGGCGTGCGATGAAGAGACTTCGCCAGCACTTCCCGGACTGCCCGCCACGTCAAATCGGAAGTCTCCGGCACCAGGTCCTTCCGGAAGTGCCCGCTCCATAGACTCGCTATCCCGTAGACCAAACCGGTTAGCACCACCGCCCAGGCCGCCTGAAAGTGGAGGGAGCGGCTCCAGCCATTCTGGTCAGGTAGTACGTAACCGTAGCCGGTTGGAACCGTGTCCCGCGATGCGGGGATGGGCAGCGTGAACAGAGGACGAGTCATCACATTGCCTACCTCACCCCAATAAAACCGCGGGTGAGAAATCACTATCTCACCGCCGCTTATGAGCAAAGCAAAGAAGGCGGCCACCGTAATCCAGTGCGTGACCCGGACCACGCCGGAATGCCGGAGCGTTTTAGGCTTGTTGAGCGTGGTAGCGACAGGCACGCCGCGAGCATAGCATAATCCGCCCCTACCGCATCTCATAGTCAGAGCTGTAAGCTGCAGTCGTGGACTCGCTATGATGTTCGTCAGCCTAACCCGCCTGAGAATCCGGTCGTTCCGCTTTGTCCCTCTGTTTGTCATTCATACATTCCGTTCTCTCCGGCAGGTCAGGAAGGCGCCTGGATTTCAGAGCGGGGCGCTCCTGGTTGATCGAGGCTTGACCTTCTGGACCATGACCGCCTGGGATCGTCAGGAAAGCATGCGCGCCTTCATGACAACGGGCGCCCACAAGCGCGCGATGCCGCAGTTGCTCCATTGGTGCGATGAGGCTTCGGTTGCGCATTGGGACCAGGCAGAAACGGCCCTCTCGTCCTGGACGCAAGCTGATAGAAAAATGCGCGAGGGCGGCCGCGCATCCAAGGTGCTGCATCCGAGCCCCCAGCACGCAAGCTTGACCTATCGAACTCCCCGCATCACGGCAACGGCAACGATTCCGCGAGCATGACCCACAAACCAGCGTTCATTGCCAGCAACCAGGCCCGCCGAATCTGGCTGCATGCCCAGCGCCTGGACACCACTGAACCCTTCGGCTCCGGCCCGAAGGCCACGCCGGCAGCGGTGAAGCACCTGGGCTACTTGCAGATTGACACCATCCACGTCATCGAGCGCAGCCATCACCACATCCTCCACACGCGCATTCCCACCTATCGGCGCGAGCATCTCCATCAGGCTCTCACCATCGACAAGACGGTTTTCGAATATTGGACGCACGCCCTCTCATACGTGCCGACGGAAAGCCTGCGGTTCTATGTGCGCGATATGCGCCAGGATTGGCAACGCCACAACACCTGGTTCGCCGCGGTTTCAAAAGCCGATCTACGCAAAGTGCTGTCGCGCATCCGCAAACACGGCGCACTCACCATGCGCGACATCGAGGACGAGCCGGTGGAAAAAGACCACCCGTGGGCCAGCCGCAAGCCTTCCAAGCGCGTTCTGGAGCTGGCCTTCTACAAGGGCCAGGTGACGATTAGTCAGCGGGTCGGAATGCTGAAGACCTATGAGCTCACGACTCGCCATTTCGGTTGGGACCGTCTGCCCCGCGCAGCGACTGAAAGAGAAACGCTGCACTACCTGCTTGATCGTGCCCTGCAATCGCAGGGGATCGTGAGTGTGGAATCGATCTGTTATCTGGACGCTCCACGCAAACCAGCGATAAAGCGCCTGCTGGAATCTCGAGTCCGTCGAAAGGAGCTGATACCCGTGCAGTTGGAAGGAGCGGGCGAAGTTCTGCACTGGGTCCGTCCGGATACCCTCGATGCCATTCCTGATCCGGCGCAGGAACGGATTCATATCCTGTCCCCCTTCGACCCGCTGATCATCCAGCGCAAGCGATTCCGCCTCTTCTTCGATTACGATTATCGCTTCGAAGCCTATGTTCCCAGACACAAGCGGGTGTTCGGCTATTTCGTTTGCCCAGTTCTGATCGGGGATCGGATCGTTGCCGCCCTGGACCTCAAAACCGACCGGTCAAGCGAGAAACTTCTAATACAGCGCTGGAACTGGATCAGTCGGAGCGCGTCCCGCTCCCATCAGCAGCAGGTGGAAACCGCGCTGCGCACGTTCGAGCAATTTCAGTTGGGCCGGAGTTAGATGAAGCGCACGGATTCTTCTCGCCGGGTTTAAAGAAGAGTTGAAAGTTTCACATCTCCGTTGCACGCACTAAGGTGGGGTCGCATTCGGAGTGAGCCCCACTCGCTGAGCGCTCTACCAGCAGGAGCAGGATCTCCATGGGGAATCGCTCCAGCTTGAGAGCCCTGCCGGGACGGCGCAATTCATAAACTGCCCGGTCTAATTCGAGGTCGTCTCCGAATTTAACCCGGTCTGAAGGCATCGCGCTACCCCCGACGGAAGAACAACCCTCCAGACCGGGAAACGACGGACAGTGGCAATCGTCGTGATGCATAATCTCGATCTGACTTCCCTTCCACCCTCAAACTCTGTATCAAAAGCGTCCCGCTAGCCCCGGCATCCAGGTCGATGAATCAGGTTCGAGCAACTTCAGTTGTGGCGGAGCTGGATCGATCACAGCTCTTGATCTCGGACGTCTATTTGTACTACATTGTAGTCATTAGCAATCGTGTATGGCGTTAACTCCACAGCCACGATCGTTTTTGCCAAGGCCCGACCGGCGATTCTTTCTTCGGTCGCTCGCCGGCTTGGGCGCGGGGGTGGGGATGAACCACCACGGCTTGAAAGCAGAAAATCGCTCTGAGGCGAGTTACCGTTTCCGAACCCCGGAATGCGACGTCCGCATGAGCGTTCAATTTCTCGCGAACGCTTCCACTGAAGGATTTCGTTTTCGCGATCGTCTCACCGACCGCACCTTCTGCCTCTCTGCCAAAGGAGACGAAGATCATGGTTGCTTGGAGCGCTTCATAGGCGCCATGGCCATCGCCCGTTATGCCTTTCGCTCACGCCGTCACCCGGTCGTCCCGCTCAGTCTGCGCGAGCGCGTCCAGACCATCGATAACGACAGCCGCATGATTCCTCCTCCCCCGTTTGAAAGAGTTATGGCGGCGGAGAGAGAAGTGGTCAGCGACATCCAGGCATTCGGCTACAACCCGGCTGATCCGCAGCAAGCGGCCCTCCCCACCAAGCCCATATGGCGTCTCCTCCGCCAGGATCTATATCTCAACAGCCAAACCACGGCCTTTCTCATCGTCCACTGGAAACACACGATGGACCTCATCAGCCTGGTCGATGTGATCCCCGGCGACGATACGGAATGGATCCGGTAGCACGCTGAGGGGTGCGGCGTGTCTGCGTGAGAGCCGGGAAAAAGCTACAGCAGGTCCCTCCACTACGCCACTACGGCTTTTTGCTTTGTATCAGGGCACGACTTTAGTCGTGCCGCCACTGTCCACAATGGTCAGGGCTTTAGCCCCTGCCACCGCAAAATCTGCGCGGAATTCTAATCGGAAAAAACGCAGGAGCTAAAGCCCCCACTCTGTTTTGCATCTTTGCGGCACGACTAAAGTCGTGCCCTGATACAAAGCAAAAAGCACGCAGACTCTTTAGGGCCGTACGCACTTTCGCCGTTTACCTCCGTCTATGGAACTAAAACAACTTGACTCCCTCCTCATTAATACTACAATGTAATTTAAATAATGCTGGGCGAATTTGAATACGTGCTGATCACCACCGCCGCCGGACTTGGCGAGAATGCCTATGGCGTTGCCATCCGTGACGAGATAGAAGCGGCTATCCAGCGGAAATGCTCCATGGGCGCACTCTACACCACCATCGACCGCCTGGAAGCAAAAGGCCTGCTCAAGACCTGGGTCGGGGAAGCAACGCCCCAGCGTGGTGGCCGGGGCAAGCGGATGGTGCGTGTGACCCCGCAGGGCGTGCGCGCCGCGAAGGCATTTTACGAATCGGTCCTGCGGATTAGCCGCGGCGCAACGTGGGTAGAAAGCCGCATGGGAGGGAACGCATGAACGCAAGCGCGTGGCCGTTGCTGGAACTGAGCACGAGGCTGCTCGATCCCGAGGAACGGGAGGTGGTCCTCGGCGATCTGCTCGAGACCCAGGCAACCACATGGCGAGGATTGCTTGATGTTTTCGGCCTGGTCTTGCGCCGGCAAGCTGGCCTGTGGCGAGATCCACGGCCCTGGGTTGCTGCATTTGTCGTGGCCCTTCCCAGCAGCTATCTTCTGATGGCCGCGTCCTTTTCTGTGACCTGCACCTATCAGCGGCTGGTGAATCACCGGGTCTTCGTTGGCCACTGGCCAACCGGCCACGAAGGTTTCCCGTTACTGCTCTGCCACATGCTGCTGCTCGTCGCCTGGTCCTGGACCGCCGGTTACATGATCGGATCAGTTTCACGACGGACCCTGTGGGCGAGCGTTGTGCTCGCTGCTGTTCCCTCTTTGGATTCCCTCTGCACGCCTGTCTCCGGGTTGTGCCTCTTTTTGTTCCTGCCGCCGGCGATCTTAGGTATCTGGCGGGGATGGCAAGGCTCTCGCCTCTCATTCCGTGCAGCCTCCGTGTTAGCACTTACCGTAACGGTGCTGATGATCTCCGCGTGGACCCGCGACGCCTTGTGGACAGCGAACTGGGCGTTGCTTTGTCCCGCGTGGTACTTAGTCGTGGGCGCCAGGCGAGCCCGCCCCAATGGCGGTGATGGTATTTGGCCGATGAGACACGCGCGCGTGCTGTGACGCAGGCCGCCGAAAAAAGTTAGGAGATAAAGTCTCCTCCGAGCAAGTACTCGCGCCTTAGACGCACTCTCTCGCTGAGAGATAGCAGTGGATCGTTCGCTTTCTCGCAACTTTAATCAGCACAAACTGAAACAGCCAACGAGACATTTATCTGACAATTCCCTGACAACTGGCATCCTCGCCCACGGTTAGTGTGAATTTCGGATCGCCTCATCAAGAGAGATCCATCTTCACTCGAAGTCAGGACAGGTAAATCAATTATGGAAAATCCAGTGAGCAAGATCAAGCGTCCGGTGGACCGCCGTTCATTTATGAAAAGCGGGCTTCTGACAGGAGGCGCAGCAGCAGTCGGCGCCGGTTTGTTAGCCAAAGGAACTTCGGCGCGTGCACAAAACAGCGGGTATCTCAACAACGGCGATGTCGCCATTCTGCGCTTTCTGGCAGCGGCAGAACTGATTGAGTCAGACCTTTGGGTACAGTACGCAGAACTCGGCGGGATCGGTAACAACAAACCCGTCGAAGTGAACCCGACCCAATCCATGAACAACTATCAGGTAGCTTTGTCGAACCTCGATACTGATGGCCCACAATACATCGCCAGCAATACCCTGGACGAGCAGAGTCACGCTGCCTTTCTCAACGCCTATCTCGAATCCAGGGGAGCCAATCCGGTAAACTTCGACGAATTCCGCACGCTCGAGGGAAGCACCGCTACGGGATCATCGGGCATCAAGCGGCTCACCAACCTGATGCATCTCAACGTCGACACCAGCTGGTATATCCGCTACCGCAGCACCACCAATCCAGACCTCGGCGCCACCTTTCCCCAGGCAATCAAGCTGGAGAATGTCACCGCCATCCCCCGAAACAATAACGATTTCAACGGTTCGACCAATCCCAATTTCAAGGGCAATGATCACGTTCAAGCAATCGCCAACACCGCCGCCTTTCACTTTGGATACATTGAGCAAGGCGGTTCCAGTCTCTACGCGACCATGAGCCAAAAGGTGACCGATCCGGAAGTGCTTGAGATCACCCTGGGCATCGGTGGAGACGAAATCGCTCACTTCCTGGAGTGGGTCGACTTCGCGGGCAACGGAGTGCAACAACCCGTGGCGCCGTTTAAAGACCCCATCTCCGGACTTTCCTTTCCTGACTTTTTCAACCCACTTAATCCGTTGATTCAACCCAGCCTGATCTTCCCCGTCCCTTGCGAATTCATCAGCCCCAAACTTCCCCACGTCGCAATCATTCGTCCCCTCACCGATAAGTTCGCCGGTGCGGTGGCCACGATTGCCAGCTTCACCGCCGATGGCCTCTTCTACGGCCAAAACCCGGAGTTCCTCAACATACTGAAAACGATGGCTGTCGAAGCAGACGCAGCCTATCGCCAGGCATAGCCAACTTCTCTGCCTTGGTTGTGTAGCACCAGGAACCGGGGCCCTTGCCTATCCACAAGGGCCCCGGTTCCATTAGATCCATCACGATCGTGAGGAACCAGGTACCTCTCGCAGCAACATCTGCCAAGGCGGAAGTTCCTTGACACTGTGGGCTTGAAGCATTCCAGTTGTGCTATGTCCGCAGCCTTGCCAAACCTTCTTCGAGAAAGAGCCTGTCATGATCGCCTCGCTAAGACGCCCACTGATCATCCTGTTCCTTTGTGCCTTTTCCCTCACAACAACTGAAACCGCCAGTGCAGGCCTTGTAGGTGCGAGCAATGGAAAAACTGCTGGTGTGATCATTGCGCTGGTTGGGGTGGGAGTACTGATCGGAGTCGGCGTTTATTTTGCGGTCCGCCACGGCCACTCCTTAAAGGGCTGCGTCTCTTCCAGTCCTGGCGGCATGCAATTGTTGAATGAGGGCGACCAGCAGACGTATGCTCTAGCCGGCGACGTAAATGGGATCAAAGCAGGAAACCGGATACGCGTTTCGGGTAACAAAAAGAAGTCCACCGTCAACAACCGGCAGTTTGTGACGACCAAACTGTCGAAGGACTACGGGCCCTGCAAGACCCAGCCGTCAACATCCTAAAGGCACCAGGAGAGGACTCATGCGCTGGTTTGCCCATGCACACGCCTTCGCTGCGGCGATGATTCTGCTGCCTGCAGCAACCCTCACCGCGCAGGAGACGGTCCCGCCGCCAACCCCACCCTTCACCGATTTTCGATACCAGAAGCCGGGAACGTCGCACAAGATCACGGTGAACGATCTGCCCCAACCCTATGCGACCAAATCGGCGTACAACTTCGCCGGCCTGGTGGCGCGGCCGGAAAACGCGTGGCCATCGGCGCCAGCCGGATTCAAGGTGGACCTGTATGCGACTGGGCTCGAAAATCCCCGCACCTTGCGCACGGCCCCGAACGGCGACATTTTCCTTGCGGAAACCGATCCCGGACGCATCCGGGTATTTCGCGGGCTGACCGCCGCCGGCAAGCCCGAGCAGTCGGCGATCTTTGTCAGCGGGCTGAAGCATCCCTATGGTCTGGCTTTCTATCCTCCGGGTCCCGATCCGCAATGGTTGTACGTGGGCAGCACCGGCGAAGTCGTTCGCTTCCCCTATCACAAGGGCGATTTGCAGGTCAGCGGACCACCGCAACACATCGCCGGCCTGCCCGATGGCGGCTGGTTCGGGCACACCACGCGGCCGGTAGAGTTTTCCCTCGACGGCAAGAGCATGTTTGTAGCCGTGGGCTCGGCATCGAACGTCGATGATCCCGACACCACTCCACGAGAGAAGGACCGCGCCGACATTCTGGCCTGCGATCCGGAGCATTGCGTGTTGCGCATATATGCCTACGGCCTGCGCAACCCGGGAGGTGGAATTGCGGTGAATCCCCAGACCGGCGAGTTATGGTGCTCAGTGAACGAGCGCGATGCCCTGGGAGACAACCTCGTCCCGGACTACATCACGCACGTCCAGGAAGGCGGATTCTATGGCTGGCCGTGGTGGTACATGGGCGGCCATCAGGATCCGCGTCATCAGGGCAAGCATCCGGAGTTGAAAGACAAAGTCATCGTGCCCGATGTGCTGCTGCAGCCGCACAACGCGTCGCTGGAGTTTACCTTTTATCAAGGTCAGCAGTTCCCTGCCCAGTACAAGGGCGACATCTTTGCCTCCGAGCACGGCTCCTGGAACAGAGCAGTGCGCGCTGGGTATGAAGTGGTCCGGGTGCCGCTGCACCAGACCGGCCACGCGAGTGGCGAGTATGAAGACTTCCTTACCGGCTTCGTGCGGCCGGATGGCAAGGTGTGGGGACGTCCGGTGGGTGTAACGGTGGCTCCGGATGGATCGTTGCTGGTGAGCGACGACGGAACAAACTCGGTGTGGCGAGTGAGCTACGTGGGAAAGTGACAGGAAAAATCGGAACGGGTAAGGGTTACCGTTCGGGCTTGCTTACCCGCCAAAAGTACACGCCGGAACAGACCCTGCGGTACTGATTCTGCTATGTGTCGTTTCGAAACAACAGCTTACGCGCATCGTGCAGAGGGGCCACCTACATGCACTGTTTAGGGGGAGTGAGATATCTCCTCTTTCAGGTTTCCTGAACTAAGTCAGCCCATCTGAAGTACTCCTTATCTTAGCGACAGACAACCTTAGGAGGTTGACATATGTATGCTCGTAACGTTACGTTTCATCTGAAATCTAATATGCTTGCTGATTACACCCGCACCTTTGACAAGGACATTCTTCCCCTGCTTCGCAGGCAGCACGGCTTTAAGGACGAAATTACATTTTGCAGTCCCAGCGGGATCGATGTGACTGCCGTCAGCCTGTGGGACAACAAAGCCAGCGCAGAGTCTTACAACACTAATTCCTACCCTGAAGTGTTGAAGACGATCGCAAGATTCATCGAGGGAACGCCCACGGTTCACACCTCGGACGTTGTCAGCTCGACCCTCCATAAGATCGCCGCCCCCGCACTAGCGTAAGGACTGTGACCTTTTTGACACGAGAAGGCGGTTAATCCCGCCTTCTCGGACGGATCATTGAACTTATTTCCCCGGACTCTGAAAGATTGTCCGCAAAACATCGTTCCTTGCCCCCAGCCGTAGCAAACTCCAGCCGAGCCCCACGATCCAGCTATGCAACGGCACGAGATGGAGCAGCTATTGAGCTTGCACAAAAAATATGACGTCCGCCCCTCCGCGGCTAACCAACCCAACCTTGTGTGGAACACACACAATTTGGCCACGCAGTGCGCAAATCCAACTTGTTCTAAAGAGTTGCTCTACCTTCGCGAGGGAAGGCTCGAGTTGCTCGAATTGGAAGCGCATGCTAACGAACTGTTTCCGCCAGAAGATGGCGCATTCGCGATGAGGCCTTTACCCAGCAAGCTTTTTTGGCTTTGTGGTGACTGCGCGCAGACACACATGGTAAAGCGATGGACAGCCTCGGGCCTCGTCGTGGAGGCTCGCAACCAGAACCAACTAAAAAGTTGATTGGGAATTTAACGAGCAACAAATCCAAGGGTGCCCCATATCTCGCTCGTTTTTCGCGAGATGCCCCGAATTTCCTGCACGTGGCTCTAAGGAAAGGCGCATGAGGTTCGCGGAAGTCACTAACCTTCACAGGAAATCGGGGATGTGGGATACCACAGCTGTCGACCTGCGTATTTTGGACCCAATACGCACTCTTCGGTAAGCGTGGTGGCGCGAATGCCATGACGGGTGCCCCACGTTCGCCCCAGCGTACGTGGGACGAAAACGATGCTTTTCGAATGCTTTCCCCTGATAGCCCACCAAAACTTCTTCCGAAGGCCGGACAAAGGCAAACGCAACTATCATCATATCTAAAGCGTTCATCCCCGCTTCGACGTAACCTGGCGAAACACCCGCAGCAAATTCCCACCCCAGAACTTGTCAATCCTCTCCTCTGAATACCCCCGGCGCAGCATAGCATCGGTAATCATCGGAAGATCCCGGACATCCCGCATCCCCCGAGCCAGCGTGGGTCCGCCATCAAAATCACTGCCGATCGCCACATGATCCTCTCCCACCAACTGAATCGCCCGATCCACCACCGCCACCCAATCATCGACCGCCATCATCACCGAATCCGGCACCTTGGCGCCCAACATCGGGAACTGCGGAGCCACCAACGCATCCACCTCGTAGATCGTCTTCCCCTTCACCCGCTCCGGAATACTCGCGGTGTCCCAAAACGTCTTCTTCGCGTGCTCCGTAACGTAAGCGAACTCCTTGGGATAACTGAACTCGCTCCCAATCTGGAACCCGAACACCCCACCCTTAGCCGCCAGCTTCTTGAGCAGCCAATCCGGCATATTCCTCGGGATATTGTTCACGCTCCGCAATCCATGGTGAGTAGCAACCACCGGCCCATCGCTCACGTCGATGGTCTGGGATATCGTATCGTCCGCGGAGTGGGACACATTGATCACCATCCCCAACCGATTCATCTCCCGGATGACGTCGCGCCCATGCGAGGTAAGCCCCTTCCATTGAGCCGCCGAGCAACAGGAGTCCGCATAGTGCTGGTTCCAGTTATGCGCCGAAAGCTGTGCCGAGCGCAGTCCCAATCGGTACAAATCACGCAACACCCCCAAATCGCCATCCAGATCGTAGCTACCCTCAATATCCAGCACCGCCGCCATCTTTCCCTCGGCCCGGATGCGCTCCACATCCTCCGCATTCAGCGCCAACTCCACCAGCTTGCTATTCTCCTGCAGCTGGTGAAGCGCATGATCCACCCGCCGGAACGCCTGCTTGGTCTCAAACCTTCCGGGGTAGTACTCTTCGGGAATGAACACCGAGAGGAAGAACGCGCTGACTCCACCCTCCCGCGCACGCTGCAGATCCCACTGTCCCTCGGGCACCCGTGTCCCCATACTGCCACCGTGATAGAACTCGCGGTCCAGCGCGTGGACATGTCCATCAAACACCAGCGCCCGCTGATGCACATCCAAAGCCCGCGCCGAGACCTGATCACCCCAAAGCGCCGGCCGCAGCAACGCAGGCGCCACAACGCTATATCCAAGAAATTTGCGGCGGGTCAGCATTCACTCCTCCAGCATAAGAATCCAGTCATCTTTGCTACACTCGCTCCCAATGACACAGTCTACCCAACGCCCCCGGCTAGCCGCCGTGATCACAGCCTATAAGAGATTACTGCACGGCCAACACGTAGTAGACCGCTTCCTCGACGGCTATGGATGGGCCGGCACCTACCACCATCCAGAAATGGACCTGGTCTCCCTCTACGTAGATCAACGCGGCGAAGGCGACCTAACCCAGGAGCGGCTAGACCGCCATCCCACCCTGAAGCTTTACCCCACCATCGCAGAAACCCTGACCCTTGGCACCAGCAAGCTGGCCGTCGATGGAGTCGTCGTGGTCGGCGAGCACGGCACCTACCCCCTCACCGACACCGGGATCATGAAGCATCCCCACTACGAATTCTTCGAGCAGATCACGAAAGTCTTCCACGACAGCGGCCGCTCCGTTCCCTACTTCAACGACAAAGAGCTCGCCTACCGGTGGGACTGGTCCAGGCAAATGGTCGACACCTCCCATCAGATGGGCTTTCCTCTCCAGGGAGGATCAAGCCTGGCCGTCACCTGGAGAATTCCCTCGGTCGAGTTCCCCCTGGGCGCCACCGCGCACGAAGCCGTCTCCATCGGCTACGGCGGAATGGGCAGCTACGATTTCCACGGCCTGGAAACCATCCACTGCATGGTGGAGCGCCGCAAGGGCGGCGAAACCGGAGTCGAGTGGGTGCAGACCTATCGCGGCGACGGCTTCTGGACAGCCTGGCAGCAAGGCGTCTGGTCGGAGGCATTGGTCAAAGCCGCGCTCACCCGCAGTTCGACCCTGGCTCCGGCAACTGCCACCTTCACCGATATGTTTCCCAACCTCGAGCAGATGCGCGCCCTGGTGCCCGATCCCGTTGCCTACCACTATCAACATCGCGACGGCCTGCGCTGCACCATGCTGCTGATGAACGGCCTGGTGCGCGACTTCACCTTTGCCGCAACCATCGAGGGCCAGGCGAAACCCTTTTCCACCCAGATGTATTTGCCCATGCCTGACGGCCGCACCACGCTGGCCAGTTTCTTCAGCCCGCTCGTTTACAACGCCGAGCAGATGTTCCTCACCGGCAAGGCGCAGTATCCAATTGAGCGAACGCTGCTCACCAGCGGCCTGTTGATCGCCGGCGTCGAGAGCGCCCACCAGGGAATGCAGCGCCTGCAGACCCCAAACCTTGCTGCGGTAAATTACCAGCCCAACCCTGAATCCACCTACTGGAGGAGCTAATGCTGACCCGCCGCCGTTTTGTCGAGTATTCCGCTTTATCCACGGCCATGTTGGCGTCTCGCCCCCTCCTCTGGGGCCAGCCGGCGCCCGCGCAACGCCCGCTGCGCCTGGCGATCCTTGGCACCGTGTATCGCCACCAGTCGCAGATGCAAACCCTGGCCGATCGCTTTCTCGTGGGTTATCCCTACGACGGTGAATGGCACCTGCCCAACGTGCAAGTGGTCTCCGTCTATGTGGATCAGTTGGAGCGTCAGGCCGATGCTGCACCCTCGCCCTACCAGCTGGCGATGGCGGGAACCAAAGTTGCCCCGTCCAGTGCCGCCAAAGGAATCGCCGGCGGCCTTGGCCGCGACCGCACCGTGCAGGCGCAGCCTGCGCCGGAGAAACCCGAACCAACCGCCGATTTAAGCCGAGCCCGCGCGCAGCAGTTCGGCTTCCGTCTGTGCAGCAACATTCCCGAGGCCTTGCGTTGTGGGGGAGACCGTCTCGCCGTCGACGCCGTGCTGGCGATCGTCGAGCAGGACGACTACCCAGCCAACGACCGCGGGCAGATTCTGCTGCCCACCTACGATTTCTTTCAGCAGTGCGCTCAGGTCTTTGCGGACGAGAAGCGCGCAGTTCCCTACTTCAACCACAAGCAACTCTCCTTCAGCTTCGAGCACGCGCAAACCATGGTAAAGACCGCCAACCGTCTGCGCTTCCCCCTGCTCGCCGGCTCCTCGTTCCCCGTGACCTGGCGCTTGCCCGACGTGGATATCCCGCTGGGTGCGCAGGTCGAAGAAGCGGTGATGGTCGGGGTAGGCACCCCCGACGGCATGGACTTCGACGCGCTCGAAGCCCTGCAGTGCATGCTCGAGCGCCGCAAGGGAGGCGAGACCGGAGTGAGAGCAGTGCAGTTGCTGGAGGGCGACGACGTCTGGGCCGCCGGCAACGCCGGTCGCTGGTCAAAAGATCTGCTGAGCTCCGCCCTCTCGCGCAGTGACACCCCGATGGGCCTGACCGTGCTGGACGGCCGCACCCAGGACCTGGTAGCCTCCGGCGTTTTGCCGCAACTGGTCAAGGATCCCGCCGCCTATTGCATCGAGTACAGCGACGGAACCCGCGCCACGCTGCTCCTGCTCAACGGCGCCATCATGGACTACAACATCGCAGCAAGGGTCGCGGACCACGGCATCGTCTCCACCCAATTCTTTCTGCCTCCACCTCCTAACGTGACGGACTCCGCCTGCCTGGCAGCGAAAATCGAGCAGACATTCCACACCGGGAGCGCAGCCTATCCGGTGGAGCGAACGCTGCTGACAACCGGCGTTCTCGAGGCGTGTCTGCATTCAAGACACAAGCTGAACCAGCGCTTGGAGACACCTCAGCTGGCAATCAGCTATCAGCCGCCGGCCGAGTCGCAATACGCTCGCAGTTGAACGACAGTTTGGTGGGAGCCCTCTGCTTTAGCAGAGGGGAGCAACGCTTCAGCGTTGCGGAAAAGAGTTGGACTTCGATGATGCGCTTTAGCGCTGGCCTTGAAGATCCAGGGCTAAAGAGTCTGCGTGAGAACTATGCTCTTCCGCTAAGTCCCGTAGAGCCTGTCCTGAGCTTGTCCTGTAAAATCGACCCCTCAAAGGGACTCGTTCGGTTCTTCCGAAACTCCCTATCTCGGCGAGGCAGAAAGGACGCTCCGATTTGATTCAAGAGAATGATCGAGTCTGAGCAGGCCCATCGCTCAAAGCATTGGCCGCCCCTGAAATGCAAAATGCTGATCCCTGGAAGTTCGATCCGTTGTCCGGCCGCGGCAACGCCCATAAAATCCTCGTGCAACGTTCCCGTAATCGTGTAGCGTGCCACCACTTGCTGCTCAGCATCGATCCGCATTCTCCGGGAAAATACCGCGTAGATGGCGTGGCGCAAAACATGCCAGAGTTCCAGAAGGCCTGGAGCTGCAAGGCTGGCCAGCCGATGGTTAGCGCCAATGCCTGCCAGGTTTGGTAGCACCCTTCCGAACTGAGCGCCCGGGCAAACGAGAGAGAAACTTCTGTCCTCACTCTTCTTGTTTCCTCTGGGCAGGGCAGGCTCCGCAGAGCGGACGACTTTTGCCGACAAAGTCCTTCAACCAATGGGGTGGCGGCTAAGTCCTTTGTTTGACGAAGGTGCTCAAAATTTCAAACGAATTAGTTTGAGCATCTTGGCGCTTTCAAGGTTTGTTGCCGGCCGGATGCGAGCCTGTTTACCTCGTCACCTCGTGACGAACGGGACGATCTTTCTGCCCAGGCGGTACGTGTTGGTGAATGTCCCGTTTGCATCCGGCATCCGTGTCCCAGCGCTCACACCAGTTCCGTTGGCTACACCCAAATGGGCGGGGTTGAGGAATTCAGCGTCGTTGCCGGTGTTGTGTTGCTTGTAGAAAAGTGCGAAGAAAGCGAAGTAAGCGAACTAAGTCACAACGAGCGAAGCGGCGTCGCACAGAAGCGGTTACGTTTCGTTTTTCCCGAATTTCTCTGATGCGGGGGCCGATCGGGCAAGGTGGCCAAATAAGTCCTTTGTTTCACGAAGATGGCCAAGATGTCCAAGTAATTAATTTGGCCATCTTGCCTCGGTGGGAGGCCGGCTTTGGGGTTGGCTTGGGGGGATGGTTGGCCAATTTAAATGCGCGGAAAGCGGCATAAGCGCCATAAGTCCCCTTCTCCCGTGCTGGATCGCCGGTTCTTCGCCGATTCGGAGTGGTTTTGCTCCGCCGGTGCGGTGACAAACGGGACGATCTTCTGCCTATGTGGTACGTGTTGGTGAACGTCCCGTTTGTCATCCGGCGTCCGTGCCCTCTGGCTGGGGATAGCCTCGGGCTGGTGTCCGGTGGGGTGGTGTTTCTCGGGTTGTCAAAACTGCTCAATCAAGAGGACGCACTGGGCGCACCCTGTTTGGACACGGTGATTCTTGCTCTCCACGGCTAGCCGGGACAGGTCCGCAGGCGCGCCTTCGTGGGGCGGGGTGCTGCGGACAGGCTTCATCCCTCACTTCGATGTCACACTACGGTTTGCTACACCGGACATCAGGCTGGCAAGCACTGATGCTTTCGCGGTGGTGGGCGGCGGATGCACGGGTAGAGCGCATGGGTGCAAGGCCAAACAGGGCC
>JBEKNJ010000008.1:0-136973 GCA_049522955.1 Acidobacteriaceae bacterium
TGCGAACCTCGATGTTCCTGCCCGTGACCCATAGGTGTACCAAATCCATTGGACCATCAGGAGGACAGTCCGGGGGAGTTCCTGGAAAACTACCAGTAGAACGCTCGGCCAATGTACATTACATGCCACTCTTTTTGAGATACACCCGGACACGGAAGCTCAGCTTCTTTCGCGACGGACGGATCAATGCGATGCATCATCTGCCGGGGTACGGGGTACAAACTCCAACACCTTGACTCCATCGAACACGCCCAACTGGCGAACATCGTCCGTGCCTGCAGCCTCTTTCGCCAGCCAATCGAGCGTGCCGTAAGACTGCACAAAGGCCAAAGCCAGAAAACGTTGATGGCGCTGTGCTCGCTGTTGCAGAAATTCCGAACCGGCACGGATCGCCTCATCGTTCAGCCCCCGCGGCAACGGGCTTACCGGTACGCTGACCTTGTAATAACTGAGGGGGGGCAAAATCCCGGTTTCCTCGATCGCCGAGCCCACAGGCATCCGCATATGGTCAGCCTCGGGAATGTCGCTACAGATCAGCAACGGAGCGTTGTCCGTCGAGGCATTTTTCTCCGCAAAGACAAGGGCGTCCTTCCACGAATACATGTGGCGCCGGAAAGAGGGCGCAGTGAAGTAAACGCAGGCAGCGACCGTAACCAGCGCGGCGCAGAACAACAGCCGCAGAGAACGGGAGCCAATCCAGTTGACCACTAGAGCCCAGCAGAGCGCGATCCCGGGAACGGCAATCAGACGGTAGCGGGGGACGAATACATGGATGGATGTTCCCACGCTTAACGCGTAAAGGCTAAAGATCGGACACCAGAACGAAAACGACCAGGACAATCACCAGTCCTCGTATGGTGATCGTCGAAACCAGCTGCAGCAGACGCGGAGCTTCGGAGAAAACATGCGTGCCGCTGGTGCGCATCATGTATTGCAGTCGCGGAATCACCGGTAGGAACGCGACAACAAACACCGCCACCGCGATACCGAGCTGTCGCCACAAAGTCTTCCGGTCGCTGATCTTGAGCGCGATAAAGCAGATGGCAAGCGCCGGCAAGATGGTTGCGAACAACAACTGAAACTCCACAATGAGTGCTGCCGAAAGGCCGAACAGGGCGGCCAGCCAGTTTGAGTTGTTGTGCCGGAGGTGAACGAGGGCAAGAATCGTCGCGTTGATGGCCAGCGCAGAGAACGCATAGGGGCGCACGTCAATCGCCGCAAAAATAATGATCGGATGAAGGCAGAAGACGATCGCGGCGATCAGTGCAACATCCCGATCGAACAGCTCCCGTGCCGCCAGGTACAGTAGATACACCGCGGCCAGCATCGGAAGAACGGACGAGATTCTGAGCATGAGCTCGCCCGTCCCCATCGCCTTGGTCCACAACCAGAGCAGGCAAGAGTATGCCGGGGCATCGGGCCAGACCTGGCGCGACATGATGCCTGCGAAGCCACCTTTGATCAGGTAGAAGGAGACGGTCTCATCCAGCCAGAGAGGAGCCCGGATCACAATGAACCAGGTCGAAATAGCTACCGCCAGGGCCAGGGCATAGATCGCGTACTGCCAGCGGTCTGGAACAGCTCGAAGGCTTTGGAGTCCCCGGGGCCCGTCCACTGGTGCCTCTGTCGTCGTGTTGGAAGCCTGCAAAAGGGTCTCCGCTCAGCCGAGGCTACTCGATACCGAAGGGGGTGTGACTCCACCGGCTGGCAGCCGCTCCAAAGGCACATCCGCCAGGAAAGTGGGCTTGGCCAGGCCCCATCGTTTCAACCGTAAATCGAGCGCGGTGCGAAGCACTCCGAACCCGTAGGTCACGCTGCGCTGGAAGTTGATGGACGACGCTTCTTTGAAATACTTTGTCGGGCAAGAGATCTCACCCACGTGGAATCCGAAATAAAGCGCCTGCACGATCATCTGATTGTCGAAGACAAAATCGTCGGAACAGCTCAGCAGCGGCAGCCGCTCGAGCAGTTCGCGGCTCCAGGCTCGGTAGCCGGAGTGGTACTCCGACATCTTGTGCCCGATCAGCACGTTTTCAATGAACGTAAGCCCGCGGTTAGCGATGTATTTGTAAAGTGGCATCCCGCCCTCGAGCGCCCCTCGGCCGAGAATGCGGGAGGCCAGCACGGCGTCGTATTGTCCGTAGGCGATCATCGAAGCCATAGCGGAAACCAGCTTCGGAGTGTATTGATAATCGGGGTGCAGCATCACCACGATGTCGGCGCCCCGCGCCAGCGCCGCCGTGTAGCAAGTCTTCTGGTTACCGCCGTAGCCCCGGTTGTGATCGTGCCGGATGGTGATGAGACCAAGCTCCAGCGCAAGCTCAGAGGTGTTGTCGCGGCTCGCGTCATCGGTCAGGATCACTTCATCGACTATTTCCTGAGGAATCTCCTCGACCGTACGGCGCAAAGTCTTCGCAGCGTTATAGGCCGGCAACACCACGACGACTTTCTTGTTATTCAGCATCGCAGATTCAATTATAAGGACTTGCGGCGGCGCGCATAGCCAAGAGGTAAGCCCCGGTGCCCCATCCCTAAACCCCGATGGGGGGACCTTAATTCGCATAGTTCGCTTTCTTCGCACATTTCTACAGGCCTCTGGGGATCGACCCGGCGGTGGGAGCCTCCTGCTTCAGCAGGGGGGAGCTGGACTTTGGGAACGCTAAGTATAGTTTCCAGGATGAATTGTCATCCCGAGCGTACCCGGATTTCCTGCTTCACCACTCTCACCGGCGACCACTTATGTGGTTCTCCCTAAAGAGAACCACATGCAGTCAACCGAAGCGGCAACTCTAGACAGGAAATCTGGGGAAGCCGAGGGATCTGCGGTGCGCCCCTCGGCCTTCCCAAATTCTGGAGTTCTCACGCAGACTCTTCAACCCCCAAGTGCCGAAGACCGTATCTTGATTAACCGCGGCAACACATCACCTAACTCCACCGCCGCCGCGCCCGGCAAGCCGAACGCAAGATAGACCTTCCGGTAAAGCTGATACAGCTCCTCATACACCGCCACAGCCTTGGCTTCTGGCTGATACGTCTTATGCCCGAGGCACATTCTTGTCTGCGCCTCTTCCACGGAGCCGAACGCCCCCGCCGCCAGTAGCGCGAAAATTCCAGAGCCCAGGCTGGTCGGAATACCATCCGGCACCAGCACCGGCTTGCCCAGCACATTCGCGTAAACCTGGTTGAGCACAGGATTGTTCTGCGGCACACCACCCCCGTTAATCACTCGCTCGACCGGCACTCCATACTCGGCCAACCGCTCGAGGATGATGCGCGTGTGAAACGCCGTGCCTTCGATCGCGGCGAACAACTCATCCTGCGCGGTGTTGACCAGGTTCCAGCCCAGGGTCATGCCTCCCAGCTCCGGGTTCACCAGGATGGTCCGGTCGCCATTGTCCCAGCTCAGTCGCAGTAGGCCGGTCTGTCCCGGCCGGTAGCTTTCGAGACCGCGGCTTAGCTCTGCTACTTTGACATTGGCCCGCCGCGCAATTGCTTCGAAGATGTCGCCGGTGGCCGAGAGCCCCGCTTCGATCCCGGTATAGCCCGGATGCACGCTGCCCGGCACAACTCCGCACACCCCGGGGATCAGCGTAGTCTTCCGCTGCATGGCAATGATGCAGGTCGAAGTGCCAACGACGTTGACCACATCGCCTTCCTTACAACCGGCGCCGATTGCATCCCAATGGGCATCGAAGGCGCCCACAGGAATCGGAATACCTGCCCGCAAACCCATCTTCTCCGCCCACGAAGGCGCAAGATGTCCCGCCAGGGCGTCGGAGGTGTGATACTCCCCCGACAGCTTTTCCCGGATGCCATCCAGCAGCGGATCCACTTGGGAGAGAAACTCCTGGGATGGCAGCCCACTCCATTTCGGGTTCCACATCCACTTGTGACCCATGGCGCAGATGCTGCGCTTCACCAGCTTCGGATCGGTGATGCCGCAGAGGGTTGCCGCCACCATGTCACAGTGTTCAAAAGCGCTTGCCAGCTGGCCGCGCTTCTCCGGATTATGGCGTAGCCAGTGCAGCAGCTTGGCGAATCCCCATTCGTGAGAATAGACCCCGCCGCACCATTCAATCGCTTCCAGATGCTCGCGGTGGGCGAGCTCGGTAATTTCCTGCGCCTCGCCCTTGGCGCGATGGTCGCACCACAGATAGTAGTCATCGAGCGGCTGAAGCGCAGCGTCGACCGGCACCACACTTGAACCGGTGGTGTCGAGCGCTATGGCTTCAACCTGCTCGCCCGAAATCCCCGCCTTGGCCAGCACCGCGCGCACGGCGTTGACCAGGGCATCCATCTGATCCCGATGCGACTGGGTAGCAAAATCCGGGTCTTCCCGCTTACGCTTCAGCGGGTACTCGGCGGATGCAGTGGCCAACCCGCCTTTCCCCGCCCGGCCGCTGTCGAACAGCGTAACCCGTACGCTCAGCGTTCCAAAATCAACCCCTGCGACGATGGCCACTCGCTATCCTCACCCTTTGATCATGGAAACTTCCAACTCGAGTTTGAGATCGTCGCCGAGCATAATTCCGCCCGTCTCCAGCGCCGCGTTCCAGGTCAACCCGTGGTCGCTGCGTTTGATCTTGGAGTTGGCCGACGCGCCGACGCGCAAATTACCCCAGGGATCTTTCTGCTCTCCCGACGGGCCATCCACGTCAAGAACAACCTCTTTGGTCACGCCATGAACGGTCAAGTCGCCTTTCACCCGCAACCCGTCGCCATCCTTCGCGATGGAGGTGCTCTTGAAAGTAATCGTGGGATATTTCTCGGCATCGAGAAATTCCGCGCTCTTCACGTGCGCGTCCCGGTTAGCGTCCCCGGTGCTGAGCGTATTTACGTCGATGGTCACATCGGCGCTCGATGCGCCGAGATTGTCGGGATCGTAAACGACCGTGCCTTGCACGCCGCTAAACCCACCGCGGACGTTGGTGATCATCATGTGACGAACGACAAACTGCGCAGTGGAGTGGGCTGGATCGATCTTGTAACTGGTCTTCATGGTTCTCCTTCTCTGGGCTCGATGTGAAAAGAATCTTGGGGTCCACGATTGAAAATAATCGAGGACGCAAATCCCCTGGGATTAGATACCGGTAAATCGGAAAAGTTTCCCGCACGTGTACGTGTCATCACGGCGCCGGCACGAATCGAACGGGTGCCCCAGGTTCGCCCAAGCGTACCTGGGACGAAAAAAGATGGGCGAAGCCCAACGACCGCTCTTACTCAACCTTCCGCATCGTGGTTATACATACTCCACCCCAGGTACCGGACAGCCGCCTCATAAACCGGGCTCGCCACCTGCGAAAAATTGGCCGCGACGTGATGTTCAAATCCCTGCTCGCAAATCAGGCGAAGCAGCTTCTGCAGTCGTGGAATTTTGGCTACACCGGCGCCGCCAAAGGTCTCCAGCGGATCGTTGGTAAACTCCCCCTCCCCAACGTAGCCCCGGATCTTGCCGTGAAAGTCGTCGGTCGAGAAGCGCACATAGGTCATGGCGCCGGCCTTCACCCGGCCAACGCAGGTGCCAAACGTATTCTCCTTGCCCACCGTGCCCGCGATGATCGCCTGAAAGTCCATCACCACATCTTTGAAGAAATGCTTGGGCAGGTTGGAGCAGTGGAAGCAAACGCACTTGTCGGGATCCGTACCGTAGTTGTTGTTCCAATCCAGCAGCGCGCTCGGAGTCTCCGAAGCCAGTGCCAGCGCGTGCATGCTGATGGTTCCACAAATATCCACCTCGCAGGCACTGGGGAACAGGTTCTCGCTCATCATGCTCATCACCGTGCAGGGAACCACGCCGAAGTATTCTTCGAGCGATGTCCAGCATTGGATGGCGCTGACCGTGCAATAGGTCTGCTGCATCCATTGCTCGATCACCACGCCCAGCTTGGACATCTTGATCAGTGCCGCGATCGGAATATTGTTGGTCGAAACATACTTTTGGATCGCAGCCAGCTTCATCTGCACTGCATCGTCGTTATCCTTGAGCCGTTCTATGCGCCCCAGCACTTCGGAAAGATCGAGTGTGTCGACCGAGATGCCACTCCGTTCCAGCAGTTTCTCGCTATAGCGAACCGTGTTGAAAGCTGCAGGGCGTGCGCCGATCGCGCCTACACGAAGATTGGTAAAACCCCTCACCACGCGGCACACCGAAGAAAACCACGCCAGGTCTTTGCGGAACCCATCGGAGTCTGGCTGCACCGTGTGCATCGCGGTGAGGGAGTAGGGAATCCCGTACTGCATCATATTGTTGCAGGCCGACATCTTTCCGCAAAAACTGTCGCGGCGGTGAGAGATTTTCATGTCTGCGGCCCGGTCAGGCGTGGCCTGCACCAGCACCGGGACCTTCAAGGTAGAGAGGCGCAGGGCATCGACAATCCCGCGCTCCTCGCCAAAATTCGGAAGTGTAACAATCACTCCATCGATTTCGTCGCGATGCTTGCGGAAAAGGTCACCGCATAAGCGCGCCTCTGTCGGAGTTTCAACGGCGCCGAACTTGGATGCTTCCGTGCTCAGTGCAATGGTGCGGATCCCGGCCGCCTCCAGCACTCTGAGCATCTCTTCGCGGCCCGTCTTTGCCAGGTGATCGGGAAAGAAGCCGCGGTTGCCTACGATCACGCCGAACGTCATTTGTTTCGCCATTTGCTATTTCCTTCGCTTGTTAACCGACTGACGGGGGCGGAAGCCGATGGTGTAGCCGAGACCGAAAATCAGGAGTAGCGCACCCCACCAGATCGGCGCATGCAGATTGCTCAGCACCGGCGGATGGAGCAGGGGGTGGCTCAGTTCCCAAAGGCCGGTGGCGAAAATCACCACCCCGTAGGCCAACATCAGGATGCCGGCGAACCACCAGATCGAAAAGGACTCTCGCATCTACTCTCCTTACCAGAAAATGACATTCAGAATGATGAACAACACGGTCACTGTACCCGCCCACACGATCGGACGCTGATACCAGTGGTCGTCGTGTTCCTTGGGCAGGGCAGAAACACCGTAGACCAGCCCCTCCAGCTCCGCCACCGGCCGAGGCTTGGTCATGTAGCTAACCACCACCGTCACCAGTACGCAGACGATCCAGGCCCACAGGGCGCGATAGATGTTCTCTGCCATATCTTTTGCGTCCGGAGACATGGCGACGTAGCGCAAGGCGGAAGGATCATTCTTCACCCACAGCCAGAGGCCGATCGAGGTGGCTGTACCGGCCAGCAATCCCCAGAAGCCGGCCTCCTTGGTCGCCCGCTTCCACAGCATGCCCAGGATTACGGTCCCAAACAGCGGGGCGATGAAGAAGCTGAACAGTTGCTGGACATAATCCATGATGCTGGCCGCGTGCTGCACCAGGTACGCTGTGGCGACCGAAACCAGTACGCCGACCAAAGTGCTCCAGCGGCCCATGGCGACATAGTGCCGGTCGGTCGCCTTCTTGTTGAGAAAAGCGCCATAGATGTCATAGGTCCAAACGGTTGAAAAGGCGCTTACGTTGCCCGCCATGCCAGACATGAAGCCGGCGATCAGCGCAGTGACCCCCAACCCCAGCAGGCCAGGTCCGCAATAGCGAACCAGCATCAGGGGTAGAACCTCATTGAAGCTGTGTTGGCCCGTTTGCACCGCCACGTCTTGCGCGACCAGCTTAAAGGGCAGCACGGAAAGCGCGATCAGGCCGGGCAGGATCACGATGAAGGGTACGGCCATCTTGAACGCTGCGCCGATCACCGGCGCCATCCTTGCCGAGCGGATGCTATCTGCCGACAGGATGCGCTGTACCACCAGAAAATCCGTGGTCCAATAGCCGAAACTCACCACAAAGCCCAGCCCGAAAACGATCCCGAACCAGTTCACCCCCATGGGGTTGGTGTTGAAGTGGCCCAGGGTCGACCACAAGTGGACGTAATCGGATCGGCCCAGGTTGGTCGCAATCTGCTGCCTTAGGTTCGTCCAGCCGCCTACCTCGATCAGGCCCAGAATCGGCACCAGCAAGGCGCCCGCCCAGATCAGCAGGAACTGCAGAATCTCGTTATAGATCGCGGACTTAAGGCCGCCCAGCGCCACATAAACGGCCACCGTAATCGAGGAGACCCAGATGCTGAAGTTCAGGTCCCATCCCAGGACCACCTTCATCACAATCGCCATCGAGTACATGTTGATCCCGCTCATGAGAATGGTCATGAACGCGAAGCTGATCGCGGAAAGAGCTCGTGCCCCATCACCGTAACGGAGCTTGAGGTATCCCGGTACGGAGTGGGTCTTCGAGATGTAGTAGAACGGCATCATCACGATGCCGAGGAAGAGCATCGCCGGGATGGCGCCGATCCAGTACCAGTGCATCGCCAGGATCCCATACTGGTAGGCGGACCCGGCCCAGCCCATCAACTCAAGCGAGCCGAGGTTGGCGGAAACAAAGCTCAAACCGGCGATCCAGGCGGTCATTTCCCGCCCGGCCATAAAGAATTCTTCGCTGGTATTGGAGGATCCACGCAGGTAAAAGCCGATGAAGACCACGATCGCGAAGTAGATCGCGATCACCAGAACGTCGATCCAGTTCAGGCGGGCAAGCTGAGTGGTAACCGCCAAGGCAGCAAGGTGCATTATTTCTCCTGTCCGTAGGTCGCTTTGGCGCCATGTTTACGGAAGTAGTGCCGGTCCAGCAGCGCCTGCGAAACCCCGGCGCAACCCTCCCGCAGCGTAGCCGTGTAGTAGGCCATGCGGGCGACCGTTTCGAGCACCGCCGCGTTGTGGGCTGCGTCGTGCGGCGTCTTCCCCCAGCAGAACGGGGCGTGGCCTGCCACCAGAACAGCTGGAATCGCATGTGGGTCGACGCCCTGGAAACGCCGGGTGATCGCGACCCCGGTGTTGTAAACGTATTCTCCACCGATTTCATCTGGGGTCAGTTCTTCCGTGACAGGTACCGGGCCGTAGAAATAGTCCGCATGGGTGGTTCCGTAGGCGGGAATCTCCCGCCCTGCCTGGGCCCACGCCGTGGCGAACTCAGAGTGCGTGTGCACCACCCCGCCAATGCCGGGAAACTCTTTGTAAAGTATGAGATGAGTCGCCAGGTCAGAAGACGGACGGAGCTTGCCCTCGACCACTTTACCGTCCAGGTCGGTCACCACCATGTCAGAGGGAGCCAGCGCCGCGTAGTCTACCCCGCTGGGCTTGATGACCACCAGACCGCGCTGCCGATCGATGCCGCTGGCATTACCGAAGGTGAAAAGAACCAATCCCTGGCGAACCAGCTCCAGGTTGGCATCGAGCACCTGCTGCTTCAGCGTGTCCAGGGATGTGGTATCGCTCGCACGCTGTTGGGTCGCATTGGACATTGCTCCTGACCTTAGGAGAATCAGGCACACTGCGTCAAGCGGAAGCTCTTAACCGACCCTCGATTGGAGGGGGCGTCTGAAAGGTGTCGGCGGCGTCTTGGGTGCGCCCTCGCTAGCCCTTGCATCTGGGAGCGAATCCCGCGCGCGAAGCCGTTCCGCCGGCGTGGTCGCCGCGCTTCCCCATATCGCCCGAACCGCCTTGCCAAAGGCGCCATATTCCTTGATTCCGGCCGGGCTGAGCTCGATCACCACCCAGCGATCGTCCAGAATTTTGGTTTTGGAGCGGTAGGCGACTTCCCAGCGTTCGAACTCGGGTCCCGCCTTGTGGCGAAGATAGCGCCACAATTCACCGTCTGCCGTCCCGCCGTAGGCGCTGGCGACCAGTTCCGGCTCGTGATCCGGCCAACCGTGTTGCACGGCGTGCGCCGTCGTCGCCCCGCCGCGGATCATGCGGGTGATTTCAAGCTCGGCTTCCCTGAGGGTGCGGGCAATCACATTGGCTTGAACGTCCTGGCCCACGTATGCCCGGCAAAAATAACCGAGGTCCGGTTCCATAAGTCACCTCTGATAAGCTACTCGATCCTGCCGGTGCTGGAAAGAAGGAAAAAAACACCGAGGTTACGTTTGGTCACGACCTTCTCGTGCACCCATCGCTTGGGTGCCCAAAGGGCACCTATTGTTGTTGCTGTTGCATTCGTTGCAGTTGCAGCAGTTGGGCCGGCGGCGAGGGCGGTTCCTGTGCTCGCTCTACCAGGATAGACCAGTCCTCTGGAACAGGCATATCCCGGTCCAGCGGTGGCATATCGACGTATTTCGACACCTTGACCGCGACATAAAGCTCGCTGTCCTTGCTGCCGCGATAGGTCCCGCGGGTTGGCGGCACATCTGCATAATCCCTTCCCATCGCCGTCCGGATGTACCGGTTGTGCGCCAGCAGGTTATTGGTTGGGTCGAAACCTATCCACCCCACCTGGGGTAGGAAGGCCTCGACCCAGGCATGCGTCGCATCCGCCCGGGACCGGTCCGCGTTCTCCTCGCCATGGTAGAGATAGCCGCTCACATAGCGGCAGGGGATGCCCACGTGGCGCACCAGAGCGATCATCGTGTGGGCGAAATCCTGACACACCCCCTTCCTGGATTCAAGCGCCTCGTCGATGGTGGAGTTGACGTGAGTGCTGCGCGGGACATAGTCGAACCAGTGATAGAGCGATGCGTTCAACTGGCGCAACAGGACCAGGGGGTCGTCGCGGCGCCGAACATCCAACAATTTCGCCAGATCGAGCAGCGCGGGCGACGGTTTGGCGAACTCACTCGGCAGCATCATCTCGGAAAAGTCACCTAAAGCCACCAGCGAGTCCAGTTCGTTCCACGCCCCGGGCCGGAGCGTTTGCGGAATCTCCGGCAGTGGCTGCTGTTCCACCAGCGCTTCGGCCACCATCACCAGTTGCGAGTGCTCCCCCGGGATATCGAAGTGATGGACATTGTTGCCCAGGTGATCACGGTAGGAGAAAACCCGGCAGCGCGGGCTTACCGACAAGGAAAACGAGAGGCAGCGTTGATTGTTGTCGCTGCGCGGGTGCATGCGCGCCTCCATGAGGCTTTCGCTTACCTGGTCCGCATACAGGAACTTGGTCAGATGCCGTATCAGATAAAAATCCATCGCTTATCGAACTCCCTGCTGGCAAAGCTACATGGCGAGAGCGGCTTCCACTGAGTATTGAATGTAGAACCGGTAAATCAGGTCGTGTGTCTGCCGGCACTGTTGCAGGATGTTGTGCAGGTAGGCCCCGGCGTCCTGGGCGAGGATGTCGGAAATCTCGACGAAACTCAGCGAGGCCTGCAGCCTGCCCGAAATCCTGGTCAATTCATCCACCGGCGGTCGTCCGCTCGCCTGTTGCACCGAGACCAGGGCCTGGCGCAGGCAATCGACCGAATATCTGAGCGAATGGGGAAACTGCGGATTCAATAAGAGGAATTCGAGAATTTGGTCCGCGGTAATGTCCGCGGTGTAAACCTTGCAGTACGCTTCAAAGGCTGTGCAGCAGCGCAGCAAGCCAACCCACTCCTGGTATTGTTGGCCCTCGCCGGCCACTTCCGGGGTGTGAAGAATCTCCGGTTGGTACAGATCAAGGAGATTCGCAATGGCGGCCGCCCGCTCCAGATAGCGGCCCATTTGAATAAACTGCCACTCCTCGCCGTGGCTCATGGTGGTATCTGTCACCCCCTGGAAGAGGTGAACGCCGTCGATCACGGCGGGCAGAAAATCGGCCAGCCGGGTATTTAGCCCAAACTCCGAATGGGGCTGAATCACCCAGTGGTACATGCGGTTTAATTGCTGCCACTGCTCTGAGCTGATCTCGTCGCGTACCTGGCGAGCATTCTCCCGTGCTTCGATCAGGCAGGAGGTCACCGATGCGGGAACATCCGGGTCAAAGGTCAGGGTGTGGACCAGTTGGTAGTAGTCATTTTGCCAGCGGACATCCTGCGGATTCCCCAGCGCGGCCAGCACCCGCTTCCATCGTCCCTCGGCGCTGGTGCTGGACTTATCCAACATCAGACCCATGTTCACGTCCAGCATGCGAACCGTGTGCTCGGCGCGCTCCAGGTAACGGCTCATCCAGTAAAGACTGTCTGCTACGCGAGAAAGCATGTGGCCTCAGTCATTCAAAACCCAGGTATCTTTACTGCCCCCGCCCTGCGATGAATTCACCACGAGCGAGCCCCGCCGCAGAGCCACTCGGGTTAACCCACCGGGAACAATGCGCACCTTGTCGCCATACAAGATGTAAGGCCGCAGATCCACATGCCTGGGCTCGATCCCGTTTTCCGTCAGGCAACCGGCGCGGGAGAAATCAAGCGTCGGCTGGGCGATATAGTTTCGTGGGTTGGCTTCGATCGCGCGCTTGAACTCGTCCCGCTGTTCGGCGGTGCTGTGGGGACCAATCAACATGCCGTAACCGCCGGATTCCCCTACCGCCTTCACCACCAGCTTGTCGAGGTTCTCGAGGGCATACTGGCGCTGTTTAGGGTCGGTCATGAGATAGGTTTCCACGTTGTTCAGAATCGGCTCTTCGCCCAGATAGTAGCGGATGATAGCCGGCACGTAGGCGTAGACCGCTTTATCGTCGGCGATGCCGGTCCCGAAGGCATTGGCCAGGGTTACGTTGCCGGCACGGTAGGCGTTGAACATACCGGCCACGCCCAGGATGGAGTCGGAACGAAACGCCAGCGGATCGATAAAGTCGTCATCCACCCGGCGGTAGATCACATCCACTCGCTTCAGGCCGGCCGTAGTTCGCATGTAAACCACGTTGTCGTGTATGACCAGATCGCGGCCCTCGACCAGCTCGATGCCCATCTGCCGGGCCAGGTAGGTGTGCTCAAAGTAGGCGGAGTTGTAGACTCCTGGGGTCAGCAACACAATGGACGGGTCGTGGCGCCCTTCCGGGGCCAGCGACCGAAGCGTGCTTAGAAGCAGTTGGGTGTAGTGTTCGATCGGCTGCACGCCGTAATCGCGGAAGAGCTGGGGAAACGTCCGCTTCATCACCCGGCGGCTAGTGAGCATGTAGGAGACGCCGCTCGGAACCCTGAGATTGTCTTCCAGCACCACGAATTCTCCGTTCTTGAGCCGAAGAAGATCTGTGCCTGTCACGGTAATATAAACATTCCGTGGCACTTGCAGGCCACGCATCTCTCTCCGGAACTGCCGGCAGCTATACACGATGTCGCGCGGCACATGACCGTCGTTGAGAATCTTGCCTTCGTTATAGACATCGTGCAGGAACAGGTTCAGGGCAGTGATTCGCTGCGTGAGCCCCTTTTCGATGTGCGCCCACTCCGCCCCGGTGATCACACGGGGCATAAGGTCGTAGGGGAAAATTCTCTCCGTTCCTTCTCCGTGCCCGTAGACGTTAAACGTGATGCCCTGGGTCATGAACGACAGGTCTACCGAGCGCTTGCGGCGCGCGATTTCCTCCGGCGGAAGGTTCAGGAATGTCTCCAGGACCTCGGCATAGTGGGGTCTTACCAGGCCATCTTCGGTGAACACCTCGTCATAGGTGTTATCGAGGACGTAGTCCTTCAAGAGCGGATTGCCGAACGTGCTGGGGCGAGCTACTCCCATTATTTCCTGAATCCTGACGCGGTTTCGGTAGCAACCTCGTCGCTGACCACGTTGAAGTGAGTGAGACTGGCGATTCCGAACGAGGTCGTGATCGCCACGTCTGAGGCATCCCGGCCGACGGCCATCAACACCCGGCCGATGCGAGGATGATTGTGGCGCGCGTCCACGGTCCACCAGCGATTTGCCAGATAGACCTCAAACCAGGCGCTGAAGTCCATCGGCGTGTAGGTCGGGGGTATCCCAATATCTCCAAGGTATCCAGTCACATAGCGCGCCGGTATGTTGAGAGCGCGGCAGAAGGTTACCGCTAGGTGCTGAAAGTCGCGACACACGCCAACCCGTTCAGTAAACACGTCGAGGGCGGTTTTGGTGGATCGGGCATGTTGATAGCCAAAAGCCACCTTGGAATAGACCCAATCGCAGATGGCCCGGACCCGGCCCCAGCCAGGAGCGACATTGCCAAACAGCTCCACCGCGATGTTGGAGAGCCGATCGACCTCGCAGTAGCGGCTGTTGAGCAGATAGATCAGCGTCTCGTTCGGCAAATCGGCAACCGGATGCTCGGCCGCATCGAGCGGGGACGGATCCTCCAGGCCAGAGTCTTCAATCAGGGTAGAGCCTGTGAGCCTTATATGCCCTGTAGGCGCTACGAACCTCGAGCAGCGATTGCCAAAGGTGTCGATATAGCTGGTAATGGGAACGTTCGGATCCAGCTTCAGCTCGTCCGGTTCGAGCAGATCTGGCTCCCGCGAAGGATGCACGTGGAGCATCGCAACGATGGTCACGGGAGCGGGAATGTTGAAACCGATGTCATAACCTAAGCGAATAAGCATTTCACTCCCTCGATCGAGCCCTGAAGCGAATGCCCGGGGTTTCCCCCAGGCAAGTCGACAGGAACGACAAGGTCCTTGTCGCAAAAATTATGATGCTGAAAAACTAT
This sequence comes from Acidobacteriaceae bacterium, assembly GCA_049522955.1. Classification (GTDB taxonomy): domain Bacteria; phylum Acidobacteriota; class Terriglobia; order Terriglobales; family Acidobacteriaceae; genus PALSA-350. The sequence goes on from JBEKNJ010000008.1 coordinate 14,378, forward strand.
CAGACAATCCTGATCGGTTCACACGGAAAAATGCTCTAGCATTCTCCTTAAGGAGAAATAATGACTTATTGTCTGGGCATCATGACCCGTGAAGGGCTGGTGATGGCGTCTGATTCCCGAGCCAACGCCGGCTTCGACCAGGTGAACGTGACCCCCAAAATGCACACCTTCCTTCAGCCGGGAGAACGTGCTTTTGTCATCCTGAGCAGTGGAAACCTGTCACTTACCCAATCCATTATTACTCTTCTGCGCGGTGAATTTGCGGCTGGGGAAGGTCTGGCGAAGGCGGAATCCATGTACGCTGCTGCCCGCGCCGTGGGCGATATCGTTCGCCGGGTCTCGGATCTTGATCGCGCTGCCCTCGAGAAGGATGACTTCAAGTTCAATGTCCACTTGGTGCTGGGCGGCCAGGTCAAGGGTGAGAAACCGAACCTGTTCCTGATTTATCCCCAGGGAAACCCTCTCAGCGCGACCGAGGGCTCGCCCTACTTGCAAATCGGGGAAGTCAAGTATGGCCGGCCGATCCTCGATCGCGGCATTGAATACGATTCCACCAGCCTTGAGGTTGCCGGAACCTACGCCCTGCTCTCGCTCGATGCCGCCATGCGCTCAAATGTGACGGTCGGGCCGCCGCTCGAGGTCCTGCTCTACCAGAACGACAAACTAGACTTTGATCGCTACCGCCGCTTCGAGGCTGATGATCCTGAGCTGGCTCTCATGCACGCCCGCTGGGAGCAGGAATTGCGCCGCGCAGTCGAAGAACTGCCCAACCTGCACTTTGACGCGCGCCCGGTGCATCTTCCTTAAGTCCGAAGGGCGCACTGCAGGTCGCTACGCTCCGGTCGGGATGACACTTCTATCTAAGGGTTGGGATCTCGGCACCCCAAGCAAAGGTGTCATCCCGACCGGAGCGTAGCGAAGTGGAGGGACCTGCTGTGCGCCCCTCGGCCCTCCCGAATCTGGTTCCCACTGCCCGAACTCTACAGGATGTACCGGGACAGATCCTGGTCTTTCACGATCGATGCCACCATGGCGCGCACGTATTCGGGATCGATCAGGACCACCCGTTCCCGCCCTTCCGCCGTCTCCACTTCGGTGATAGGCAGAGGCACCGTGGCACCATTCTCCGCGGCCGATGCAATCTCGAGCAGCGCACCTTCGGCGGAATGCCCCTTCATCATGTCCGGCGCCATGAAGCTGATCTCGTCCAGTACCCGTTCCATGATGGTGTGCAGTCGCCTGGCGCCGATGTTTTCCGTCGTCTCGTTGACCCGAAAGGCGAAGCGCGCCATCTCTTCGAGAGACTCCTTGGTAAATCTGAGCTTCAAGCCTTCGGTTTCCAGCAGCGCGGTGTACTGCTTGGTTAGCGACGACTTCGGCTCGGTAAGAATCCGGACAAAATCCTCCACCGTCAGCGACTGCAGCTCAACCCGGATGGGAAACCGGCCCTGCAGCTCAGGAATCAGGTCGCTCGGCTTGGAAACGTGAAACGCGCCGGCCGCGATAAACAGGATGTGGTCGGTGCGCACCATGCCGTACCTGGTATTGACCGTGGTCCCTTCCACAATGGGCAGAATGTCCCTCTGCACCCCTTCGCGCGACACATCCGGACCATGACCGCCTTCCCGGCCGGCAATCTTGTCGATCTCATCCAGGAAGATGATGCCCGAGTTCTCCACCCGCTCCACCGCCAAACGGGTCACTTGGTCCATATCGACCAGTCGGGTTTCTTCCTCCTGCACCAGGTATTCGAAGGCCTCTCCGACCTTCATCTTGCGCTTCTTGGTGCGCTGGCCGAAGAGGTTGGGCAGCACGTCCTTGAGATTTATATCCATCTCCTCGATGCCCTGGTTGGAGATGATCTCGAATGACGGGGTGCTCCGCTCCCGCACGTCGATTTCTACGGTGCGGTCATCCAGCTTGCTTTCGCGGAACTGTTGCCGCAGCTTTTCCCGGGTGCGGTTGTGGCTCTCCTGGCTTGCCGGGGGGAAGCTGTTCCCGTCGACCGCCACCGGCCCCGGTGTGGCACCCGCAGGCGTCGGCGAGGGAGGCAGCAGCAGATCAAGCAAGCGCTCTTCGGCGTTGAGCTCGGCCCTATCCTCTACCTCTTCCAGTTTTTCTTCGCGCACCATGTCGACGGCGATCTCGACCAGGTCGCGAATCATCGATTCCACGTCACGGCCGACGTAACCTACCTCAGTAAACTTGGAGGCTTCCACCTTCATGAAGGGCGAATTGGTCAGCTTGGCCAGACGGCGTGCAATTTCCGTTTTGCCGACACCGGTCGGCCCGATCATGATGATGTTCTTGGGCATGATCTCTTCGGCGAGATCCGGCGGCAACTTCTGCCGGCGCATACGATTTCTCAGCGCGATGGCCACGGCGCGCTTGGCAGCGCGTTGGCCCACCACATGCTTGTCCAACTCCGCCACGATCTCCCGTGGCGTCAGGTCTTCCAGAGATAGTTCCAGTTCTTCCGCGGTTCCGGGTAAGAAAATCGCCATATGCCAACTCCTTGTAGGTGGCAGCCGTACTAGCCGTGCAATTCCTCGATCGTGATTTGATCGTTGGTGTAGATGCAGATTTGGCCTGCGATACGCAGCGACTTCTCAGCAATGGCACGCGCCGGCAGATCGGAATTCTCGACCAGCGCACGGGCCGCCGCCAAGGCGAAGCTTCCCCCGCTGCCGATGGCTGCGATCCCCTCGTCGGGCTCGATCACATCGCCTGAGCCGCTGATCAAAAAGGTCTGCTTCAAATCCGCAACCACCAACAGAGCTTCCAGATTGCGCAGCATCTTGTCTGTGCGCCAGTCCTTGGCCAACTCCACCGCCGAGCGCCCCAGATTACCGGCGTACTGTTCCAGCTTGGCCTCGAAGCGGCTAAAAAGTGAGAATGCATCCGCCGTCGAGCCAGCAAACCCAGCCAGAATCTTATCCTGATACAGTCGCCGGATCTTCCGTGCCGAATGTTTGATCACACTTTCACCCAGGGTGACCTGACCATCGGCTGCCATCACTACGCTTGCATCTCTGCGCACACACAAAACGGTCGTCGAGCGAATACGCTGGGCTTTTGAGCGTGAATTTGCGTTTGAATCGGATCTCGAAGCGGCGGTCGCCGTCGAGCTTTGGACTACAGACGAACGGATTGACATCTTTCGCCAGTATAACGCAGACAGGGGGGTTGCCGAATGGGGTCCAGCGCGTTCGCCGCACTCCCAGGAGGCTCTGGCCTGCGCTATCCTGCATCGTGTACCCCTTTTTCCGGGCGGAGCCTCAATGAACAGTTTGCCTCTACTTGGCGCGGTTGGACTTTGCCTTGGAGGCGCGGCTACCTATGCCTTGCTGCGCCGCCGGGAAAGCCCCGACGAGCTTGAGCGCAAGCGTCGCGATCTGCTGGTCCAGCAGGGGCGCATCATCGATGCCACCGTCATCGACATCTCCGACCTCACTGCCGAAGAGAGCGGACGACCCAACGGGATGCAGCTGATTCTCTACAAATATGAGGCGGCGGGGGTGGTCTACGAGTGTTCCCAGGACGTGACCATGTTGCGCCACCTGGTCAACATCTACGATTGCCGCCTGGGCTTTCCCGCATCCGTGCGCTATGACCCGCACAACCCCGGAAACTCACTGATCGTGGCCGAGAGCTGGAGCGGCCTGCGCGATACCGCCAACTCTGTCCCGCTCCATGGCCGCTCCGGTGCGGCTGCTCCTTCGCTGCGCTAGTACAATATCTGTATGCACGTTCATGGCGGGGGGTCGGAGAAGACAAAGCGAATCCTGCGCATTTCGCTGTTGGCCACGTTGGCTTATGTGGCGCTGACTTTCGTAGCCGGGGTGCGGGCTCATTCTCTCGCCCTCATTTCCGAGGCCGGGCATAACGTATCTGACTTTCTGGCCCTGTTGCTTTCCTTTGTCGCCGTCTACTTCCAGACGCGACCGCCCACAGATCAAAAGACTTTCGGTTATCAGCGTGCCGGCGTGCTGGCCGCCTTCCTCAACGCGCTCACCCTGGTTCTGATCGCCATCTGGATTGGCATCGCTGCTGTCCATCGCCTGAGCGAGCCGGTACAAGTGCAGCCCCGGCTGATGATGATCGTCGCCGCGGCTGGTGTGTTGATGAACGGTGTCATTGCCGCGTTGCTTTGGACCGCCTCCCGCGATGTCAACATCCGCAGCACCTTCATTCACATGCTGGGTGACACGCTCTCGACTGCGGCGGTCATTGTTGGTGGCGCAGCAATCTTGTTCACCGGGCACAACTGGATCGATCCGGTGCTCTCCATCTTCATCGCCGCACTGATTCTATGGAGTTCGCTTTCCATCGTGCGGGAGACGCTCAATATCCTGTTGGAGGGTACGCCGCGTGGCTGTTCCCTGGCAGAGATACGGGTATCGCTTCAGGCCATCGATGGGGTGCAGGATGTGCACGACCTGCACGTGTGGAGTCTCGGATCCCAGACGCATGCCCTGGCCACGCACATCACCATCGACGACATCCCGCCGTCGGAGAGCGCGCGCATCCTGGAGCAGGTCAACGGCACCCTACGCCAGAAGTTCCGCATCTACCACTCCACCATCCAATTCGAGTGTGTCGAATGTGAAGTCGCCCACGGTTGCGCTCCGCCGATCGAGATCGACGAACACAATCATCCCGGTCACGACCACTCGCACGCTCACTCTCACTAGAGTTCTTTCGCCTGTTTGGGTACCAGAATCCCGACACGCGAAATGAAGTGTCATCCCGACCGGAGCGTACCCGGACTTCCTGCCACGCTGCACTGGACAAGTCCGTGTGTGCGCCTTTCTGTAAGGGAAAGGCGCATGAAGTACACCAACGCCATCAAGTTCCACAGGAAATCCAGAGGAGCGTAGTGGAGGGACCTGCTGTTCAGATCCTCCACTAACCACTTTCAACTGAAACCGCTAACGTCCCCTTTGTCATCCCGAGCGTAGCCGAGGGATCTGCGGTGCGCCTCTCGGGCTTCCCAGATTCTGGAGCTAAAGTGCAGAGTCCTCGCGCCGAATCTAGCCTAAAGACGAGGCTCGAAGGGTACGGGCTTTAGCCCGTACGTCAACTGCGCACAAAGTATGGGGCTTCAGCCCCTGAGGGAGATGCTCTTCCCCTCAAGACACCTAATCCCCAGCGCTCTCGACCGGCTTGTCCGGCTGGGACTGATAGATTTCCGCGACTCGCTCCAGCGTGTCGATCTCGCTGACCGGCTTGTCGTCGCGAATACGCAGAATGCGGGGGAAACGCAGGGCGAAACCGCTATCATGCCGATCGGACCGCATTACGTTGTTGAACGCAACTTCGAACACCACCAGCGGTTCCACGGCGCGAATACCTCCGTAGTCCTCAAGTGTGTGTTCCAGGAAGAACTGGGTTAACCGGGCAATCTCCGCATCGGTCACTCCCGAGTAGGCCTTGCCAACGTTGCGCAGCACGTCACCATCGCGCACCGCGAAGGTGTAGTCGCTTAACCAGCCGGCCCTCCTTCCGTGGCCATACTCCGCGGCGGTCACCACCACGTCGAGCGTAGCCAGCTCACGCTTCAGCTTGAGCCAGGCGAGACCGCGTCGTCCAGGCTGGTAGACGCTGTGCCGGGCCTTCAGCATGACGCCTTCATTCCCGCGCGCCCGTGCGTCCACGTATGCCTGTTCCAGTTGGGCCACGCTTTCCAGTTGGACGGCGGGCGCGAGCACCAGCCGAGCGAAGCCGTCCGTTGCCGCCATCGCTTCAAAGAGCAGCTCCGTCTGCTGGCCGGCTGCGGTCGAGCGGCTGCCTACCCTGGTTCGCGCTTGCTCCTGCTCCACCAACTCTTCGAGCACCTGCCGCCTCTCCTGAAGCGGCTTCTCCATCATCATTTGCCCGCCGGTGTAGAGAACGTCGAAAGCCATAAAAACCACCGGGACGGATTCGCGCATCTCGGTAGTCACCCGCTTGCGTCCCAGCCGCGCTTGCAAGGAGGAGAAGGGTAGGGCACGGTCCTCCTTACTGCTCCAGGCCAGGATTTCGCCGTCCAGCACCATCGGCTGCTTGAAATCGGCAAACGCCTCAACCAGCTCAGGGAAACTGGCCGTCATATCCTCCCTGGAGCGGGAGAAGAGCGCCACGCGCCCGGGATCTTCCGGGGAGCCACAATGAATCTGCGCCCGGACGCCATCATACTTATCTTCCAATTGCGCCTCTTTGATAACCGGTCCAGCCAGCCCCTCCTCCGCCACTTCCGTGGAGAAACGCTGCAAAGCCTCCTCCACCGTTTCGACCGGGCTGGCGAGCATAAAGCCGAGAGGATGAAAGAGCCTCATCCGCGCCTCCGCCAGGCGGCCGGTTGCGGCCAACTCCAGTACCTCCGGTAGGTTCCCGTTGAGCATCCTGGCGTGCCGAACTTCAGCGATAGCTCCGCCGTAGGCTGCGGCGATCGCCTCCTCCACCAGGCTGACTTTAATCCCGGTGCGCATGTCCCCCAGGATGATCTTGATCAGGTACTTGGCCTCGAGCGGGGTGGCTCGCTCGAGCAGGCCTTGCGTCATTTGCTGTTTGGCGGCCGGCTTCCCCGCGCCGGCGATCGCGGCAAAGGCCTCGGCTACCTCCGGCAGTAGAAGTGTAGCCGCCAAGCCTCGCGCCTGGAGTAGGTCTTCCGCCGCGCCGCCCAGGTCGCCATGGCGCAGGTAGGCGGCATGCATCGCGGGCTGGTTGGCCCCAGACAGGTTGGCGAGGACGCGGCTCAGCAGCGCGCCGCCAACGTTCAGTTCCCGCCCGTCTGTTTCCGGGAAGGGAACTCCGGCCAGGTACAGCGCTGCCAGCCCGGCTTCGTGAACCGGGAGAGCGCGCAGATACTCCGCCATAAGCGCCCGCTTCTGCAGCTTGCTGCCGGTGGATGCCAGACGCTGGCACAGGTCTGCAAATGATTCAAACCTGATAAAATCAGACAAATGGTTCATCGCGTCGCCAACACGGTTCCCGTCCGGCACGCCCTTTCCTAGCGGCGCCCGCCGCCGAGTGTCCGTCTTTTGTTTCGCCCGCGGAAAGGAACCCTATCATGTTGGATCGTTTGGAACAGATTGAAACCCGTTATGAAGACCTTGGACGCCAGCTAGCCGACCCGCAGCTAGTGACCGACCAGCAAAAATACCACAAGACCGCGAAAGCCCATCGTGACCTGGAAGCGGTAGTGGGAAAGTATCGTGAGCTCAAACAGGTTCAGCAGGGAATCGCCGACGCAACCGGCATGTTGAACGAGAACGACGCGGAGCTTGCGGCCATGGCGCAGGAGGAACTCACTCGCCTTGAGAGCGACGCCACGACCCTGGAAGAAGAGATCAAGGTCATGCTGTTGCCCAAGGATCCCAATGACGAGAAGAACGTCATCCTGGAGATCCGTGCCGGCACGGGTGGGGATGAAGCCTCGCTGTTTGTGGCTGAGATTTTTCGCATGTACTCGCGTTTTGCCGAACAGCATCGCTGGAAGGTGGAAGTTCTTTCGCAGTCCGAGTCCGGCGTTGGCGGGCTCAAGGAAGTGATCGCCATCATTGAAGGCAAGCGGGTCTACTCGCAGATGAAATACGAAAGCGGAGTGCATCGGGTACAGCGTGTGCCTGCCACCGAGACTCAGGGCCGTGTGCACACGTCGGCCATCACGGTCGCGGTTTTGCCCGAGGCCGAGGAGGTCGATGTGAAGGTCGAAGCAAAGGACATCCGCATCGATACCTTCTGCTCGTCCGGGCCCGGCGGCCAATCGGTCAACACGACTTATTCGGCGGTGCGCATCACCCACCTCCCCACCAATACAGTGGTGAGCTGCCAGGACGAAAAGTCGCAGATCAAGAATCGCGAGAAGGCGATGCGCGTCCTTCGCGCCCGGCTCTATGAAGTGGAAATGGACAGGCAGCAGGAGGCGTTGGCCAAGGAGCGCAAGCAGCAGGTGGGGAGCGGCGATCGCAGCGAAAAGATCCGCACCTACAATTTCCCGCAGAACCGGCTCACGGACCATCGCATCGGCCTGACCAACCACCAGCTAGCGGAAGTCATGGAAGGCAGACTGCAGCCGACCATTGACGCTCTGATCGCGCACTATCAGGCCGAGCGTCTCAAGGCTGAAACAGCCACTGTGGCGTAAAGTGCCGGCAAGCGCCGGCGAGGCACTGCAAGCAGCGCGTGCTCGCCTGGCCGCTGTCTCCAAAAATCCGCGGCGCGATGCCGAGTTGCTTCTGGCTCATCTGCTTGGGTGGGACCAGGCGGCGTTGCTCACCCATCCCGAGCGCGTGCTCTCTCCAGCTGAGGCTGATCAGTTCGAAAGCATGCTCAGGCGCCGCCTGGCTTCGGAGCCGGTGCAGTACATCACCGGTGTGCAGGAGTTTTTTGGCCTGCCCTTCGAGGTCTCGCCTGCGGTCCTCATCCCGCGTCCCGAAACGGAGCACCTGGTGGAAGCTGTGCTGGAGCGCTTCGGCCGCGAGTCTAGCCCCCGCATCGTTGACGTGGGGACTGGCTCGGGCGCCATCGCAGTTGCGCTTGCCCATGCCTTACCACGGTCCCAGGTGACGGCGGTGGATCTCTCGTCCGCGGCTCTTGAGGTCGCGCGACGCAACGCGGAGCGCCATGGGGTGTTGGAGCGAGTGACGCTGCTGCAATCGGATCTGCTGGCGGTCCTGGAAAGCGCAGACTTCGAGGTTGTGCTATCCAATCCTCCATACATCGCCGAGGGAGAAGTGCTGGAGCCGCAGGTTCTCAATTACGAGCCGCGTTCCGCACTCTACGCGGGGCCAACCGGCCTGGAAATTTATGAACGTCTGATTCCCCAGGCCCGCCGGGTGCTCAAGCCCCAGGGCTGGTTGATGCTGGAGATCGGTTATGGCCAAAGCACGGCTCTTTCAAGACTGCTGAGCGACTGGAACGAGGTGAGTTTTCTGAACGACCTTCAGGGAATTCCCCGGGTGGTTCAAGCGAAAACGTAAACCTGGAATCTTCAATGCGCGGACAGATCTTACAATGGGAAGTATGGCTACGATCACGGAGCTTCCGAAAACCTCTTTGAGCTTTGAGCAGAAACTGGACCGCCTGGCTCAGGTTGCGGTGAATGCGGGCCTGGGGCTCGCGCGCGGACAAGAACTGGTCATGACGGCGACGCTCGATGCGTTGCCGCTGGCCCGCCTGATTACCGAGCATGCCTACAGGGCCGGAGCCTCACTCGTGACCACGCTGTTCACCGATGAGCAGTCTGCCCTCTTGCGCTACCGTTACGCGGAAGATGCCGGTTTCGACAAGGCTGCGGGATGGCTGTTCGAAGGAATGGCACAAGCCTTCCGTAGCGGGGCCGCGCGGCTCGCGATTGCAGGTGGAGATCCCTCCCTGCTGTCGAAAGAAGATCCGGAAAAAGTGGGCCGTGCGAACCGTGCCGTCTCGAAGGCCTATCGGCCAGCGATCGAACTCATTACCCGGCACGACATCAATTGGACAATCGTTGCCTCGGCCACGCCGGCTTGGGCGGCGGCAGTTTTTCCTGATCTCCCGCCTGATCAAGCAATGACGAAGCTGTGGGATGCAATCTTTGCCGCATCGCGCGTGGATGCTGATGATCCCGTCGCGCGTTGGAAGCAACACGACGCCGGGCTGCATCGACGCGCGGATCTGCTCAATGGGAAGCGTTACGCCGCGCTTCATTTTCAAGGACCAGGGACCGATCTGCGTGTGGGATTAGCGGACGATCATCTTTGGATGGGCGGAGGCACGCAAGCCGGCACCGGTGCCTATTGCATTCCCAACATGCCGACGGAAGAGGTGTTTACTACGCCGCACAAAGATCGCGTGGAAGGCACGGTGACCAGCACCAAACCGCTGTCCTACCAGGGGACTCTCATCGAGAAGATCGCGGTGCGCTTCGAGGGGGGCCGCGTCGTGGACGCGAAAGCATCCAAGGGGCAAGAAGTGCTGCAGCGCATGATCGATACCGACGACGGTGCGCGGCGACTGGGAGAAGTGGCGTTGGTGCCGCACTCTTCGCCCATTGCCAGCAGCGGGCTGCTCTTCTTCAACACGCTATTCGATGAAAATGCGGCCAGCCACATTGCCCTGGGGCAGGCCTACAGTACCTGTCTGAAAAACGGTGACCAGCTCACCCATGAAGAGCTCGCAGCCAGGGGAGCAAACGAGAGCCTGATTCACGTCGATTGGATGATCGGATCAAGCGAGATCGATTTGAACGGCATCACCGCCGCCGGCAACGCGGAGCCGCTGATGCGCAAAGGCGAGTGGGTGTTTTAAGCACAAAAGAAAAACCGCAGATCTCCCCACTGCGCAAGTTTTATCCCAGGACGAACGTTCCTGGGATAAAACTTCCTATTTTGCTGATGTCACGCTTCGACGCTTCTTCCCGCCACCTCGAAGAGCAGCCGATTTTTTAGCGGGTCGGCATCGACGTGTATGTGATCGCCGTGAAGCACCTCGCCGTCCAGGATTTTGATTGCCAATGGATCCTGGATCAGACGCTGGATAGCTCTCTTCAGCGGACGAGCCCCATACTGCCGATCGTAGCCGGTCAACAGCAACTGATGACGCGCCGCTGGACTCAGCTCCAGAGTGATCTTGCGTGGCTCCAGCAGCTTGCGCAAATCAGCCAGGCGCAGATCGACAATGTGTTCCAGTTGTTCTTCGCCCAGCGGACGGAAGATCACCACATCGTCAATGCGATTGAGAAACTCCGGCCGGAAGTGCTGCCGCAACAGTTGCGTCACCTGCTCCCGTGCCGCCTCAAACGCCGCCTCACTGTCCAGGTTCTCTGCCTGCAATAAATGTGCTCCCAGGTTTGAGGTCATGATCAGCACCGTGTTCTTGAAGTCCACAGTGCGACCCTTCGAGTCCGTCAAACGCCCGTCATCGAGTACCTGAAGGAGAATGTTGAAGACATCCGGGTGCGCTTTCTCAATCTCGTCAAAAAGAATGACGGAATAAGGACGTCGGCGCACCGCCTCAGTCAACTGTCCCCCTTCGTCGTAGCCCACGTATCCCGGGGGCGCCCCGATGAGCCGGGCGACCGCATGCTTCTCCATGTACTCCGACATGTCGATACGAATCATGGCCTGCTCGTCATCGAAGAGGAACTCCGCCAGCGCACGCGCAGTCTCTGTTTTGCCCACGCCCGTCGGTCCGAGGAACAGAAAAGAGCCAATCGGCCGCTTCGGATCGCTCAACCCGGCACGTGAACGGCGAATCGCGTTGGCGACGGTTTCGATCGCCTCCTCTTGCCCGACGACCCGCTCGCGCAGCCGTGCTTCCATCTCCACCAGCTTGCGAACTTCCCCTTCCAGCATCTTGTCCACCGGGATCCCCGTCCACTTGCTCACAATCTTGGCTATATCCTCTTCGTCCACTTCCTCTTTCAACATGCGGCCACCGCCGGAAGCGCCGTCCTGCTTGGCATTCAGCCGCTTTAGTTCTGCTTCGAGCTGTGGAAGCTCTCCATACTGGATGGCTGCCGAGCGCTCCAGATTGCCGCGTCGCGTTTGCTCTTCCATCTCAAATCGCAACGCCTCAATCTTCTTCTTCACTTCGGTCAGCCGGGTTATTGCCTCCCGCTCCGTCTGCCAGCGAGCACGCAGTCCCGTGGCCTCTTCCTTCAGCGCCGCAAGCTGCTTGGTCACTTCCTCCAGCCGCTCTTTTGAGTTCCGGTCAGTCTCCCGCTTCAGCGCCGTGCGCTCGATTTCAAGCGAGATCATTTGCCGTTCCAGCTGATCGATCTCCATCGGCACTGAGCCAATCTGGATGGCCAGCGAAGCCGCAGCTTCGTCGACCAGATCGATCGCCTTGTCAGGCAAAAAGCGGTCGGAAATATAGCGGTGCGAAAGCGTCGCCGCGGCCACGATGGCGGAGTCCTTAATGCGGACATTGTGATGGGCCTCGTAACGCTCCTTGAGCCCGCGCAGAATCGCAATCGTATCTTCTACGTTGGGCTCGCCCACGAATACGATCTGAAAGCGCCGTTCCAGTGCGGCATCCTTCTCGATGTATTTGCGATATTCATTCAGCGTGGTTGCGCCGATGGCTCGCAGCTCGCCTCGCGCCAGCGGCGGCTTCAGCATATTCGAAGCGTCGATAGCGCCTTCTGCCGCGCCTGCTCCGACCAGGGTATGCAGTTCATCGATGAAGAGGATGATCTGGCCGTGCGACTCTTCAATGTCTTTAAGGACTGCCTTGAGCCGGTCTTCAAACTCGCCGCGATACTTCGCGCCCGCCAGCATGGAGCCCAGATCGAGTGAGATCACGCGTTTGTCGCGCAACAGCTCGGGCACATCACCGGACACGATCCGCCGCGCCAAACCCTCCACAATCGCGGTCTTGCCCACGCCAGGCTCCCCGATCAATACGGGGTTGTTCTTGGTCCGGCGAGAGAGCACCTGGATCACCCGGCGAATCTCTTCATCCCGTCCAATGACCGGATCCAGTTTTCCCCGGCGTGCCAGCTCCGTGAGGTCTTTGGCGTAACGGTCCAGGGCCTGGTATTTGCCTTCGGGATTTTGATCGGTCACCCTCTGGTTGCCGCGTACCGAAGTAAGTGCCTGTAGAATCGCCTCCCGGGTCGCCCCCACGGAGTTCAGCAGCACCTGTGCCGGATCCTTCTTGATCTGTGCCAGCGCTAACAGCAGGTGCTCGGTGGATACGTACTCGTCCTTGAAGTCTTGTGCCTCTTTAGAAGCCTCGTTCAATACCTTCTGCATGGTCGAAGACAGGCCCGGCTCTGAAGCCGCGCCCGATACCTTCGGCAGGCCGGCGATCGCGTGACGAGCACTGGCGAACAGCTGCTCGGTGGGCACGCCGATCTTTTGTAGAAGCGGAACGATGATGCCGTCCTTGTCTTCCACCAGCGCCATCAATAAATGCATGGGTAGCACTTCAGGCTGGCCGTTCTCATTTGCCAGCGAAACCGCTGTCTGCACCGCCTCCTGTGATTTCAGCGTAAATTTATCCCAACGCATTGCCATATGAATGTCATCCTTCACTGACCAGTTCATCCTCAATCGCCTGGGTTGCGAAATGCAAGGGCGGCATATCGTGATGCCGTAGAGCCTGGTCGTTTATTCCTGTTTTGATCTTGAATTTGCGAGAAAAGTCGCCCACCCCAGTGGGCGGAACCCCCTGGGGTGAACGCAAACGATGCGATGCAGTTATGCCGTTTTGACGGTTTCTCCTGCGGGGGCTTGGCTGTGGTTCAGCTCTTTGGCTGAGCCTACATTGACCTTGATCTGCCTGGGCTTGCTTTCCGCCTTCTTCTCCAGCTCCACACGCAGCACCCCGGCATCATAGTCAGCCTTGATGCTCTCCGGGTTGATGGTGTTGGGAACCGTGAACGAGCGATAGAAGCTGCCGTAGCGGCGCTCCACGCGATGGAAGTTCTCTTCCTTGCCCTCACTCTGGAAGCTGCGCTCACCTTTCACCGTCAGGGTGCTGTTCTCCATGCGGACATCGAGATCCTCCTGGCGCATACCCGGGATTTCGATCTTGAGCACCAGCTTGTGTTCGTCCTCATAGATGTCGACCGGGGGCACAAAGCCGGTAGCGGTCACTGATTCGTTCTCGCCATTTCGGGAAAAGTCCTGAAAAAGACTGTTCATCCGGTTCTGCAAAGCCACCACGTCGCGATAGGGGTCCCAGCGAATAATCGTCATACGTCTCCTCCGATGCGGGCCAGTTTCTTGGCCAGCTATTGCTTTGATTCAAATCATAGCATGAAGGAGTCATAAAATATGAGTGTCGTTACATCACATTTAGGCCGGAAGCTCTGGAGTCGCTTCCAGGAGAGCCTTCGTATACGCCTCGCGGGGAAATCGGCAAACCTGATCGCAAGTCCCGGCTTCCACTACCTTGCCGGCTCGCATCACCAGGATATTGGTGGACAAATACCGCACCAAGGGCATGGAGTGGGTTATGAATAGGTAAGTCAAGTGGAATGTGTTCTGTAGGTGGCTCAGCAAGTTCATGATCTGGGCTCCTACGCTGACGTCGAGCGCGGATACAGGTTCATCCAGCACGAGCAGCTCAGGCCTGAGCGCGAGGGCTCGGGCAATGTTGATCCGCTGGCGCTGGCCGCCGGAGAACTCATGCGGATAGCGGGGCAGGGCTGACTCGTCCAGGCCCACCTCAGCCAGCAGCTCCCGTGGATTCTCAGGCGGGGGGCCGGGTGAGGTGTCGTGGCGATGAATGCGGAACGGTTCGGCTATGATCTCGGCCACCGTCATGCGCGGGTTGAGGGCCGCGAACGGATCCTGGAAGACCGGTTGCATGCGCCGACGCAGGGTGCGCAGCTGGGCACTGGAAGAGCCGCAGATGATCTCCTGACCGTCGAAAGAGACGCTTCCGGAAGAGGGTGGAACGAGCCCCAGGATCATCCGGGCGACGGTGCTCTTGCCAGAACCAGACTCGCCCACCAAGCCCAGGGTCTCGCCCCGGCCTATGGTGAAGGAGACCTGGTCGACCACGCACTTTTGTTCGCTCGCCCGCCCCCAACCAGAGCGCCGGGCATAATTTTTCGTGAGCTGGCTTACTTCGAGCAGTGCCATGCACCGGATAGTAGCAGCCTGCAGAAAACCGCAGATCTCTCCACTACGCTACGCTCCGGTCGAGATGACAAGTTTGTTTTGGAACACGCAGTATCGTTTTCCAAGATGAGGTGACAAGTTTCCCTGGAAACGATACTGAAGGTTCCCGAACAAACTTGTCATCTCGACCGGAGCGTAGCGTAGTGGAGAGATCTGCGGTTTAGGCTGCTAGATGTCCAGGTTCTTCACGTCCAGGGCATTGTCTTCAATGAACTTGCGCCGTGCTTCGACATCCTCACCCATGAGCGTACTGAAGATGGATTCGGTTTCCGCGATATCTTCCAGCTTGACCGAGAGCAGTGTCCGCCGGTCAGGGTCCATGGTTGTTTCCCAGAGCTGGGTCGATGTCATTTCGCCTAGCCCTTTATATCGCTGGACGTCGTAGTCGCGGCGTCCCTGCTCAATCACGTACTCGAAGACTTCCCGTGCCGATTGCTTGGTCACCGGGTCCGCTACGACCCGCTTCGCCTTCTTGGGCTTGGCTGCGGCGTCGGGCGCGGCCGTCTCTGCCTCAGCCTCTTCGGGCTCGGCGGATTTTGTGTATTCAATCACGAAGGGCGGTTCGAGTTCCTCGCGAATGAGGGAGCACTTGGCCATCATCTGGCGGTATTCCGGAGATGAGGCCAGAGTCCAGTCCACCCTGCGCTCCGCGCCCTGGCTGTCGGTAAAGCTCACCGACCAGGTGCGATGTTCTTCCTCATACCGTGGCGCTGCAACGGCCTTGAATTGGAAGCGCTTGGTCATCTTCACCAGCTCGGCGTGCAACTTCGCCAGCTTCGGGGGCACTGTGCCCTCAGATTCGAAGTCGCTGCGCCGTAGCAGCTCGAACTTGGGCAGCAGCTCGGTGACCTCCTCATTGCGCATGTGCTTGTTGGCCTTCTCAAAAACGCTGAGGTAGTCGTTGAGCTGACCCATGAACTTGGTCAATGCACTCCCCTCGAGCCTCTTGCCGGCCGTACCGTAGCGCAAGCCCATGCCTTCCGAGGCGCGCTTGATCATCACCTTAACGAATTCCCGGTCGTCCTTGATGTACTGCTCAAACTTACCCTTCTTGATGCGATAAAGGGGCGGTTGGGCGATATACACGTGCCCACGGCGAATCAGATCGACCATGTGGCGGAAGAAGAAGGTCAACAGCAGGGTGCGGATGTGAGATCCATCTACGTCCGCATCGGTCATCAGAATGATCTTGCCGTAGCGCAGCCTGGCCGGATCGAAGTCATCCTTCCCGATGCCGCAGCCGAGGGCGGTAATCATGGCCCGGATTTCCTCGTGCCCCAGCATCTTGTCGTAGCGAGCCTTCTCGACGTTTAGGATCTTGCCCTTGAGCGGGAGCACAGCCTGGAACTTACGATCCCGCCCCTGCTTGGCGGTTCCGCCTGCGGATTCACCTTCGACCAGGTACAGCTCGCAACGATCAGGCTGGCGCTCACTGCAGTCGGCCAGCTTGCCAGGCAAGCCTCCACCGTCGAGCGCACCTTTCCGCCGCGTCAGGTCGCGCGCTTTTCTGGCCGCCTCGCGGGCGCGCGCCGCCTCGATCGCCTTGTTGATGATCCGCTTGGCGACGGGTGGGTTCTGCTCAAAGAACATACCCAGGCGTTCGTTGACGAAAGCCTGCACGGTGCCGGCGATGTCGGAGTTGAGCTTCCCTTTGGTTTGTCCTTCAAATTGCGGCTGCGACAGCTTCACGCTGACCACCGCGACCAATCCCTCGCGCACATCGTCTCCGGAGAGATTCTCCTTGACGTCTTTGAACAGCCCCATCTGCTGGCCAGCGGTGTTGATGGTGCGGGTCAGCGCGGTGCGGAAGCCGGAGAGGTGGGTGCCGCCGTCGACCGTGTTGATGTTGTTGGCAAAGCTGAACACCGATTCGGAATAGCTGTCGTTGTACTGCAGCGCGATATCCAGCTCGACTCCATCGCGGGAGGACTCCATCACGATCGGCTTGTCGTGCAGCACCTGCTTGCCACGATTCAGATGCTTGATGAACTCGGCGATACCGCCGGCATACTTAAACTCAGAACGCTTGGCATCCCCGGTCTTGGGGTCGGTCGTGCGCTCATCCACCAACTTGATCTCCAGCCCCTTGTTGAGAAAGGCGAGCTCACGCAGCCTCTGGGCCAGGGTGTCGAAGTTATACTCGGACACGGTGAAGATGGAGCGATCGGGGAGGAAGTGGATCTTCGTACCTCGCTTCTTGGTTGTGCCCGTCTTGCGCAGTTTGGTGATCGGTGCACCCTTGGCGTACGACTGCTCGTAAGTGTGCTCGTCTTTCCAGACTTCGACCTCAAGCTCCTCGCTGAGCGCGTTCACGCAGGAGACGCCGACGCCGTGCAGTCCGCCCGATACCTTGTAGTTGGATGAATCGAACTTGCCCCCGGCGTGCAGCTTGGTCAGCACGACCTGCAGCGCAGGCATCCGCTCTCCCCCGGGAACATCCATCTCGTCCACCGGAATCCCGCGCCCGTCGTCGGTTACCGTGATCGAGTTGTCGATATGGATGGTTACATCGACATGGGTCGCATAGCCAGCCAGCGCTTCATCGACGGAGTTATCCACCACCTCGTACACCAGGTGATGCAGTCCTTGATCGCCAGTGGATCCGATGTACATCGCGGGGCGCAGACGAACAGCTTCTAAGCCCTCAAGAATCTTGATGTTGTCGCCGGTGTAGGTGCGTTCTGGAAGTAAGGGATCTGACATGGCTGACGGGGGAAGAGACGCGGTAACTGGAAGTTCTTTGGTGGACATGCAACTCCGAACGGCAAAGCTCTGAAAGCGGCTCTCGGTACGAAGGGACCGATTGAAATAACATCTTGAAAGTGCAGGGTTTGGCTGCACTCGACTGCCTAAATTTTAACACGTTTCAAGGTCCCATTGCAGGGCCGGGAAGAGCTGTGCCTGGGTGGAAAACAGGGCCTCAATACCGCCCGACCAGAAACCGGCTTATCCACAGACTCGTTGTCGAGCACAGGGTACCTAGGTGATCGAAATACATCTTTGGATGAATTCGAAAGTAATCTAAAAATCGGGTACTCTTGAACGGTTAGCAGAAGTATTTAGGTAACTCAAAGAGTAGATAATGTCTATATGTCGCTTAATTAACGCGGTTTAGTTAGTTGGCGCCTTATACTCTTGATTGTTCCCATCTGCTACAAAAAATGGAAACATAACCCCCCGGAGGTAACCTGACAATGAAGCTCCTCGTACATGCATCGATTTTCTCCGTCGTTTTCGCCGGTTTCGTGGCTAGCGCGTTAACTACCAAGGTCACACCCCATGTTCCTTCGAATCACAGCCTCGTGGTCTCCCACGCCATGCCAGTGCCTACCTGCGGCCCCAGCACCGGCTGCGCTTACTAGAGCCGAAAAGCAGTACTAACGCGTATTCCGGCAGTACCTAAACTGTGCACACGTAGCACAAAAGTGCCAGTTTTAAAGGATTTCTTAGGTTGAGCAGCATCCCTTTTCGAGCTATTCTCAAGACTCGGAAGGGGTGTTGTGATGACTAGCGTAGCCCTCACCATCTTGTACGCCGCAGAGCCTCTCCTCATGGTCGTTGCCATGATTGCTCTGCTCAGATCCCGGGAACAGCGGCGCTTTCCAGCCCTTTTCGCGTACGTTTCTCTTCGTCTCGCCTCATCGGTGGTTCTCCACCTGTTGTTGCAGGTGCACCGAGTGATGTCGATCAGCGAAAAGACAGCTTACGCCTGGTACTTCTATACCTACTGGCTCAGTTATGTGGCGGGCGCAGTCGTTGTCTTCCTGGTCATCCAGGAGATGTTTCAGTCTTCCATGGATCCTTTCCCGGGCTTGAAGTGGTTGGGCACGATATCGTTCCGCTGGGCCGCATGCCTTTCCTTCGTCGTCGCAGCAGCAGCTCTGCTTGTGCCGGGTGGCAAGGGGGACAAGTTTCTCCTCTCGATGGCTGCTCAGATGATGCGCTGCGAGAGCATCTTTATCCTCAGCCTCCTCCTCTTTCTCATGATCGCGGCGGGAAAACTGGGCCTGACTTACCGCAGCCGGGTTTTCGGTGTCAGCTTTGGCTTTGGCATCATGGCTGCCAGCGATCTGGTTGCCTCGGCGGCGTTTCTCCACTTCGGGCACAACATGATGACCTCGTCAGTCAGCGTGGTCACTACAAGTGCCAGCCTGGTGACGCTTGGCATCTGGTCGGGATACTTTCTGCAGCGTGAGCCGGCTCGCCGTCCCGCGGTATTCGACCCATCCTCCTCGCTGGCACGTTGGAACGAGATCGCGACTACGCTCAGCCAGAGTGGACCCCGGACTCCAGTCGCCGTCCCAGTCCCGGCCAGCGATTTCTTCCTTCAGGACGTGGAGAAAGTGGTTGACCGCATTCTCATCAAGAACTCGTTGCACGTTGCTAGTTAATTAGAAGCCGATCAAGTCAAAAGGCCATAACGGAGTTTCCGTTATGGCCTTTGGCTTTTTGAGATGTACGTTTCAATCGAGCCGATGTTGGGGATTCAAATAAGGAACAGCAGGTCCCTCCATTTGCGCTACGCTCCGGTCGGGACCTGCTGTTCCTTATCACCCAAACGAATCTTTACTTTGCCGCGGCCTCGACGGGTTCCACGGAGACAAAACGGCCGGTCTTGCCGCGGTCGATGAAGTTCACCCGCCCTGCGATCTCGGCATAGAGGGTGTCGTCTTTTCCCCGGCCGACGTTCAGGCCAGCCTTCAGCTTGGTGCCGCGCTGGCGGACGATAATGGAACCGCCAGTGACCACTTGGCCGGCGAAGATCTTTACGCCCAGTCGCTGAGCATTGGAATCGCGACCATTTTTAGAACTGCCTAAGCCTTTTTTATGTGCCATTGCCTATCCCTTTGCCTCGGTCTTTTCTTTGCCATAGCTGAGGCCGTTGATCTCGATGCTGCTGATCCGGATCTCGGCGAAAGCCTGGCGATGACCCTGCAGTTTCTTGTATTGCTTCTTGCGCTTGAAATGGAAGACCAGGACCTTATCCCCACGTCCTTCGCTGACGACGGTGCCCAGAACCTTGGCGCCGGTTGGCTTGACGAGTGGCGACACTCCGTCGGAGAAAGCCAGCACGTCATCGAATTCCACTTCGCTGGCGGATTCGCCTGCGGGTCTCTCAATCTTGACCACGTCGCCCGGGGCGACGCGATATTGCTTACCGCCTGTGCGGATTACTGCGTACATAAAACCTCCACGCGCCGAACCACACCGGCGTCACGAAACTTTAGCTGGGCAAGAATGGATTGCCGAAGGTGCTCAAACCCGCAGGTGAGCAGACGTAGGCTTAGATCCCAAGCTTTTTAAGTTTACGTTTCCCTACTGTTTTGGTCAACTCGGCGGATTGGAAAAGGTAGACCCCGAGAATCACCATCAAGGGTTCCAGCGGGTGGCGAAAGCGAGCGTGAGCGGCCACGCCGTAGTAGACAAGTGGCAGCAGCAGGAAGGCCCAGGCGAACAGTCCACTCGCGGGAACCCTGCGCCGCAGGGCGAGGGTGAGCCCGAGCAGTCCACAAACACTGCCAAAGATGAAATTGAAGCTGCGCGCATACTCCACCCACGGCGCGGCACTGACCGGATGCGGAACCCCCGCCCAAAAGAAGAACACCCGCTTTAGCGAATTTTGGGCAAAGTGAAGCGGATCCGCGCGCATGGTTGCTAAGGCTTGGCCTCCGCGCATCCTGGAATAGGCAATTTCCCCCATCCTGGTATACAGGCGCAGTTGATCGGGGGCTTGTATGGGATGGTCATACTCCATCAACAACCCGGTCGACCCTGGCCCATTGCCCAGGTACAGCTCGGCACCGAAATTTCCCCGGGTGGGTACGAAGTGATGGAACGCCAGCCAGTTTCTCCACGTCCAGGGCCCCAGGCAGGCGATGAACAAGAGGGCTGCCAGCACCGCTCCGCCCGCCTGGCGTTTGGGCACTCCTCCAGCCAGCACCCAGAGGCCACAAACGGGCAGGAAGATCAAAAGCGCCGGATTGCTGAGACCAGTCAAGCCCCAAACCAACCCAAAAAGGGCCCAGCGTCCGTAGGTACCATCGGCGCGAAGGCGTAGAGCCAACACCAGCGCCCACGAGAACAGGAATGTAGTCAGGGACGTGTCCCAAAACCAGCGGACCGCGTACTGCATGGCTGCCGGGTAGAGCGCCCAGATCCAGGCTGACCACTGAGCTACGTTTCGGGTGAAACAGCGGGCTGCAATCTCCCAGATGGTACGTACCGTCAGCGCAGAAAAAAGGCTGTTGAAGGTGAGGATCACCCATGCCGAAAGCGGGCTGAAGACGCCGAACAGCTTAAAAATACCGCCCAGGAGCAGGGGAAAAAGGGGTCCTACCCATGCGGTCGGCCCGGTGTGCCCACGGAAAGGGTCCGAGAACCCATATCCGGTGGCCAGGGCACGAGCGATCCGCCCCATCTCTTCCCCAAACAGCATGTGGTCGTCATAGGGCCGGACGCGGTAGGTGTGCGCCAGCGTGAGATACACCACGCGCACCGCGAACGCTGTCCAGAAGATCAGCCACGGCGCGCCTAGGCTTTCTCCGCTCCGGGCTCGGTTTACGACAGAATCAGTCGCACAATCGGTCATGAGGGGGGCTCGGAAGCAGTGACCCGTATTCTATGCGCTGACTGGCGCAAGGGTTGTTTTGCCGAGTAATGAAACTCGAGAGCATCTAACCGCAAGAGGTCGCTGGGATCTCTTTCACTGGGTGAGGACGTGCGGGTTGGTGGTGGCGTTTGCACTCCTCGTCCTGATGGTGGGCTCGGTCTAGGGTTGTCGCATACTGCCGGTGCGGATATACTGAAAGTTCGCGAGTTTGGTGCGTGTCCCTGTCCTGTGCTCCGTTCACAGCGTAAGACTGCCGCATGCTTCTGCGAAAAGCTCAAGTAATTTGGAGTTCGTCATGGCTCAGGTTTGCAAAATCTGCGGCAAGGGTCCGCAGTTCGGTAACAAGATCTCGCATGCCCACAATGTTTCCAAGCGCCGCTGGAACGTCAATCTCCGCCCAGTCAAGGCTGAGGTTCCCGGCGGCAGCAAGCGTATTCGCGTCTGCACCCGTTGCATCAAAGCGGGCAAGATCGTCAAGGCGTAAAGGCGAGCGCTGCGGCTTCAAGAGCGCCGGGACTCTGGCGCAACCTCAGCCGCAGCGGGAAACGTTATTCCTTCTCCCCGGCATGTTTGGGGTCAAAACCAAGCGACAACGAATTGATGCAGTAGCGCAGCCCGCCGGGTCCTGGACCATCCGGGAACACATGCCCCAGGTGGGCGCCGCAGCGTGCGCAAGTGACTTCTGTGCGCGTCATCCCGTGGCTCTTATCCTCATGCAAATGAACGGCTTCTGCGTTGGCCGGCACGGTAAAGCTGGGCCAGCCACTGCCCGATTCGAACTTGGTATCGGAGCTGAATAGCTCGGTGCCGCAGGCGCCACAACGGTAGGTTCCGTCCGCGTGGTTGCGGTAGAGAGCGCCTGAGAATGCCGGCTCTGTCCCTTTTTGCCGCATCACGTAATACTGTTCCGGTGTCAGCTCGGCACGCCACTCCGCGTCCGTCTTCTCGATCTTGTCTAGTTTCGCAACTTGCTCTTTTTCCATAATGGCTCCTGCGCTGTTCGATGCGGCGTGGCCGGTGTAAGACTCTAGGGCTAGCGAAGCGCGATCACGTCGATTTCTACCAGGGCGTCCTTGGGCAATCGTGTCACTTCAACGGTGGAGCGCGCCGGCGCGACCCAGCCTTGTACCGCCAAATAGCCGGCGTAAATCTCGTTCATCGCGGCAAAATCGTTCATATCCTTGAGGAAGACAGTCGTCTTCACAACGTGTTGCAGACTGCTCCCGGCCGCTGCCAGAACCGCCTTCAGGTTCTCGAGCACGCGAACTGTCTGTTCCCGGATACCACCTTCGACCATCTTCCCGGAGACCGGATCAAGCGGCACCTGTCCTGAGGCGTAAATCATTTCCCCGGTTTGTACTGCCTGCGAGTAGGGGCCGATGGCCGCTGGAGCATTTGGGGTAGAAACCGCGGACTTACCGTGAGAGCTCATGCCCTGATTCTCCCATGCTTCACACCTTGTGGGCGCGTTGCACGTCGCGGACGCCGGGTACCCGGCGCAGACCGCTCACGATGCGCGTAAGGTGCCGCATATCTTCTGCTTCCAGAACAAATTCGACGACTGCCTCTGAATCCCCTGTCGGCTTGGAATCGACCCCGCGGATATTGGTGCCGTCGTCGCTGATGACTGCCGTCATCTCTTTCAGCATGCCGGCGCGATCGTCGCAAAATACGGTCAGCTTCACTGGGTAGGTCATCTTGCGGCCGGCATTTTCCTCTGCCATCCGCGCCCATTCCACGGAGATGCGGCGGTCGCTCTCGTAGAGCAGGTTCTGTACGTTGGGGCAGCTGCGGGCATGAACCGCCACGCCTTTGCCGCGGGTTACGTAGCCGACAATCTCCTCACCCCGGATCGGATTACAACATCGGGCGCGGTAGACCAGCAGATCGTCCTGGCCTTCCACCTGCAGGGAATCGGATCCGTGCATATGGACGCGCCGCACCGCGTCCGACATGCCGCCGCTGGCTGCGTCCTTACCCGGCTCCACTTCGAGGCCGGTTTGCGAGGTTACCCCCGGGGAAAGTTTGTTCAGCACCTGGCGCGAAGAGTACTTGCCGAAGCCGATGGCGGCCATCAGGTCGCTTGCCGTAGCCAGGCCACATTCGCTGGCCGCGCGGGCGTAGTCGGTGTCAGTCAGTTTGCTCAGGGAGACCTTGTACTTACGCGCTTCCCGCTCGAGCAGTTTCTTGCCGATTTCGATCGCCCGCTCGCGCTGGTGCTCGTTGAGCCAATGTTTGATCTTGTTGCGCGCCCGCGAGCTTTTGGCGAAGGTGAGCCAATCGCGGCTGGGGGTGTGGCCGTTCTGGGTCACGACTTCCACGATGTCGCCGTTGTGCAGTTTGGTCCGGAGTTGCGCCATCCTGCCGTTCACCTTGGCGCCCACGCAGGTATTGCCCACCTCGGTGTGGATGGAGTAGGCGAAGTCGATCGGCGTCGCATCCTTGGGCAACACCACTACCTTGCCCTTGGGGGTGAAGGTGTACACCTCCTCGGGGTAGAGGTCGATCTTCAACGTGGAGAGAAATTCGTTGGGATCGCTCATCTCCCGCTGCCACTCGACCAGCTGCCGAACCCAGGCCAGACGCTGCTCATCGCGCGCGCTGGTCGGCGACCCGGCCGCTTTATATTTCCAGTGCGCCGCGATCCCTTCCTCGGCGATGCGGTGCATTTCCTCGGTCCTTATCTGGACCTCGAATTGGTGTCCGCCCTCGCCCATCACCGTGGTGTGCAGTGATTGATACAGATTGGGCCGGGGCATGGCGATAAAGTCCTTGATGCGTCCGGGTACCGGCCGCCAGATGGAGTGGATTAGTCCGAAGGCTGCGTAGCAGTCCTGTACGGTGGCGGTGATCACGCGGACTGCCAGCAGGTCGTACACCTGGTCGACCGTTATCTTCTGCTTTTGCAGCTTTTGGTAGATGCTGTAGAGCCGCTTGATGCGCCATTCCACGCGCGCCTTGATATTGTTTTCCCGCAACCGTTCGTTGAGCAGGGATTCGACCGAGTTGAGAAACTGCTCGTCCTCATCGCGCGCCGCGTCGACCGCATTCTTCACCTGCTCATAGCCGAAGGGATCGACGTAGCGGAAGGCCAAATCTTCCAACTCGCCGCGCACCTTGCCCATGCCCAGGCGGTGCGCCAGGGGAGCATAGATATCAAGGGTTTCGCGGGCGATCGACTCCTGGCGCTCGGGCGGCAGGTGCTGGAGAGTTCGCATGTTGTGCAGCCGGTCCGCCATTTTGATCAGGACCACGCGCACATCGCTGACCATGGCCAGAAGCATCTTGCGTACGTTTTCTGCCTGGCGGTCTTCGCGGTTAGCGAACTGAATCTTATCGATCTTGGTCACGCCTTCGACGATGTGCGCGACCTGCTCCCCGAATTGCTCGGTGATGTCTTCGGTAGTGACTGGTGTGTCTTCTACGGCATCGTGCAGCAGGCCGGCCGCGATGGCGGTCGAGTCCAGCTTCATTTCGGCCAGAACCTGGGCTACTTCAAGGGGATGGAGAACATAGGGTTCTCCGGAAGCCCGGAGCTGCCCACTATGGTGCTGCACGCAGAACTCCCACGCTTTACGGATGACGCCGATGTCGTCGCTCGGCCGATTTTTGCCGATGGTTGCAAGCAACTCGGCAAACTTCGCTGCCAGGACGCCTGGCTCCGCGGGAGGCTCGAGTGGCGTGGAGTGCACAGTCGCCATACCTGATTATAGGCTGATGGCATTAGGCTTGCTACCGGCTTAGCAGAGGGCCCCCCACCGATCCCCATCCTTGGACGCTATGCCGAAGCAGAGGCGCCCCACTGCTGTGCGAAGATAATTTGTGCCCCGAGAACCCATCTCCGCGCCTCCCGGCAAGGCTGCGCTTGCCCCGTTTAGCGAGGGGCCGGTCGCGATTATCTCCCGCCGCGCGGCAGATCGCCTGCGTGCCGGTCACGTGTGGGTCTATCGCTCGGATATAGAGCACTTGGTTGAAATGGAGGCGGGCCTGCTCGCGGTGGCTGATCATCGCGGCTTTCCCTTGGGCACGGCACTGTGGAGCCCCAGCTCGCAAATCGCCCTTCGCCTGCTCACCACGGATCCTCATCTCACGGACCTGGCATGGATGGCCCTGTTCGACCAGCGTCTGCGTCAAGCCATTCAGCTTCGAACCGGCATGTTGGACGAGGGCACGGACGCTTGCCGCCTGGTCTTCAGCGAAGCCGATCAACTTCCCGGTCTGATCGTCGATCGCTACGGGGACCTCATCCTTTTCGAAATCCTCGCCAAAGCGCTCGATCGGGACGATATTCGCGCGGCTATCGTGCACGTTTTGAAGTCGGAACTCGCGCCGCTGACCATCGTGGAGCGATCCGATGCCCGCATCCGTGAACTGGAGCAGCTCAGCGAGCCGGCGGAGCCCCCACTCTACTCAGCGGAGCCAATTGCGCAGCTGACGACCATCTTTCACCTGAACGGGCTGGCTTTCCATTACAACGCCAACGCCGGGCAAAAAACGGGCGCTTTCCTCGACCAGCGACTGAACTACGCCGCCGCAGCGCGTCATGCTCGCGGAGAAGCCCTCGACGTCTGTACTTACCAAGGTGGTTTTGCATTGCACCTTGCCCGAACGTGTACGCGTGTCACGGGTATTGATGCCTCCCGGGCAGCACTCGAGGTCGCGGAAGAGAACCTGGAGGTCAACCGGCACCGCATCGAGGCCTCGGTGGAGTGGATCGAGGCCAACGCATTCGATCTTCTGCGCGACTGGAGTACAGCGGGCACAACCTTCGACACGGTGGTGTTAGACCCGCCTGCGTTTGCCAAGTCCAAACGGGCTGTGCCCGGCGCTCTGCGCGGCTACAAAGAGCTCAACTTGCGCGCCCTGAAGATGCTGCGCCCGGGCGGAACGCTGGTGACCTGCTCCTGTTCACACCACGTTTCCTGGGATGAGTTTCATGGCGTGGTGGCAGACGCTGCCGGAGACGCGCAACGCAGAGTTCGTCTGCTGGAACGCCGGGAGGCGGCACCTGATCACCCGGTGGTCCTCAATATTCCCGAGACCGAATATCTGAAGTGCCTGATTCTGCAGGTCGACTGACATGGCATTGGGTCCTCAGTGGCAACACGCCTGGTTGGTCATCGCATCTTTTTTTGCCGGGGCTCTGAATGCCATGGCAGGGGGCGGCTCCTTTTTGTCGTTCCCGGCGCTTCTGGGTGTGGGTGTTCTGCCGATTCAGGCAAATGCAACTAATACGGTTGCCCTTTGGCCAGGCCAGTTCACCTCCATCGCCGCGTATTGGCAAGACCTGAAGGCCAACCTGCGGCTGGTGCTCCCGGTCTGTTCCGCCGCTCTGTTGGGAGGATTAGCGGGAGCCATCGTCCTGCTTCGCACCGGTCAGGCCACTTTTCTGGCACTCGTACCGTGGCTGTTACTGCTCGCCGCCGGGCTCTTTGCGGCCAGCGGTCCGGTATCGCGCTGGTTGCAGCGCGACCGGATGAGTGTTGCCGGCACCAGGCCCAATTTGGCGCCGCTATGGATCGGGGTGGTGGTCGTATGTTTTTACATCGGATATTTCGGTGCCGGCGCCGGCTTTTTGCTGATGTCGGTGCTGGCGGTATTTGGCATCCAGAACATCAACCAGGTCAATGCGCTGAAAGTCATTGCCACCACTACGGCGAACGGCATCGCCGTCGTGACATTTATTGTTGAGAAACAGATCATCTGGAAGTACTGCCTGCTGATGATGATTGCCGCCGCTCTCGGCGGATACCTCGGAGCCCGCTACTCGCGCGGGCTGAACCCCCGATTCATGCGCATGTTGGTGGTCTCGATTGGGCTGGGGATGGCGGCTTACTTTTTCTGGAAGCAGTATGCTTAAAGAGGGATTGCGATGAGCCACGAGGGCATTCGATTTATCAGCGGGCAAGAGGTTGAGAAGCTGGCGCGGGAGACAGCGAGTCGCGACCTGCCCCGCGAGGCGACCGAGCCGGCGCGTGTCCGGGTGCAGAAGACGACCGGTACGGGCATGGAGATCGACTGGAAAGACGGCCATCAAAGCAGCTGGACCTTCAGCTGGCTGCGCGATGCCTGCCCTTGTGCCACCTGCCATGAAGAGCGCGGCGCAACCGGCCGCAATCCCGGTCAGCCGAAGCCGCAGCCGGCGACGCTGCTGCAGATGTACAAAGCACCGGCGCGACCCGAATCGGTGTCCCCCGTTGGTCGCTACGCCGTCAGCTTCCACTGGAACGACGGGCACCAGAGTGGGATCTACTCCTGGGACTACCTCCGTCATCATTGCCAATGCGAGCAGTGCCGCAAGGTGTAGACGAAAACCGCAGATCGAAAAACATTTCCAGGACGAGTCCGGTGAACCGCAGATCCCTCGGCTTCGCTCGGGATGACAAAGGATACGGCGGCACTTCCATGGAGGCTGGTGGGCGCTTTTCATCACGTTGGGTGGGCCTGAAGACCGCGTCTGCTCAGCAGCTGCTCTCAATGGAATGGCTGCCCTTCCCTTTGTCATCCCGAGCGAAGCCGAGGGATCTGCGGTTCACCGGACTCGTCTTGGAAATGTTTTTCAACAAGGCGTAGCAGCAACTCAAGGGGCAGGCTTGGCCGGAGCGACGTGGCTGATGGGCAGCGTCTGCCAGAGTTTCTGGATACAAGCAAGCGCTTCGGCCGCGTCAGCCACGACGTGGATCAGGGCTTGGTTTTTCGGCTTGAGGAAGCCCTCATCGATCGCTACCCGGAGAAAACTCAGAAGGTGATCGTAATAACCGGCAGTGTTGACCAGCACGCACGGTTTCGTGTGGATCCCGAGTTGCGCCCAGGTAAGAATCTCGAAAAATTCATCCAGGGTTCCGAAACCGCCCGGCAGAGCGACAAAAGCATCCGCTTCCTGCGCCATCAAAGCTTTGCGTTCGTGCATGGTCTCGACCAGCACCAGCTTGCTCAGATGCTGATGCGCGACTTCGATGCCGGCAAGGGTACGGGGAATCACCCCCAGCACCTCGCTCCCGTTTGCCAACGCGGAATCGGCCAACATCCCCATCAGCCCCGCTTGTGCACCACCGTACACCAGACCTAATCCTGCTTCTCCCAGCAATTGCCCCAAGGCCACGGCCTCGGCGCGATACTCCTGCTTTACCCCCGGGCTCGATCCACAAAAGACACAAACTCTTCGTTCCATATCCGAATTGCAACACAACTCGCGTAGGGCGATACACTGGTAGCAGAGAATTCATCGCTTCATTTCAGCGCACACCCCAGAGACCACCCATTTGCAACATCTGCTCGACAAATTAAATCCGCAGCAACGCGCCGCCGTCGAATCGGTGGACGGCCCGTTGCTGATTCTTGCCGGGGCGGGCTCGGGGAAAACCCGCGTCATTACCCACCGCATCGCGTATCTCATTGAAGTGCGGAATGTCGCCCCCGATTCCATCCTGGCGGTCACGTTTACCAACAAGGCATCGGCGGAGATGGCGGAGCGGGTTGACCGGCTGCTTGAGCACCGATCCCTGGCCAAACCGCTGCTGGCCACCTTTCACTCCTTTTGTGTACGCCTTCTTCGCCGTGACATCGAAGCGCTGCGCATTGGCAATGAAGGGCTTACCCGTAACTTTGTGATTTATGACGAAGCCGACCAGCAGGCCATCGTCAAGCAGGCAATGCGCCGCATGGGCCTGGACACCAAGCAGTTGACGCCACGGACCGTTCTGTCGCGCATCTCCTGGGCCAAGAACCACATGCTTGACCCGCAGGAGATCTACCTGCAATCCACCGATCCGGTGGCCGAACGGATCGCCCACATCTACGAGATTTACCGCAAGGAACTGCGCAAGGCGAATGCTCTGGACTTCGATGACCTGCTGCTTGAGGCGGTGCGCGTTCTTCGCTCCTCGGCCGAAGTGCGGGAACGCTACAACCGCCGCTATCGCTACCTGCTGATCGACGAATATCAAGACACCAACCGGCCGCAGTACGAACTGATGAAGCTGCTCGCCGGGACAGAGCACAACGTCTGCGTGGTGGGAGATGAAGATCAGAGCATTTACTCCTGGCGCGGCGCCGATATCCGCAACATCCTGGAGTTCGAGAAGGACTTCCCGGAAGCCAAGACCATCCGGTTGGAGCAAAACTATCGTTCCACGCAGGTGATTCTCGAAGGCGCTTCCGCGGTCGTAGCCAAGAATCTGCAGCGCAAGGGCAAGAATCTGTGGACCTCGCGCGAGGGCGGGGCGATGATCGGCTACTACGAAGCGCCCGATGGGGAAAACGAGGCGCTCTTTATTGCCGACCAGATTCAAAAGTATCTGCGCGGTGCCGGCCAGGAACAGGAACATCCCCGCGCGGCCGTACTTTATCGCACCAACTCCCAGTCCCGGCTGGTGGAAGAGGCGCTGCGCCGCTACGGAATCGCTTACACCATGGTGGGCGGCTTCTCTTTCTACGATCGCTCCGAGATCAAGGATCTGCTGAGCTATCTGAAATTAGTGCAGAATCCTGACGATTCGATCGCCCTGGCGCGGGTGATTAATACCCCGCCTCGCGGTATCGGCAAGACCACGCTGGAAGTGCTGGATCGGCTAAGCGTCGAGACCGGCATGAGCACGTGGGCAGCGATCGGGCAAGCAGTGAAAGAGCAGCTCTTACCTGCCCGCGCATGCATGGCGCTGGCCACGTTCCGCAGGTTGATCCAAGATGCCCGCGCCCTGCTCGAGCCAGGATTTGCGGAAAAGCTCACCGCCGACGTTGCCCCCGAGCAGGAGGCCTGCGCCGCGGAAGACACCAAGTTTGAATCAAGTGAGTGGGAGGATGTCGGTTTCGACTTTGGCGATCTGGAACCGGAACCCGCCGACGTGGACGCGGACGAGCAAGCACCCCCATTGCTCAGCTTTGACGAAGCAGACAAGCCTTTCCTTCCCGCGACTGACCCACTTCCCCAGGAGGGATTCCGCAAGCCGGGCGACGCGGCCACGCTTCCGGAATTGATTCGCTTTCTGATCGATCGCACCGGGTACATCCGCTCGCTGGAGGAGGAAGGTACGCCTGAATCCTTCTCCCGCATTGAAAACCTGAAGGAACTCGCCAACGCTGCCCAGGATGCGCAGCAGCGCGGGGAAACGCTGTCCGAATTTCTCGACCACGCTGCGCTGGTCAGTGACACTGACCGTTACAATCCCGAAAGCCGGGTGACCCTGATGAGCCTGCATTCGGCCAAGGGGCTGGAGTTCCCCCTGGTTCTGCTCGCCGGAATGGAAGAAGGCCTGTTTCCCCATTCGCGAACCCTCAACCAACCGATGGAACTGGAAGAGGAGCGGCGGCTCTGTTATGTGGGCATGACGCGGGCCATGGATGCGCTGGTCATGACGCGCGCCCGCTATCGCCGCAGGTACGGGAACGATATGCCCGAAGCCAGTATGCCCTCGCGATTCCTGGAGGAGATTCCGTCGCATTTATTGCAGGATCTTACCCGAGGCCAGCGGCCCGCCAGTGGAGCCTACGCCAGCCGCTATCGTGCAAGCCGCGATGAATGGGAATCACCCCGGCATTACAGTTACGAAGATGAGGACCAGCGTCCAGCTCCTACCTCGCGGCCTCCTGCCGTAAGGCAGACCGGCTCGTTGGACAACATCGCCCAGTTCTTCTCCTCGCGCAAGACGAGTGGAGGCAGGCCGAAACTCGATATCACGACGCCGACGGGTGCCACAGGCTTTCGTAGTGGCCAGCGTGTGCGCCATCCCAAGTACGGTGAGGGCATCGTCTCGCGCCGCGAGGGGGACGGTGATGACGCGAAGATTACGGTACAATTTGCAGAATTCGGCGTGAAAAAGCTGGTGGAGAAGTTTGCCCAGCTGGAAAAAGTGTAGATAAGGAAAATAATGGCCAATACCAAGAACGTAGAAGACAAGTTGGAACGGAAGAAAATCAAGCGCACGGCGCGCAAGAAAGCTGCACCCAAAGCCGCGCGCACCACGCCCCGAGGTTCCAACAAGAAGAAAACCAAGAGACTATCGCGAGGTCAAAGCAAGCGTTAAGGTCAAGAAACCGGAGAGCCCGCGGCTTCGACCGGAGCGTAGCGGAGCGGAGGGATCTCCGGTCTAGCGACTTGCGCCACCACTGTTATAGGAACTACGACCCTCAGGAGCCGAGACGCTGCGAAAGCAACTGTTCGCAACCAAATCGATCGACAAGCTGATCAGCGACTCGGAACTCCCCGAGCACTGTCTGAAGAAAACGCTCGGCCCCTGGTCGCTTACTGCGTTGGGCATCGGAGCGGTCATCGGTTCGGGAATTTTCACCGTGATCGGCACAGCCATCGCGGGGGAAAAATTCGATACCTCCTCGATTCTGAACACGCCTCTGCTCGATTACCTGGTCAACCACCATGCGCTGGCGGGCCGCCCCGGGGCCGGACCGGCGTTGGCATTTTCCATCGTGCTGGTGGCCATCGTCTGCGCCTTCACCGGGCTTTGTTATGCCGAGCTGGCGTCGATGATTCCCATTGCCGGCAGCGCCTACACCTACACCTACGCCACCATGGGAGAGCTGGTGGCCTGGATCATCGGCTGGGACCTGATCCTGGAGTACGCGGTCAGCAACATGGCCGTGTGCGTCGGCTTTGCCGCCCACATCGTCGATTTCATGGATTGGTTCGGCCTGCATCCCAGCGCGCGTTGGATCTCTCCCGCCTTTCTGCCTTCCGGCCTTACCGACCTTCAGGGCAACACCATTTACCAGCCGGGCTGGCATCTGGGATTCAATTTCCCCGCCTTTCTCATCGTGCTGATATTGACCATCGTGCTGGTAAGGGGTATCCGCGAGTCCGCGGGCACCAACAACATCATGGTTCTGCTCAAAATCACTGCCATCCTGGTCTTCATCGTCGCCGGATCGCACTTCATCCATCCGGGTCACTGGCATCCGTTTTTTCCCAATGGATGGTCCGGCGTGCTCACCGGTGGCAGCATCATTTTTTTTACTTACATCGGCTTCGATTCGGTTTCGACGGCAGCCGAAGAATGCCACCGTCCGCAGCGCGATGTCCCGATCGGCATCCTGGCTACCCTGGTCGTCTGCACCCTGCTCTACATTGGGGTCGCGGTTGTGCTCACCGGCCTGATCCCATGGCAGACGCTGGTGGATGATGCGGCCCCGGTGGTCAATACCCTCAAGAAGCTGAGCCACGATAACGGTTCGGCGACGTTGAACTGGGTACGGCTCATCGTGCTCTGCGGGGCCATGATGGGCATGATCTCCTCCATCCTGGTCTTCCAGCTCGGTCAGGCGCGGGTCTGGTTTGCCATGTCCCGCGATCGGCTTTTCCCTCGCTGGTTCGGCAAGGTGCACCCGCGTTATCGCACTCCGGCCGTGGCGACCTGGGTTGCCGGCTTTCTGGTCGCCATTCCCAGTGGGATGCTGGATATCGGCACCCTGGCCGATCTGTCGAATATCGGCACGCTCTTCGCCTTCGTACTGGTTTCGATCGGGGTGCTGATTCTGCGCTTTCGTGAACCGGACCGGCGCCGCGGCTTCCGCGCTCCGGGCGGCATCTCCGTGCCCATCCTGAGCCTCTTCTTTTGCACGCTGCTCATGTCTGGTCTGCCGGTCATCACCTGGTTGCGCTTTTTCGGTTGGCTGATTATCGGGCTGGTCATCTACTTTTTGTATAGCCGCAAGCACAGCGAATTTTCTTCCCTGTCATGACCCGCCCTCCCAACTCGCGCCGAAGCGCGGCTACATGGTTGCGGGCGCTGCCCAAAGCGGAACTCCATCTTCATCTGGAGGGGACGGTTACCCCGGAAACCCTGGTCGAATTGAGCCAGCGGCAGGATGACGAGCGGCTGACGCTGGCCCAGGCAAGGGCCCTCTATCGCTATACCGATTTCACCGGTTTCCTCATGGCGTTCAAGGCGGTCAGTGAACGGCTGCGGACCGCCGCGGACTACGAACTCATCACGTTTCGCATGCTGGAGCGTCTGGCCGCCCAGGGGGTGGTGCACGCTGAGGTATTGGTGTCGGTGGGCGTTGTCTACTACTGGAGACGGATCGAGTTTGAGGCGCTTTTTCACGGGATGGAAGCGGCACGGGTACGCGCCGAGCGCCAATTCGGGATTACGCTCTACTGGATCTTCGACGCGGTCCGTCACTTTGGCCCGGAGGAGGCGGCCCGCGTCTTTCGCAAGGCAGCGGAGTTGCGCCGTGACTCCCCCAGCATCGTCGGCATCGGGATCGGTGGAGACGAGCGGCGTACGGGCGCGGAGCCCTTCCGCGAACTCTTTCAGGAAGCCCAGGACGCGGGCCTTCGACTGACCGCACATGCGGGGGAAACTGTTGGACCGGAAAGCATCTGGGCGGCGCTCAACATCGGGGCGGAACGCATCGGCCACGGCCTCTCCGCTCAGCTGGATCCGGATCTGATGGAGGTGTTGGCCGAGCGCCAGGTCCCGCTGGAGATTTGTGTCACGTCAAACTTGCGCACCGGCTGTTGCCCCACGCTGGAGGAACACCCGGTGCGCCGTTATTTCGATGCCGGCCTCATGATCACCCTCAATTCCGACGATCCAGCCCTGTTCCTGAGCGACCTGCAGGACGAATATCGTCTGGCGCACGAGGCGTTTGGCTTTACCGAGGAGCATCTACGTGAGCTCGCGGCCAATTCTATTGAAGCCAGCTTTCTCCCGGCGGGTCGCAAGGTCGCGCTTCTGCATCAAATTGAGCAGGTGAAATAGCCCTTTGGTGTCTTTCGCCGTAACTACGTGATTGCCACCAAGCTGCGCTATGATTTCGGCATGATGTACATGGATGGTAACGACATTTACGGGCTACAAAATTCCGGCCAATCACCGGAAATCTCTTCCCCCCAGGAAGAAGGGTCTGCAATGTGGATTGTTGGCTGGACTTCGGTTGCTGTTGGAATTGCTGCTGTGGGTCTCTTCATCGGTCGCGAGTTGCGCGCGCGGTATAAATTCAAGCACCGCACGCAGTACGACTTCTACTCGCATGCCGGGGACAGTGTCTGCACAGCAGATTACGGCACCGGGATTTAACCCTTTGTCGCTGGTTAAGTAATCCACGATCGGTTGGCCGATCCTTCGCGCTTTGGCGAGGGCGAGGATTTACCGCGCCAGATCGCCTTTCATCAATCCGGTTCCAGGCTTCAGTCGCTATATACTGCGGTAATCCACCGCACTGGAGTGAATCTGCATCCCCATTTGCGGGGCTGGGGCCGTGAGTCATGCGAGAAGAAGGAGGCAATCCTCCCGGGCACGACGCCTCGAAACCGGGCAATGGGGGTGTGCGCGCCCCCGTGAAGGGCGAAAGCTCGTCCGCGAACGTGCGAGTCCCCAGCGATGCCGAAACCCTCTTCGGCTCCCCACCGAGCGTAGATTCCCCAAGCATCAGCCCAAGCGATAGTCCGACGATCGTCGGGACCTCTCTCTCGCAGACGATGCCGGGAGACTATAGCGAGGCGGGCCAACGCGTCCTGATTTCCGGCCACCTGCTGGCGCAACGCTATGAGGTATTAAGCCTGCTGGGCGAAGGTGGCATGGGCGCCGTTTACAAGGCCAAGGATGTTGAACTCGGCCGCATGGTCGCCTTGAAGGTGATTCGCCCCGACCTGGCCCGAAACCGGGCCATTCTCGACCGGTTCAAGCAGGAACTGATCCTCGCCACCCAGGTGACTCATCGCAACGTTGTCCGCATCTACGATCTTGGCGAAGCGGAGGGCATAAAGTTCATCACGATGGAGTTTGTCGAGGGCGAAGATCTCGCCGCCGTCCTTCATCAGCGGACCAAGCTTCCTCCGCAGGAAGCGGTTGGCATCGTTGACCAGGTGTGCCGGGCTCTCGAGGCGGCGCACCGTGTGGGCGTCATCCACCGTGACCTGAAACCACAGAACATCATGTGCGAAAAGAGCGGCCGCATCCTGGTCATGGATTTTGGCTTGGCCAAGACGCTCGAAGGCGAGCGCATGACGCAGACCGGTGCCATGGTCGGCACCATGGAATACATGTCGCCCGAACAGGCCTTAGCGGGGAATCTGGACCAGCGCTCCGACATCTTTTCCCTGGGGCTGATTTTTTATGAACTCCTGACCGGCGCGACACCTTTTCGTGCCGACAGCGCACTGGCCAGCCTGATCAAACGTACCCAGGAGCGGGTCGTTCCGGTTTCCGAATACGACAAGAGCATCCCTTCTGAACTAAGCCAGATCGTGGGCCGATGCCTGGAGCGGGATGTCGCACAAAGATACCAATCCGCGGCGGAACTGCTGGCAGACCTGGAACTGTGGTCGGGGACCGGCAAGTCCGGTATCATCGCCGCCCGCCTTCGCCCGGGCCCGCGCCGGTGGGCGGACGAAAATAAACGCCTGATTGCCGGCGCGGCCTGCGTGGTGTTGCTGCTGATTGCGGCCCTGGTGTATTTCCTCACGCGCCCCAGGGTGCTGCCTTCTCCAGAGGCGAGGCAGGCGGCGCCGGCCGCGCGCCCGAGATCGCTGGCGATTTTGCCCTTTCGCAACTCCTCCGGCGATGCCAAGGACGACTGGATGGGCTCGAGCCTGGCCGACATGCTCAGCACGGACATCGGTCAGTCAGCGCACCTGCATACCGTGTCTACTGACAGGCTGCACCAGGTGCTTTCCGATCTTCGCGTCGGTCCGGAGACTGCGGTGGATCCGGATACGCTGCGGCGCGTGGCCCAGTTCAGCAATGCCGACGTTCTCGTTTCCGGCCAATACGCCCGCTTCGGCGATCAGATAGTGATCGACGCGACCATCCGTGACCTGGTCCACGACCAGACCATTCCCGTCAAGGCACAGGCGCTAGTGAAAGACCTGCCTACGGCCATCGACAGCCTGGCTGACTCGGTGCGCAAGAACCTTTCTCTCTCCGCCGATGTGGTCGATGAGCTGAAGGCCCAGTCGTTCAAACCGAATTCGAAATCCGTAGATGCATTGCGTGAATACGACCAGGGGTCGGTGCTGATGCGCGCGGGCAAATATACCGACGCCTTGAAACACCTGCAGGTGGCGACCAATCAAGATCCGCAGTTTGCGTTGGCGTTTTCCAAGCTTGCGGATGCGCAGTCGGAGTTGGGCTTCCAGAGCGAAGCCGAGCAATCATCCATACGCGCAACCGACCTCGCGCAGAACCAGAGCCTGCCCCTGCCGGAGAAGTACCTGATCAGCGCCAACAACGCGCGGATCATGAAGGACAACAAGAAAGCGCTCAGTGCTTACGAGAACCTCTTGAAAAGCGCGCCTGGCGATGTCGATGTCCAATATCAGTTGGGCAACCTTTACCTGCAGAACGGCGAGTACGATAAAGCGCGCGCCGAGTTTAAAGGGATCCTCGACACCGATCCGAAAAACGTCAAGGCACTTTGGAGTTTGGGTGTCGTCGACAACCTTACCGGCAATCCCCAGGCTGCCCTCGATTCCCTTACCCGGGGATTAAGCCTTGCTATCCAGGTGGACAATCAGGATCAGCAAGCGTTAATCCTGCTCTCCATCGGAATCTCCTACCGCTTGCTCAATAAGCCAGAGGAAGCGCTGCGCAATTATCAGGATTCGATAACGGTCAACGAGAAGATTGGTCAGAAACGGGGCGTGGCCGCGGCGCTGAACGAGATGGGAGTGGTGCAGCGGACGACCGGAAAACCCGACGCCGCGATAGCCAGCTATACCAAGGCGTTAGCGCTCCTGCGCGATATCGGCATGAAAGGAGAGACGGCCGACACCCTCACTAACCTCGGAGCGGTTTATCAGGATCTGGGTAAATTCGATCAGGCTCTCGACGTTTACAAGCAGGCGTTGCAGATCCAGCGAGAAACAGGCGATCAGAGCTATGAATCACAATGCCTGGACAATATCGCGGGCGTGTATCTGGCGATGGGAGATACGAATAATGCGTTCACCTATTCCCAGCAGGCCCTGCAACTGCGTGAGAAGCTCGGCGTCCCGGGCGATATTGCAGCGACGCTGGAGGGCTTGAGCGAAGCCTATACTGCGGCCGGCCAATACGATGAGGCGATGACCGCGCTGATGCGAGCGCTGGAGCTCGCGCGTAAGGCCGGCGATGCGACCGGCACTGCGGTGATCTCTCGCCAGATTGGCCTGGTCCTCGGGTATCAAGGCCGGTTTGGTGCGGCGGCCAAGTCGCTGCAGGATGCAGTAAACACTTTCCGCCAACAGGGGGAAAATGGGCACAGTATGGCCGAGGCTCTCAATGACCTTGCCGAAGCTCTGGCCCGGGCTGGGCGGGGCGACGAATCGGTCGCGCCACTCGACGAAGCAGAGAAAATTCAGCAGTCTCTGAAAAGCGACGCCTTACAGGCCGACATTCTGAACACGCGGGGAGATATTGCCTTCTATCGCGGCGACCTTAAGAGTGCTGGCCAGCTTTATGGGTCGGCGCTACGGCTTGCCTCCCGGACCAAGGAAAACGATGTGACCCTTTTGTCAAAGTTGAATATTGCAAAGGTCCAGACGGCGGAGGGTCAGTTCCAGGAAGCGCTGCGCAGCTTGCAAAGCTTGCTCAATACGAAAAACGCCATCAATGCCCACTTGCTGCTCGAAATCAATCTTGCCAAGGCGCAAGCCGAGATAGGGGTTAAGGATTACACCCGCGCCGACCATGATCTGGAGCAAGAGCTAGCGAAGGCGCAGCGGGCCGGAGTGCGTTTTGGTCTAGTCAGGATCTACTATCTGTTGGGGACATCAGCGAGACTGAATGGCAACGGCGAGCGAGCGGCAGACTACTACAGCCAGGCGGCGCGGTCGCTGGACGGAGTCCGCGGAGATTCCGGCGCAGAAAATATTCTGCGCCGCGCCGACGTCAAGGCGATATATGACGAATCAAATCGCTGGAAAAAATAGATTTGAACTAGCGGTTGTTACGAAAACTGCGTGAGAGCCCGGAAAGAAAAACCGCAGATCTCTCCACTGCGCTACGCTCCGGTCGAGATGACAATTCATCTTGGAAACGGTACTTAGCGTTCCCAAACAAAATTGTCATCTCGACCGGAGCGTAGCGCAGTGGAGAGATCTGCGGTTGTTACTTTTCCAGTTGAATCAGTCCCGCGGGAATAGCTGAGTTCAGCCAGCTGTCCCCGCAGGACTTCCGCCCACTCTTCAATACACAAGGGTAATCGCGGTAGATTGCGTGATCCCTTGTCCCTCCGGGTTGGCGCTGCTCACTGTCGCTGTGTTCTTGATCTTGCTTCCCGGAGCGGCTTGCACGCTCACGACGATCTTGACCGTGATTGGAGTTAGCAGCGTCATCGAAGGTGCCGTGCAACTCACCGTGCTGTTGGCGAATGTGCAACCGACGGTGCCGGTGCCGGGCTGGGTTGCCTTAGCCGACACGAAGGTGACTCCGGCAGGCAGCGGGTCCGTGATTGTGACCGAGGAAGCCGCCTGTTTGCCCAGGTTGAAGGCTGAGATTCCGTAGGCCAGCTGCGTATTCTGTTTCACCAGGAGCGGAGCGATCTTCAGGATGGACAGATTGACCGGGGGCAGCGACACAACCTGGTAATTGACGGATGCGCTTGACTTGTTTCCCGCAGCATCCACGGCGTTCACCGTAAAGGTTGCCGGGCCGGCCTTCGACGTATCGACCGGACTGGTAAGGTTGCCGGTGTCCAACGTAGTGCCGGGTGCGTAAGTGGATGTGCCGCACTTCACGATTCCCGAACGATCGTCGGTGCAGCGGTAAGTCGCGGTGACTTTTTGACCAACCAGATAGGAGTCTGCCACGCCACCGTTAGTCGAAGGTGCGGGAGACAACGTTGGTCCGGACAAAACTACAGGCGCGACGGTGTCCACGTTGATGGGGAAAGTGTAGAAGGAGGTGGACCAACTTCCCGCCGCCTGGGTGAACTGCAGTTCTTCCGTGCCGGCGCAGTCCTGGGCAAAGTAGTGCACCAGGTAATTACCGTCTGCAGAGACGCTGATGTCTTGTGCGGACGGCTTGAAGACGGAAGCCGGCGGCGGGTTGGAACTACCAGGCGCAGGGCACGCAGTGTTGGGTAGGGTGATGTCTCCCGGAACAGGCGACCCTGGCTGAGGCACGCTCGATGCGCTGGAGATGCCATAGGTGAGGCTCTGGATCGGCGAGGCGACGAAGTTATTGCTCGAGGCCAGGGCCGGCGGCGTGCTGACGAAGTTTACGGTAGCGTTGTGGCTATTGATCCAGTAGCCGGGTTGCTGCCCGGTCACAGCGACGGCGGTCAGATCCTCAGGTACCGGGGCCACGGTAATGAAGGTGGAGTTGGGACTTTGTCCCGATCCCCCGCTGCGGTACGCTCCCGGTCCAGAAAAGCTGGTAAGCACATTCTGCGGACAAAGCAGATTGGCGATGCTCGACGCCGGATCGAATACGCAAGAGCCCCCACTCCACTCTTCTTTGGCCTCAAGCAAACCTACCCCCTGATGGAAGGTCAGGCCGTCGGTGCCGGCAACATCGGGAAGAGTGAAGTTGGGACCGTCGAAGACTTCCTGGAAAATTTCATTGCGCACCTGCGAGACCGGGCACAACGCGCCGCTCTGGCTGGGGTTGGTGCCGATTTGGCATGCCAACGTATAGAGTTCGCACGCGGGTGAGCCGTTGAGCACTTCGCCCGTGTGGACGAGGCAATTTGCAGTGGCAAACGAGGTCCCCGTCAGATACGACGGGAAGGTTGCCGGACTGAGCGGGAGATTCGCGGTCGAGGGAGTCGAGCCATTGGGAATTGACAGCTTTCCTGAGGCTTGCGCCTGAGAAAGATCGTAAGTGAACTGGATCTGCTGATTGGTTGTAGGGTTAAACGGATAACTTTGCGCCAATTGCGGGTTGGTCGGGCTGCTGCTTGGAATCGGGTTGCCGGTGATCAGGCCAGGACCGGTAATTCCTT
Organism: Acidobacteriaceae bacterium; assembly: GCA_049522955.1. Lineage (GTDB taxonomy): Bacteria > Acidobacteriota > Terriglobia > Terriglobales > Acidobacteriaceae > PALSA-350. Next base: position 54,467 of record JBEKNJ010000008.1, read on the forward strand.
GGCTTGTACAGTTGGTCACCAGGTAGAGAGAGGAACTGGTGAGATAGCCGCCCGTATCCACGAGCGAGATCTGGGTCTGAATCATGCCGGGCCAGAGCTGGTTACTGATATCGATCGGAGGTACGCCTCCGGTGGAGACAAACCCGTCCGGGTCCTGCCCGTTCAGGCCACCGTTGCTGGCCTGAGACTGATAGCTGCTGGTAAAGCAGTCCTGTTGGCCACCGTTCTCTTCGACGCCATTCCTGCAGATGTTAACCGGACCATTTCCTCCGACGCTGAGCGAGACATAGTTGTCGACGAGTACATTGCCGTTCCCATCGGGCGACGATGAAATCGTGGCATGGACGGGCGAAGGGCAGCTGAGGTTCAGCATCTTGCTGTTGAAGGTCTTGGCCTGGTTGCCGTAGCCGGTGCCCTGGGTGGAGGGCCTGACATTCACCGGCCCGAAGAGTTGGATAGCGGTCTGAGCGGAGACGGCAGATGCAGTGGCAGCGATGCAAACGGCCGCAAGGCCTTGCAGGAAACCTGAACTCCTCATTTTGAGCGAACCCCCATTACCTAAAGCGGTCGGTCGGCAGGACTTACCCCGGGGGAGGGTGTACTGGAGCAACGACTGTAGCCTTACGGATTGTGCAGTTCATCGAATCTACTGTCAACTAAAACTTCGCGCTCGAAGGTTCTTCCTCGACTTGCCGCAGCGATTCCTGCGTCAACTGGTCGATCCCGCGAAGCCCGGGAAACAGCACACTCCAGATGCCGGTAATGGCCAGCGCTCCCAGGCCGCCGGCCACCACGGCGCGAACCGCTCCCCACCACTGTGCGGTGACGCCGCTCTCAAATTCACCCAGTTCATTCGAAGCTCCAACAAAGAGAGAATTCACTGCGCTCACTCTCCCCCGCATGGACGCCGGCGTTGCCAATTGCAACATGGACGACCGGATCACCACGCTGACCATGTCCGAGGCCCCCACCACCATCAGAGCGGCAAGGGACAGGGGTAAGCTTCGGGAGAGGCCGAAAACGATAGTCGCGCTTCCGTAAATGGCGACCCCGATGAACATGAGCACACCAGGGCGCCGCAGGACGGGCCGGAAGGTCATCCATATGGAAACCGCCAGGGCGCCGAGTGCCGGCGCCGAGCGCAGGGCACCCAACCCCTGCGGGCCGGTGCGCAGCAGATCGTGGGCAAAGATGGGTAACAATGCGGTTGCGCCGCCCAGCAAAACGACAAAGAGATCCAGGGAAATCGATCCCAGCAACAACCTGGATTGCCAGACGTAGCGAAACCCCGCCAGGATCACCTCGGTCGAAATGGCTCGATGCTCCATGCGGCCGGGGCGTACATGCAGAGAAGCGATCAATGCTACGAAACTGATTCCGGTCGCCAGGGTAAACAGAAACACAATCGGGGCGCCGTAAAGCCTGCCTCTCAGGGGCAGCGTGTATAGCAGTCCACCGATGGCCGGACCGGTGATATTGGCAATCTGGAAGACCGTGGCTCCCCAGGTGATGGCATTCACGAAGTGTTTGCTGGGAACCAGGTGGGGGAGGAGCGCCGAGCTAGCCGGGCCGCTGAATGCGCGCCCGCAACCGATAAGGAACAGCACCGCGAAAATCGGCTCAACCCTATGCAGCCGCTGCAAGGCGAAAATCAGCAGCGCAACGGTGCACAAAATCTGCAGCACGTAGCAAACCAGGATCACTTGGCGGCGGTCGTAACGGTCAGCCACATGGCCGGCGGGCAGCAGGAACAAAAGCCCGGGCAAAAAAAGCACCAGGCCGGTATAGCCCAGGTCGATCGCCCGGTGGGTGATCTCATAAACCTGCCAGGCTACCGCTACGGCCTGTGCCTCTGCACCCATGATGACCATGACCCGGGCCAACTGGTAGCGGCGAAAATCTCGATGGGCAAATGCAGCTGTACCTGTTGTCGTTGGGGCCATAGGCCTGCTTTTTAATTTTCGGTCAAGAAAAGCCGCAACTGACTACCCTCGCAAAGGATATCGCAACCAGAGTGCGATACGATGCAGGCATGTCATCAGGGTCGCAGGGTCCGGCAAACGTTGAGGTTGTTGACTCGAATGCTATCGTCCCCGAGAACGAAAACGAGAAAAAGCGGAGCCCAGAGGCCGCCCTGGAGGAACTGCTGGCAGGCAACCGCCGCTTCACCAGCGGGCGCACATCCTCTCATCGGCGTGACCTCGCCATCCTGCAACAGATGATGGAGAGGCCGGAGCCGTTTGCCGCAATTCTTTCGTGCGCCGATTCGCGCGTGCCCGTGGAGGTGGTCTTCGATCAGACCATCGGCCAGCTTTTTGTCACCCGGCTAGCCGGCAACATTGTGACCACGGAGATTGTTGCCAGTCTGGAGTATGCGGCTGCCGTCCTGGGAACACACACCATACTGGTGATGGGCCACAGTCGCTGCGGGGCGGTTACGGCCGCCATCCAAGCTTCCAGCCAGGGCGCGGAGCAAGCCGCTGTTCCGGGACAAATCGGTGCGCTCTTCCCCTACATCAAAGATGCAGTGGAGCAAGCCGGCCCCGATGTCGACGCCACTGTCCGCGCCAATGTGTTGATCCAGGCTGCTCGTTTGCGGGAAGCTTCCCCATTACTGTCAAACCTGGTCGCAGAGGGCAAGTTGATGGTTGCGGCCGCATATTTCGATATCCGCAGCGGTACGGTGACTCTGCTCGAGCAGTCAGTTTAGTTGCCGTGCAGAAAGGTTGCATATTGGGTGTCGACGATGCCCAGGTTTCGAGCCAGCCCCAGTTTGGCCTGATTGTGTTGGCTGGTGGTATCGACCAGGTTCGTCTCTGCGTTGGCAAGGGTAGCCTGGGCTTGGACCACAGGGAGGTTGTCGTCAACCCCAGCCTGAAACCGATCCGTGGTCTGTTCCAGTTCCTTCCGAGCCAACTCCACGTTGCTTCGCGCTACCCGGACGAGCTCGGTCGCTGATTGCACGTCCAGGATGCTATCTCTCAGTTGCTGGTTGATCTGTTCCCTGAGCGCGGCCAGCTGCTGGGTGAGATTGTTCAGGTTAGCGGATGCGACGCCGCTGTCTCCGCGGAACTTCGCTTCCTGGAAAAGCGGCAGGTTCAGGGAACCGGCAGCCACGAACGTGCCATGATAAAGCCCCCCAGTCACCCCGGTAACGCCGTAGTTTCCTTGAAAATCCAGCGTTGGGAGCCGCTCCCACTTTGCCGCTTTCCGCTGCAACTGCGCCGCGCGAACCTGCGCCTGCAGACTCTGATAATCCTGCCGGCTGCGGTAGGCCATCTCCTTAGCCTGGTCGATACTCATCGTGGCCAGATCGGCATAGGGCTCGGTATCTGTGAGCTGAATCTCCTGTTGTGCCGGTAGACCAATTTCCCGGTTAAGCGCAATCTTTGCTTTCTGGAAATTCACCTCAGCCGAGATGACGGCTTGTTGTTGCGTTTGGAACTGCACCCTGGCCCTCAGCTCGTCCAGGTTTGCCGCCGTTCCAGCCTGGTGCTCGGCGACGGCTTGATTGAGCAGCACCTGGTCAGCCGCGAGCAAAGCCCGCGCATTGTCCACCTGCGCCCCGAGAGCCACCGCCTGCAGGTAAGCGTTGCCCACCGTGAGCACCACCAGGCCGCGCGACGACTGCTTGTTGTAAAAAGCAGCCACGACGCTTTGTTTGGACGCCCGGTAGCGGTCGAAGTTGGGCAGGCTGAACAGGGTTTGTGAGTAATTCACCATGGCGTCGATGACGTTTACCTTCACCACTGGGGAAAACGAAGAAAAGTTCAAATCCGGGAAAAGGGGGGCAAATTTGCCGATCAGGCTGCTGGAAAATCCCAATGCTGCCAGGTTGATTTGGTGTGCCCCCAAGTCCCCCTGCGCCGTGACCGTGGGTAGGAGCGATTGGAAGCTTTCGAGCGACTGCGCCTTAGCGCTCTGCTCCTGTTGCCGCGCCTCAATCAGTGCCAGATTGTGCTCGATGCCCATCGCGATGGCTTCGTCGAGCGTCAGGGGTTTGACCCCGTCGGTCGGTTGCACCGTGCTTACGCTGCCGTAGTAGGCGCTTTGCGCGGAACTCTGATTAGCGGTTTGCGCCGGGAGCATCCCGGCGGACAAAAATATAATCGCCGCCATAAGGCTCCGCGCTGGGATCGTCATTATCGGTCGTCTCTTCCTTTCCGTTCAATCCTTTAGATCGAATCGGGGGCTCCAGGTTGCCTAATGTTGGCTGGTTTCGGGGCGCGGCCTACCCCGACCTTATCTATCGTACTAGGGGAAGTGGATATGTCGGGCAGGGCTAAGGACGGTTCCTTTTCGGCTCTCACACAGGGCTGAAGGCCCCACTGTTTCTGGCCTCTACGATTCGTCGTCGGCTTGCAGGTGCTTGTGCGCCGAGGCGATGACCTTTTCCGCCGCCGCCGGGGGCACGACATCATAGCGAGCCATTTCCATGTGGAAGCTGCCTAGCCCTTGAGTCAGGGAGGTGAGGGTCGCGCCGTAGCTGAGCATTTCCGCCATCGGGACTTCGGCGCGGATAATCGTGGTGCCCCGGCCACTCCCCATCCCTTGAACCCGGCCGCGGCGCCCAGTCAGGTCTCCCATAAGCACGCCGGTAAAACCCTCCGGCGCTTCAATCTCCACCCGCATAAGTGGTTCCAACAAGACCGGTTTTGACTGCTGCATGCAGTTGCGAAAGGCCAGCCGGCCGGCCAGCCGGAAGGAGAGTTCATTGGAGTCCACGTCATGGTAGCTGCCGTCGTACAGCACCGCCCGAAAATCGACCATGGGAAAGCCAGCCAGCCAGCCGCGCGCGGCCGCCTCCTGGATGCCCTTTTCCACTGCGGGAATAAAAGTCCTCGGAATCGCCCCGCCGAAGATCTCGTTGACGAATTCGAAACCCGAGCCTAAGGGCAGCGGTTCCAGGCGGACCCAGCAGTCGCCGTATTGCCCATGGCCTCCACTCTGCTTCTTGTGCCTACCCTGGGCATCGGCGCGGGCACGGATCGTTTCCCGATAGGGCACCTTAGGAGCTTTGAGCGTCACTTCGGTGTGATAACGACGCTGCAGTTTGTGCACAATAGATTCGATGTGGGGTTGGCCCGAGCCGGCCAGCAGGAATTCGTGGGTCGCGGCGTCGCGATAGAAACGGACCATAAGGTCCTCCTCCATCAGCTTGTGCACGGCTGGCGCCAGCTTGTCCTCATCCGCTCGCGTCTTGGGCTCGATGGCATACGTGACTGCAGGCTCCGGCATGGTCACCGGGTCAAAATAAATTTCCTGGCCGGCATCCCCGAGGGTGTCGCCGGTAAAGGTTTCGCGTAGTTTGGCCACGGCGCCGATATCGCCCGCGTGCAGCTCCGCGATGGGCATGGCTGTACGTCCCTGCATGACCGTCAGGTGGGCCATCCGTTCCGCGCTTCGATGGGTGTAGTTGGTCACGGTAGCATCGCTGCGCGCAACCCCGGAAAAGACCTTGAAAAACGAGATTCTTCCCGCAAAGGGATCAGACATGGTCTTAAAGACATACAGCGACAGCGGCTCGTGATCGTCTACTTTGCGCAACACCATCTCAGCAACCGAATCGGGGCCACCGTTTGCCGTGCTTGCCTCGGCCTGCACCGTGGCCGCCTGCCCGGCAACCAGAGGTTCGCTCACCTTGACTTGGCGGACCGCGGATTCCATCGTGCCACGGGCGGCCACCGGAACCCGCTCCACGGGGGCCGGCGCGTACACCTGAAGAAAATCCAGCAGATGGTCGCTGCCCACATTCCGCAGGCCGCTTGCAAAGAGTACGGGAAAAATCCGGTCCTCGCGGATGGCCTCATGGAGGGCGACAATCAGGTGCTCTTCGGGGATTGTCCCTTCGCGGAAAAACTCTTCCATCAACTCGTCCTTGCCCTCGGCGACAAGCTCCACCAGGTCTTGGTGGGCCGCCGTGGCCTCTTCGCGAAGTCGAACCGGAATCTCCGAAAGCCGTCCGCTGCCGGTGCCGTCCGGTTCGTAGACGAAGGCTTCCATGGTCACCAGGTCCACAACACCGCGGAAGCTACCATTCTGTCCGTTGCCCTCAATAATGGGAATCTGCACCGGAACTACCTGGCGGCCAAACGCTTCGCGCAAAGCGTTCATTGTGCGTTCGCGATCCGCGCGCGGATGGTCCATCTGGTTGATCACGATGGCCCGCGGCAGGTTGAATTCTTCGGCGAACTTCCACACCCGCCGGGTCATAGCTTCCACGCCGCATGCAGCGTTCACCACGAGCAGGGCTGCTTCTACCGGCAGAAGGGCAGCACGCGCCTCGTGCACGAACATGGGAAAACCGGGCGTATCGACGAAATTGATTTTGAGGTTGCGCCACTCCGCGAAAGCCAGCGCATTCTGCATGGTGGTGCGCCGCGCGACGTCTTCTTCGTCGTAGGCGGTGACCGCACTGCCGTCATCTACCCGGCCCAACCTTTCGGTCATCTTGGCGGCATGAAGAAGCGCGGAGATCAAGGTGGTTTTTCCGCAATGCGCGTGGCCCACCACGGCGACGTTACGAATGTCCTGTCCTTGATAGATCTTCAATGAACGATTCATTCGAGGTATCTCCAATTACGTTCCGTCGCGCCGGGAAGCGCGTTACGGAAGGCCATGGGCCCGCGAATTCGAAGAAATAGCAAAACTCGGAACCGATTTTCCATGCACACGAGAGGCCTGCCTCGTTTGCGGGAACCGAGTGTAGCACAGTGATCGCGATTCGTTCTTGGTCTGCCGGCGAATCGCTAACTGCGGCGATCAAGGTCAGCGCGCTGCTGACGCAGATTCCAGGCAAAGATCCCAATTCGCAACAACAGGATCACCAGCAGGGCCACTGCCAACGCTGCCGACTGGCCGTGGACTCCGCGGCGCAATAGAAAACCAAGTGCTCCCAGGACCGCGATCACGAACACCGCGAACGTTATCCACTCCGTGCGATTCTTCATAGCATTTCCTAATCTTTACGTGACAGCCGCACGTAAATGACGATAGCAAGCCCGGCAAAGACAGCCATCGCGATCATTGAGCCTAGCTGAAAGCGAAAGAGCATGGTGCCGCGGATGTGGGTATGCGCTCCGGGCAGCACGGCTTCCAGCAAAACAAAGACAACCAGGCTAACCGCGCCCGCTCCCACCAGGCTGAGTACGATCTTCAGCGTCGCGCGCCCCATCCCCCACCGGAAGCCTGCATCATATCAGCCGCCAACCCGTTACAATGAATAGGAATCAGGGTCTAAAGAGTGAAGGGCAAACGAACCATGGACGCAATCTCACCACAGCCACCGGCGACAGGTTTAAACCCGCATCGCAATCGGATCCGCATCGCGGCTTTCCTGCTGGTCAGCGCTCTTTCGGCGCAATTTGCCGGCGCGCAGTCCACGACCGTTCATGACCCCGCCGCCCTCAAGCCGCCGCCCGGCGCCCACGTGGCGATCGTCGAGTTTGAAGACATGGAGTGTCCCGACTGTGCCCGCGCCAATCCTCTGCTTAAGGATGCTGTGGCCCAGTACCATATTCCCTGGGTGCGTCATGATTTTCCGTTGCCCTTTCACGCCTGGAGTTTTGACGCTGCAGTGTATGCCCGATGGTTTGACACGAAGTCGAAGAAGCTTGGCGACGACTTCCGCGATCAGGTCTTTGCCAACCAGAATTTGATTGATGCCGCGGGTGAGACGTCACCCGAAACCCCGGCGGGTCCTACGACGGCCGCCGCGGCCGCCATCCATAACTTTGCCGAAAAATTTGCCCAGGAACATGGCCTGGCGCTTCCTTTTGTCGTGGACCCGCAAAAGAAGCTGGCGGCGGAGGTCCAGGCGGACATTGATCTAGGCAAACGCATTGGCATCGAGCACACGCCAACCATCTGGGTGGTCACCAGCCAGACGAAGGGTGTTCCCTTTGTGGAAGTGGTCGATCGCCAAAGGCTTTATCAGATCATCGACCAAGCCCTGGCCGACACGAAGGGCCAGGCCACTCCGCCTGCTCATCACGGCACCGGTGAGTAGAAACCGTCTGCGCCGAGCGTCTCAATTTTAGGTCTGGATCTTGACCAGCTGGCCCGGCGTGGTTTGCCGCGTCTGGGGCGAGCGCCAGTGATCGATGTAGGAGATCTGGTGCACGCAGGACACTGTGCAATGGGGAGCGCAACTCTTTTCCGTCAAGTACTCTCGCTGCACGTCGGCCTTGGTGTATTCGGCTAGCGGAACGCCCGGGTATCCGCGCTGTTGCGAGCAATAGTGCACCAAACCGTCCTCGCAGACGTAGAGGAAACGTGATCCTGCCCGGCAGCGCCAGTCGTTCGGCTCTGCATTCGCAATCGCTTCCTGAAACTTATTGAAGCGCGAATAGTTCTTCTTCACCATGCCGGCCATCTGGTAATAGACGCGCCGTTCTTCGTCTTTCAGGGCCTTAAGTTGGCCGTCCCCGTCGTGGATAATTCCGATAGTTGAAGTAAACCCCAACTCCAGGGCGCGCTTGCCAATCACCAGTGCATCCTGCGGATTCCTGATGCCCCCGCCGACCACCGAGTTGATATTGACGTGGAACTCGGCATGCTGGGAGAGAAATTCAAGCTTCTTGTCCAGCACTTTGAGGCTCTTCTTGGAAATCTCATCCGGCTCGATGTTGTCGATAGAGATCTGCATGTGGTCGAGACCGGCCCGGTTGAGCCGTTCAATCCGTTCCGGCATCAGCAGGTATCCATTGGTGATCATCCCGGCGACCCGCCCGTGGTGACGGATACGAGCGACGATTCCGTCCAGCTCCGGATGGGTCAGCGGCTCGCCCCCGGAGATCGTGATGATGCTCGAGCCCAGGGCAGCGAGATGGTCGATGCGGTGGACCATCTCTTCGAGCGGTACCGGCTTGGACACCTTGTCGTACTCGTTGCAGTAAGCGCAGGAAAGATTGCAGAATCGCATGGGCACGATCTGTGCCATAACCACGTGTTTCGTGGAAGCCAACGCGTGCCCCACCACCGCGAGCTCGCGCACTTTGCGCTTCGCCGCCTTGGCCCGGCCTCGTAATGTGTGCTTTTTATGCTTCGGCTGCATCTGCTTCATTCAACCACAGTGGGGCAAAGGAAGGGAGTATCCACAAAGGAATGGGGAGGATCTCGACCTGAACTGCGTCGCAGGCGATGTAAAGCGAGAGGCCTACTTTTTCTTAGGTTTACCGGCGCTCATCGTCAGGACCTGCTCCTGCTTATTGCGCATGACCGTCACTTGTACTGGTTGACCACGGTGGTTGCGGATCGCCTTGAACCAGTCGTTGCGGCTGGTCATCTGCTGCGACTCTACCTTCACAACCACGTCGCCCGCCTTCAGGCCGGCCCGCCCAGCGGGGCTCTGGTAGTCAACGCTTTCCACCAGCAATCCGGTGCCGCTGCGCACCCCGAAGTAGTCAGCCAGTTGCTTTTGCACGGGATTCAACTCTGCGCCCACATAGGAGCCCTTAGGGATGGCAATGTCGAAAAAGCCCACGGCGGCGGGTGCCCTAGATCCCAAAAAGCTACTCTGGCCGCCCCCGGTGGGCGCCGCACGAGCCGGTTCCGGAACACTGTAATGCTGCGACCAGGCTTGTTGCTCCAGCACTGCCCGGTCGCAAAGCTGGACCGTGATGGTAACAGGATTGCCGTCCCGGCTAATCAGCAAGTTTATGGTGCGCCCCGAAGGCATATCGCGCAGCCGGCGGCGCAGTTGGTCAACGTTGTCAAAGGTCTGCCCGTCAAGCTCAAGAATCACGTCGTGGACCTTCAGCAGGCCGGACTTTCCTGCGGGTGCATCATGATCCACCATGACCACCTCGGCTCCGTGGGTATCCTTCAAGCGGAGGGCACTGATGCGGTCGGCGTCGACCTCCTCCAGGCCAACTCCCAGATAGCCCTGGGCACTAAAGAGTAGAAAATCCGGGACCAGATCTCCTGATAAATTCACCGTGCCGCCAAATGCCAGAATCGGGTGAGTGGTCAGAAGACCACCCAGAACCAAAGCCGGCAAACCCAACATCGGAAAGTGTTTCATCGGAGTTCTCTCCAGGTATACCCAACAGCTGAGACTTGCTGCATGTCCAAAAGTAACCCAAGCTACTGTGTCTGTGGGAATCGATTCAAAACTTCCTGGGAGACAGTGCGAATGTGAGGATTGTCGTCTTCCGAGGCGACCGTGTGCAACACTTGCTGGACGCTGCTGTCTGCTTCAACCGGCTGCAGAAGCTCGATTGCACGTGATCGCACGTTGGCGTCAGGGTCGTCCATCAGCGCTTCCAGCACCCCGTCGCGTACGCGCATATCTTCTGCAACGTAAGGCTTTAAGCCGTTCAGTGCTCGCAGCCGAACGCCAGTGTTCTGGTCATAGCGCAATGCCACCAGCAAAGCCTTTCGGATCGGACCATCGGAACATTGATGCCCAGCCAGGCATTCATCGGCCAGCAGGCCAACGGAGTTTTGCGCCACCCCGGGATTTACCTGGCTTTCCGCACCTACCAGGAGGAGCTGCCGTATCTGCGGATCATCCAGCGACCCCTGGGCCGTTTCCGGAACCAGGCGATTGAAGTGGACTTCTACATTTTCCGTGTTTGGCTCGCGGGAGATGCTATTGATGTTCGCGATTTTGCCCGGACCCTCAATAGCCGCCGGCAACGCAGTCTGCGGCTTCTGTCGGGATGAGTATTGGTAGCCACCCCAGCCTCCGGAGCCGAGGCCCAGAAGCAGTAGCAGAGAAGCTGCGACCGGAGCTCGGCCCAGCATGCCGGCGCCGCGAAATATCGATTGCTGGACCCGCATGAGCCAGCTACTGCGCGGCATGCTGTCCAACGCTTCTTCCAGCCGCAAGCGCGCCTGCGCCAGCAGGTTGGCTGAAGGCTCCTGGGCGGGCGCAAGAGCCATTGCCTGTTGCAGCGCTTGTACGGCTGCGAACTCCTCCTGACACTGCTTGCAGGTCGCCAGATGACCTTCAAGTGCATGACACTGATCGTCAGGAAGCTCTCCGTACGCAAAGAGAGCTATCTTCTGTTGAGCCAGTCCGCATTCCATTTGAAACCTCGCCTCACCGAATTGCCGCCAGATTTGCTCTTAGTTTTCTTGTCGCGCGGAAGAGCGTGTTCTTGGCGGTCTCTTCCGTGGTATTCAGCATTTCACCGATCGTTCTTAATCTCAGGCCCTGGTAGTGCTTTAATTCGAAAACCATCCGCTCTCGGGGGGTCAGATGGCTGAGTGCTTCCTGAATTCGCTCCCCCAGCAGCTTGCGCTCCAGTTCGCGTTCGGGATTGGCCATCGACCGGTCGTCCGAGATATTGCTCAGCAGGTCCATCTCCCCGCCGCTCGAATCCACGACCACCGACTGCTCTTCACGGCGAGACTTGCGCCGGCGCAAGTGATCGAGACACAGGTTAGTGACGATGCGGTAGATCCAGGTATAGAAGGAACATTCGAAGCGGAAATTTGCCAGGTAGCGGTAGGCCTTGAGGAAGGCTTCCTGATGGATGTCCTGGGCATCCTGCTCCGACCCGGTCAAGCGCAGCGCGAGCCGAAGGACAGGCTGGTCATATTGACGCACCAAGGCTTCGAAGGCGGTACGGGAGCCTTTTTGCGCCTCGCGTATCAGCTCGGTCTCAGTGGCCCGACCCCATGCCTCGCTTGCCATGCCTGACGAGGATTGTAACGTTCGCTTCGGAGCCCAGGCGGAGCTTCCGGCCTTGATCGATCCTTGTTGGGAAAAGCGAAGTGCGTCCGCCGGCATGGTCACTCCCAATACACACACTCTACCGCTGCCCCGTAGGACGAAAATCGGGACCGTTTGGTTAGCATCGTGGCGGCAAACTTTCGATAGACTCAGCCTATGTCTTCCCAATCCCCGAACTCCAGCGATGCGATCGTCGCCTATTGCGATGGTGGGTCTCGCGGCAACCCGGGCCCGGCCGGTTTCGGCGTTTACATCCAGGATTCCACTGGCGAGGTTTTGGCCGAATTGAGTCAGTACCTGGGCAAGCAAACCAATAACTTTGCCGAGTACTCTGCGCTTCTGGCGGCGTTGGAGTTTGCGATCGCCCAGGGGCATCGCAGCCTGCGGGTCGTCTCTGACTCTGAACTCATGGTCAAGCAGATGAAGGGCCAGTACCGGGTGAACAGCCCTGAACTTCGCCCCCTCTACGAGGAAGCGCGCCGCCGCGTCCCGCAACTCGAGCATTTCCAGATTCAACATGTTCTGCGGGAAAAGAACCGCCACGCCGACCGGCTGGCAAACCTGGCTATGGACCGCGGTATGGGCAGGGCGCCGGCTGCGAACCCGGCACCCGCGCCAGCTCCGCCATCGCCAAGTAAGGCGGTCATGCTTCGCGGTTTGGTGAAGGGTGGAGTCGTGCACGTGCTGGGGGGTGAGCTACCAGACGGCATCTTCGTCAAAGTCATCCCGGAGTGAGCCTCAGCTGTCTCAATTCGGAATCCAAAGAAGAAACCGCAGATCTCTCCACTCCGCTGCGCTTCGGTCGAGATGACAATTCTGTTTGGGAACGCTCAGTGTCGTTTCCAAGATGAAGGTCACCAGTTTGGGAACGCTCAGTATCGTTTCCAAACAGAATTGTCATCTCGACCGGAGCGTAGCGAAGTGGAGAGATCTGCGGTTTCCTTTTTTCCAGTACAAAATGATCCTGGCGCTAGCTGGCCAGCGCAGCCTTTACCAGTTCACTCACCACCCGTCCGTCAGCCCGAAGGCCGCTGGCCTGAATCTTGGTTTGCACCGCCTTCATTACCATCCCCATATCTTTAGCCCCGGGCTGAGTGCCCTGAGCCCGCAGTTCAGCCAGGGTTGAGGCGACCAACCGGCCCAGTTCCTCATCCCCGGCCGCTTTGGGCATGTACTCCTCAATAACCGTGATCTCCGCCGCTTCCTTGGCTGCCAGCTCCGGACGGTTGCCCTTGGTGAATTGCTCGATGGAGTCCTTCCGTTGCTTGATCAAGGTCGTCAGTACCTGAACAGCCTGGGCATCGGTGACTGGCGCCCGTTGGTCTATCTCCTTATTCTTCAATGCTGCCTTTACCATGCGCAGGGTGGATAAGCGGTCCACCGCCCGCTGCTTCATGGCCCCGACCATATCCTCGTGGATCTTCTCAACCAGGCTCATAGCCCTCCAGTCGTCCCAGGACTCCGACTTTATTACAATAGAAGCATGATCCGTAAGACGCGCTTATTTACTCCAGGCCCGACACCGCTTCTTCCCGCTGCCCAGTTCGCGATGGCCGCCGCCGATATACACCACCGCACGCCGGAATTCCGCGCCCTGTACCTGAAGGTGCTCCGCGATCTGAAGACCTTCGTGGGGACCAGAAATGATGTCATCCTGCTCGCCTCCTCTGGTACTGGAGCGATGGAAGCTTCCGTCTCGAACCTTACTTCGCCGGGAGACCGCGTGCTGGTGCTCACCGCCGGCAAGTTCGGCGAACGCTGGGTTAGCCTGGCGAAGGCATTTGGTTGCGACGTGGATGTGGTGAGCGCGCCCTACGGCCAGACCTTCGACCTGGAAGAGGTGCGCAAGGCGCTGAAGATCGAGACCCGGGCCGTATTCATGCAGGCTACGGAGACCTCGACTGGGGTGCGCCACCGCGTGCAGGACGTAGCCGAGCTTTTGAAGCAGAGCGGTAAAGACGCGGTGCTGGTGGTGGATGCCATCACCGGACTGGGCACTACGCACATCGATATGGATGCCTGGGGCGTGGACGTCCTGATCGGTGGATCCCAGAAGGCGGTCATGATACCGCCCGGGCTCTCCTACCTCGCGGTCAGCGATCGCGCATGGGACCTGATGGAGATCAGCCTCAATCCGCGCTACTACTTCGATCTGCGCAAAGAGAGAAAGAATGCAGCCAAAGGTGAGTCCGCTTACACCCCGGCCGTGGCTTTGATTGCAGCCTTGGGTGCGGCACTCGACTACATTGCTGGTCAGGCCGACGGCGATCTGGCGCAAGGGCGGGCCAAACTGGTTGAGAATGCGGAGAGCTGCGCCGCGATGACCCGCGCTGCGGTGGAAGCCCTGGGTTTGAAGTTGTTTGCCCCCGATGCCCCAGCGGCTGCCGTCACCGCGGTCCTGCCCCCGCCGGGAATGGATTCCGGCGCCATCGTCAAAGAGTTGAAGAGCCGCTTTGCCGCCGTCATCACCAACGGGCAGGGCGAAATGAAAGGTCAGATCTTCCGTATCGCGCATCTCGGATTTTTTGACTATATGGATACGATTGCCCTGATCGGCGCTCTGGAGCAGGTAGCCCACACTCTCAAGCTTCCAGGTTTCGCGTTTGGAAAAGCGTTGATCGCAGCGCAGAATGTTTTCGCTTCACGAGCGCCCGACGAGGCGGCGCAAAGGGAGCTTACCCTGGCAGGCGCCTCCCTACCTACACGCTAGAGAACCGGTTTGCCCTTCGCGATGGCTGCTGCCTTCCGGCAGCAGCGGTCGCGCCGCGGTAAAAAAGCCCTTAGGAGAACGATGAAGATCGTACTGGCAGAGAAAGTCTCGCCCGCCACCCTGGCTGTCTTGGCAAGCGAGGCTGATTGGCGGATCGTAACCCACGACCAGATAAAGAACGGGTTGGCCGCCGAGTTGACGGATGCTGATGCACTCGTCGTTCGTTCCGCGGTCCAGGTAGATGAAGCGCTGCTGGAGTCAGCTCCCAAGCTGCGGGTGATCGGACGTGCCGGTGTCGGCGTCGACAACATCGATGCGGATGCAGCCACGCGCCGGGGAATCGTGGTGATGAATACGCCCGGCGCGAACGCGATCGCGGTCGCCGAGCTGACCATTGGACTCATGCTGGCGTTAGCACGACAGCTGCCCCGTGCCAACTCGCTGCTGCATGCCGGTAAGTGGGAAAAGAAATCATTGCAGGGAGCCGAGCTGCGGGGCAAGCAGCTTGCCATCCTCGGCCTCGGCCGGGTGGGACTTGAGGTTGCTCGCCGTGCCAAGGCCTTCGGCATGGAACTGCTGGGTCATGACCCTTTCGTCGCGCCCGCGGTGGCCCGGGAGAACGGCGTCCGGCTCTGCTCCATGGACGAGTTATTTCGAGGAGCTGATTTTCTGACGCTGCATGTGGGGCTAACTCCGCAAACGACAGGGATTATCAATCCCAAGACGCTGGCCACCATGAGAAAGAACGTACGCATCGTCAATTGCGCCCGCGGCGAATTGATCGACGACGCCGCTTTGGTGGAGGCGCTGAGCTCTGGCCAGGTAGCCGGGGCCGCGCTCGATGTCTTCAGCCACGAGCCGTTGAAGGATTCTCCCTATTTCGGTCTGGACAACGTAATCCTGACCCCACACATTGCGGGCTCTACCGGCGAGGCGCAAGAGGCCGTTGGGGTGCAGATTGCCATGCAGGTAAAGGAGTACCTCAAGTTCGGCGTGGTCCAGAACGCGGTCAACCTGCCGTCGATGACCTATGAGGAGTATCAGGAGGTTTCGCCTTACATCCTGATGGCTCAGCGCCTGGGCGCATTTCTTTCCCCACTGGCTATAGGCAATCTGGAGAGCATCCATATTTCCTACAGCGGGCGCCTCGCTCAGGGCAAGACTGAATTGGTGCGCAATGCCGCCATCCAGGGAGTGTTCGCGAATTCGGAAAACGTGAATCGCATCAATGCACTGTCCGTGGCCGCGGAGCGCGGCATCCGGGTGCATGAAGAGAAGAAGGAAGAAGGATCGGGAGGCGCGGGAACCGTGCTTAAGCTGACCCTGCATACCGCCGGCGGAGATACGACTGCGAGCGCCACCGTGTTGCATGGCAGTTCGCCGCGGCTGCTCGCTTGCGACGGAATCGATATTGAAGCCCCGCTGAATGGAACGCTGCTCTTCATCCGCAACCTGGATGTTCCGGGTGTGATTGGCCGAATCGGCACCATTCTGGGCGAGCATAAGATGAACATAGCGAATTTCGCTCTGGGACGGAGCGTACGGACAGCGCAGCACAACGCGCTTGCAGTGGTCCAGATCGACGGACGTGTCGCACCCTCGGTCCTGAGCGCACTGGAGTCAACCGAAGCCATTACCGAGGTGCGCCTCATCGAACTGGCGGATCGCCAGCCCGTGCTGGCGGCCACCGAATGAAGAACCTGTAACGTTGAAGGAGCACGGATGCCGCTATACGAATACAAGTGCAAAAAGTGCGGGCACCGATTTGAACGGATTCAAACCTACTCTGCCGCAGATGCAACGGAATGCCCGGTTTGCCAAGGCGAAGTTGAACGCTTGATTTCCGCGCCCGCGGCGCATTTCAAAGGATCCGGATTCTACTCGACGGACTACGCAGCCAAGCCCGCCGCGTCCGGCAAGTCGCCGGATGGAGGCAGTGGCTCTGACAGCAGCTCTGCTGCTTCAGACAAAGGCGGAGGCGATAAAGGATCAGCTGCAAAGACGGAGAGCACTGCGACTCCCGCCCCGTCCACTTCCACCAGCAAATCGGACTAGCCTTCCCTCGGCAACAAGTTCTCGCTTTGTATCAGGGCACGACTTCAGTCGTGCCACTCCCTGCGCTATTTCCCTTCGGGACTTAGATCCCGCGCCCTCAACGGCTGGCAGCGGTTGCCGGCAGGATCTCCGCTACATCCACCCATTGCGTCGGATACTCGCCGGTGTAGCAAGCAGTGCAGTAGTGATTGCCCTCGCCCCCGTCGCAGGCCCGCTCCAGTCCTTCGAGCGAAAGATAGCTTAGCGAATCGGCCTCGATGTACTGACGAATATCCTCGACCGAAGAGTTGGCGGCAATCAGCTCGCGCTTGTTCGGCGTATCGACTCCGTAGTAGCAGGGCGAAATAGTCGGCGGACAACTAATGCGCAGATGCACCTCTTTCGCTCCTGCGGCGCGCACCATGCGCACGATCTTGCGGCTGGTCGTGCCCCGGATAATGGAGTCGTCGATCAGGATGATGCGCTTGCCCTCGAGCAGATTGCGTACAGGGTTCAGCTTGAGCTTGACCCCGAAATCGCGCACTCGCTGCTCCGGCTCAATGAACGTGCGCCCGACATAATGATTGCGTATAAGGCCGAAGTTGAAGGGAATCCCACTCTGCGCCGCGTATCCTAGCGCCGCAGTCACCCCAGAGTCGGGAACGGGCACAACCAGGTCGGCATCCACCGGCGATTCGAGCGCCAGGCGGCGCCCCATCTGCTCCCGGCTTGCTTGTACCCAGCGGCCGAAGATTTTGCTGTCTGGCCGGGCAAAATAAACATGCTCGAAGATGCAGCTTGCCTGCCGCGTGCCGGTAGCGTACTGCACTGAGGTGACGCCGTCGCGGGTAACCATCACCACCTCGCCGGGCAGCACATCGCGCTCATACTTGGCCCGCAAGAGATCAAAAGCACACGTCTCCGAGGCAAACACCACCGTATCTGGACCGTCTGGATTGTGAATGCGACCCATGGAAAGGGGCCGGAAGCCATACGGATCGCGAGCGGCAAAAATGCGATCCCGCGTCATCATCACGATCGAAAAAGCTCCCGTCACCTGGCGCAACGAGTCGCCGATTGCCTCAATGAGCGAGTTGGCGTTGGAGTGCGCGATCAGTTGCACGATGATCTCTGAGTCACTTGTGGTCTGGAAGTATGCGCCCTCTCGCTCCAGGCGGGTGCGCACTGTGCCTAGGTTCACCAGGTTGCCATTGTGTGCGATCGCAATCAGGCCGCGGGTCGAATCCACCCGAATAGGCTGCGCATTCAAAAGTGCCGAGTCGCCAGTAGTGGAATAACGGGTGTGGCCAATCGCTAACTCGCCGGGCAATTTGCACAGCACATCGTCGGTGAAGATGTCTGCGACCAGGCCCATCCCCTTGATGTTGTAAAGATTGGTGTAATCAGCGGTAGCGATGCCCGCGGACTCCTGCCCGCGATGCTGCAGTGCATAGAGGGCCAGATAGGCCTGTCGCGCCGCGTCAGGGTGGCCGTGCACCGCAACCACGCCACACTCTTCCCTCAATTTATCCAGATGCTCGATGGTGTTACTCTCCATGCCCTTAGTTTCCAACCGGGGCATCGTTACGCAGCAACGCAGCCAGCGCGGTGGACCAGACGTTACGCAGGCCTGAAACCTTTTCCCGGACCACTACCCGGCTATCGATCGCAAGCTCAAAGAGATCAGTCACGGTTTCTCCCAGCGTCGCCACCATCAGGCCCGGGTACTGTCCGATCAGCTTTTCGATTTGCGCCACTGAAGCCTTGGGGCAACTGATGATGCACTGGCTGGCCGTCTCGCCAAAAAGATCCCATTCCGCCGGTAGATCGGGTGCCTTGGAAAGATTCGCGCGGACGCCAACTCCGCGGCCAAAGCATGCTTCGGCTAAAGCAACGGCAACTCCTCCATCGGAGATATCGCGACAGCAATGAATCAGGCCTCGCTTCACCAGCTCCGCCAGGAAGCGATGCAATCCAGCTTCCACCTGCAGATCCAGGCTGGGCGGCGTGCCCCACAGGGTGGACAAAACTTTTCTGGCGTATTCCGACGACCCAAACTCCTGCATACGTTCCTCGAGCGGGGGAACCGACGCGGGAGCGATGAGCAGAACTGCGTCGCCCGGGCGCTGAAAATCCGCTCCCACTGCGTTGCTGATCTGGTCGAGGATGCCCACAATTCCGATGACCGGTGTGGGATAAATGCCTTGGCCGCGGGTCTCGTTATAAAGCGAGACATTTCCTCCTGTGATGGGAGTTCCAAGGGCAATGCATGCCGCTGAGATGCCGTCGATGGCCAGCGAGAGTTGGGCCATGATCTCCGGCTTTTCCGGGTTTCCGAAATTGAGGCAATTCGTCGCCGCGACAGGAGTCGCGCCGGTGCAGGCTACCTTGCGCGCTGCCTCGGCGACAGCATGCGACGCTCCCAGTTTTGGATCCAGGTAGCACCAGCGTTCATTACCATCGAGCGCCATGGCCAGACCGCGCTGCGTGCCCTTGATACGCATGACGCCGGCCTCACCGCCTGGTCCCTGCATCGTGTTGGTCTGGACCATCGAATCGTACTGCTCGTGGATCCAGTTCTTAGAGCAGATATTTGAGGATGAGAGCAGAGCGCGCAGCTCGTCCGCATACTTGGGGGTGCCGGCCTGTGTCTCCTCGAAAAAAGTGAGTTTGTCCTGCACTCCAGGCGGAGGATTGAGGCTCACCGGCGCCTTCCACTCTCCGACAGGCCTGTGATACAACGGCGCGTCATCGGTGAGCGATTGGTTGGGAATATCGGCGACCAGCTGACCATGATGGCGAATGCGCAACCTGGGTTCGTCGATCACCTGGCCCACGATAACTGCGTCCAGGCCCCACTTTTCAAAAACCCGAATCACTTCGTCTTCGCGGTTCTTGTCGGCCACCAGCAGCATGCGCTCCTGGCTCTCGCTCAGCATGATCTCGTAGGCCGACATGCCAGTTTCCCGCTGCGGCACGTGATCCAGCTCGACCTCCAACCCGACTCCACCGCGCCCGCCCATCTCGCAGGTGGAGCAGGTGAGCCCGGCGGCGCCCATATCCTGGATGCCCACGACCGCGCCGGTACGCATGGCCTCGATGCAGGCCTCCAGCAACAACTTCTCCATGAAGGGGTCGCCTACCTGCACGTTGGGCCGCTTCTGCTCCGCGCCTTCCTTGAACTCCTCACTTGCCATCGTGGCCCCGTGGATGCCGTCCCGGCCCGTCTTGGCGCCCACGTAAATCACCGGATTGCCGATGCCGGACGCCTTGGCATAAAAAATCTCATCCCGCCTCACCAAACCTAAGGCAAATGCATTGACCAGTGGATTGCCCGAATAGCAAGGTTCGAAGCGCGTCTCCCCACCCAGGTTGGGGACGCCGAAGCAATTGCCGTAAGCCGCAATGCCGCTAACCACGCCCTCGAGCAGGGAGTGATTTTTATGGACCACGGCCGAGGCCGAGGGGTCGCGACCCAGTTCCTCTTCGCTGATGGGCCCGAAACGCAGGGAGTCCATCACGGCAAGCGGTCGTGCGCCCATGGTGAAGATGTCGCGCAGAATGCCCCCGACGCCGGTAGCCGCGCCCTGAAAAGGCTCGATGAAGGAGGGGTGGTTATGCGATTCGATTTTGAAGGCGCAGGCCCAGCCGTCGCCGACGTCAATAATGCCGGCATTTTCTCCTGGCCCCTGCACCACGCGCTCGCTGCGGGTGGGCAGCCGCTTCAGATGGACGCGCGAGGACTTGTAGGAGCAGTGCTCACTCCACATCACGCTGAAGATGCCCAGCTCCGTCAGCCCGGGCGCCCGCCCCAAGGCGGTAACGATACGCTCGTACTCTTCGGGTGTGATGCTGTGCTGAGCCAGGAGTTCCGGCGTAACGGAGATAGATTCCAGGTCCACGGAGAGCGACTCAGGTTTCATGCGGGTAATTCCATTGTCGCATGTTGCAGGAATGTGACGGCGTACTACTTGCTGATGCTGGACTCCGCCATGTTGAGGAATACGTTTGTCATGCTTTGGGCTCCCTCGTCCGAGCGCTGAATCAGCAAGATGGAGATGAGGTCGTTGTTGGGATCGATCCAACCCTGGGTGCCAAAGGCTCCGCCGTGGCCGTAGGTACCGATGGTGTGTCCCGCCAGCTCACCCAAGGGATCGGTGACCACCTCCCAAGCCAGGCCATAGTCGGAGCCGCGCATCCATCCCACCGGCAGAATCCCGGTGGTTTGGCGTTTGGTCATCAGGTGCACGGAGAACGGTGACAGGTAGCGATGGCCCTCGTAAACACCGTTGCCGAGCATCATGCGGTAGAAGTGCAGCAGGTCCTCGGCTGTGGAGTAAAGACCCCATCCCGGGGCCGGAAACACAGATCCCTGGCGGTGTTTCGCCGGATCACCGCCGAGGATGCTGGCCGGGGCGCGCACCAGCTTCCCGTCTTTCCCTGCATAGACCATGGCGATGCGCCCGATCTTGTCTTGCGGCGGGTAGAAAAAGCTGTCCTTCATCCCCAGCGGCTGAAGGATGTGCTCGGTGATGTAGTCCTCATACTTCTCCCCGGAGCAGACTTCGATGATACGGCCGAGGATTTCAATGCCTGGACTGGAATAGCTCCACTGCGTGCCCGGCTGAAAGAGCAGCGGCTGTTTTGCCAGCTGCCTGACCACCTCGTCCAGGGGCACGTTCATGGTTTGTGGGTAGTCGTGGATGGCGGGCGGTCCGGGGTAGTCCTGCATACCCGAGGTATGGGTAAGCAGGTCACGGATGGTGATTGCGTGGTTGGGAATGCTCAGGCGTGCGGAGTCCGGGCCGGCCGTGGTGGCGACGCGCAGGCCGTGGAATTCGGGCAGATACTGTTCTACCGGGTCGCGCAGCGCGAGTTTGCCTTGTTCCGCCAGCATCATGATACCGGCCGCAGTAAATGGCTTCGTCATGGACATGATCTGGAAAATGGTGTCTTTCTGCATGGCATGGCCAGCTTCCACATCGGCCATGCCGGCGGCGTCAAACTCCACGATGTCGTTGCCGTGGGCGACAAGGGTAACTGCTCCGGCGACCGTCTGCCGATCGATGAAAGACTTCATCCGCTGCGGTATCTGCGAGAGGACTTCCTGATCCACGCCGGTCGCGGCGTAAGCCAGGGTTGTGGCGACAAAAAACAGAGAGAACACCAGTTTTCGCACGCAAAACAGCTTAGAGCATTTTCTGAACTTCTGTATTACCGACCAAGGTCATGAGCGAAGCCGAGGGCTCTGCGGTTCCTCCCCTTATTCAGCCACGCCAGACCTCGGCCACCATACGCACGTGTTCCGGGCCGGTGCGGCAACAGCCGCCGATCCAGTGTGCCCCGGCGGCCCGCCAACTCTGCGCTAGTGCGACATACCCCTTGAGTTGTCCATCGCCTTGCCAGCAGCGATGTACCGCATCCCAATGCTCGCCGGAGTTGGGATAGACGATGACGGGTTTGCGGGTGACTTCCGCCACCTCCCTGATGAGGCTGACGATTAGCTCGGGACGCGTGCAATTGACGCCGATCCCAATGACCTGAGGTTGCTGATCAAGCAATGCAGCGCACTCCCGCAGTGTCTCGCCATGAGAAACGTGCGTTCCATCGGTGCAAGTAAAGCTCAGGTACGCCGGCACGTCGGGATACGAGCGAAGAGCGGTCAGGATGGCCTTGGCTTCCTCGAGCGACGGGATGCTTTCAAAAGCAAGGAAGTCGGCATCGGTATTTGAAAGCCCAGCGATGCGCCGGCTGTGGAACCCCACCAGCTCTTCATAGGAGCAGTCATAATTGCCGTGATACTCCGCACCGTTGTGCAGCATTGCGCCGTAAGGTCCGAGGGAGGCTGCGATCCAGATCCTGCGCGGTGAAGTGGACCGGTACTCGCTCCGCACCCTTTCCGCGATGGTCACAGACGCGCGAAGGGCGCTGTCTGCGGCTTTGATCGCATCGTCGGGATCGTAGCCGATCTGCTGAAAGCCCTCGGCCGAAACTTGGTAGCTGGCGGTCAGCAGGCAATCGGCGCCGGCATCAAGGTAGGCTCTGTGCACGTCGACGATTGCTTCAGGCGAACTCTCCAGAACCTGCGCCGACCAGAGCGGACCGTCGAGGTTGAAGCCTCTACGCTCGAGCTCGGTGGCCATGGCTCCGTCGAGGACATGCAAGCCGGTGAGGTCGAGTTGCTGCACTGGTTTCATCGGGTGTTGAACGCCTCTCCTTCGCAGTGTACGGGGAACAAAGGCTGCCCGGTCCGGCGCCTCTTCCTCTTTCTGATACACTTTGAGGTGTTTGCGAGCGCTTTACAAAGGGACCAGCCAGGAGCCCCTTCGGCCCGTAAACATCCTTCCAACTGCAAGTTCGGGGAGTGGCTCAGCCTGGTAGAGCACCTGGTTCGGGACCAGGGGGTCGGAGGTTCGAATCCTCTCTCCCCGACCATTCATTGCTATAACCTACCCCTGGCCGGTTTGCCCCTCAAAATGCGGAGACCGCACGTCAAACCAACGAAGCGTATGGTTGAATACAGCCCGGATTTTCTCCTCGCCTCCAGCTGTCCCTTGCTTGGCTTCAGACGGGCGCTCATCACAGACAACAGAATTACTGGAGAACCTCATGAGTTTCCTCCAACAATCTGACTTAAAAAAACACCTTTCAACAAGGTCCGGCAAGGTGCCTGCTCATCCCGATAACGCGATACCCGTGGAAGGTCCGCGCGTGATACTCCGGGATGGCAACCTGATCACGCTACCGGCTCCGATCCCGGAAGAACGGGAAGAATAAAAACACCAAAGCAACCAAGCGAAACACTTCCCCCAGGTGGCCCCTTGTGAGGGGCATCTGCGTTCTTCGATCAGGAAATGACGCGGCGCGGACCGCTCGGTTTTGCGGTTTGACTTTTGTGATGAGAATGAGCGCCAGGGCGAGGCCAAAGACTAGACGCTCAGGTGCGGCTCTTCGGCTTCCCATTGGCGAATGAGGTGTAACACAGCTTCTTCCTTTTGCGGTTGAGCGAACATATTTAACTCGAATTTCCCAGCCGTTACCGTGTAGCCAATCCAATCACCCGGTCGACCTGCAAGCCATACCTTTACATGCCAACTCGCAGTTTCCATGTACCGCCAGCCAGTCACCTCATAGCCGTCAAAGGCGCCACTACAGCTCACTTTATCTTTCAATGGTCCCATCGTTTTCAAGTCCTTCCCACACCTAAATGCATTTTGGTGGATCACTTTGCCGGGTTGCACTCATAGCAGTACCAGCACCAGTGGTCTTTAGCCCCCTGCGCTGTGTTCTTCGGCCGTGTAATTGCCATGAAAGTGCGGGAGTGCCGTTTTACAGGACAGGCTTTCATGTGGCGATCCGCGGGGTCAATTCGTTCCAGTGTCGGTACGCCTGGAAGCACACTGAAGTACCCATGTGGTTTTCCATAGTAGCGCCCACAGCTTGGTGATGCACATTTGAAAATCACGGCAGGGAAAAAGGACGACTCCTCAGGCCTCATTCTGAAATGATGGCGATCACACAACGGAATCTTGTTTTCGCTCATGTACTCAGTATGCGCTCAATTAAGAACTTTGACGTCTTCTTAGGGCTGGATAGGGCGGCTCTCGGGTGATCATCCGCCTCTCCAACGAAAAGAAACTCTTTCTCTTTGCTTTCCGGATTGTGATATTAGCTCCGTAGGCCGTTTCGGCCTTCCAGGGGATGAGGACGATGATCGTCGCGGTGGCAAGAGCTTGTCTTTTCGGCGTCGTGTTGTTCGGGGCAGGTTCCGACGCAGTTGCCACGACCACCCCCGAGGTACCCCTCCTGACAGCCGAGGGGCTCGGTAAGGGCACGGTTGCGTTGGACGGTCCCTGGCAGTTCCACCTGGGGGACAATCCCGATTGGGCCTCGCGCTCTCTGGACGACGCCACCGGCCATGGAGGATGGGAGCAGCTCACCGCCGATAAACCTTGGGGCGAGCAAGGTCACCACTCCTACACTGGCTATGCTTGGTATCGTCGGCATCTCCACCTGAAACCGGCGGCCAGCGCTTCGCCGGACTTCAACCTACTGGTCCCCCAGATCGAAGACGTGTACCAGGTCTACTGGAACGGCACTCCGGTGGGCAAGGAGGGTAAATTCCCACCTGGGTCTGCATATCCGTTCAATCCAGTCCCACAGATTTACCAGCTAGGGCAGGCGAGGGACGGGGTGTTGGCGGTGCGGGTGTGGAAGGCGCCGCTCGATTCTTTCGACACGGGTCTCCAGGGAGGGTTCCTGGCGCCGCCCCTGGCGGGCAGCGCGGCCGCGCTCGCGGATCGCAAGACTGACTTCAATTACCGCTGGCTGCGCGGCCGCCAATATCTCTTCGCTCTCGACGCTCTCACCTTCCTGGTGATGGCAATGAGCCTGGTGGCATGGTTGCGCAACCGTTCGCAGAAACTTCTGCTCTGGATGTCGCTCTACGCCCTCTCCGCTGAACTCGGATTGCTTCTGGTTGGTCTGCACCTTCCGTGGTCCTATCGCTTTGCTCTTGGCTGGTTGCAGCCAGTACACGCCCTCGCGGATATTTCCCTGTGGTTCTTGCTGCTGTATTTGCTACGGCTCACCGAGAACCGCTTCCTGGTACGGCTCGCGGTGTGGCTGGCCTGGATTGTTCTGACCGCCAATGTGCTCGACGGGGCGCTTACCATGTTCGATTGGAGCAGCCCGGCGGCGGTTCATTGGGAGCAAGGCGCGGATGCCTTCCTCACCATATTTGAAACCGTGCCTGAGCTTTTACCACTGCTTCTGGTGGGTTTCGCCATCCGTAAAAAGCTGGATCCCGCCCGTTGGCTGGTGGCGATCTTCGCTTTTAGCTCCTCTGTCATCTCCAATTTCCGCATCGCGGTATCCCAGGGCAGCCGATACACCCATTGGACCCTGGGGCGCACGATCAACGCCCCCTTGTTCACCATTCTGGGCAACCCATTCACAGTGATCACTCTGGCGAATACCGGATTGTTGCTCTCGATCGTGTATGCCGTCTACCGCTATACCAGAGAGGCCGCCCTGCGCCAGGGCGCCATGGAGCAGGAACTGCGCAGCGCGCAGGAACTGCAGCAGGTCCTCATCCCGGAATTGTTACCGTCGCTACCAGGCTATTCCGTGACCAGCGCCTATATTCCCGCCCAAGAGGTTGGCGGAGACTTCTTCCAGGTAATTCCTGGGTCTGACGGCGCAGCGTGGCTCGTGCTGGGAGATGTGAGCGGCAAGGGATTGCGCGCGGCCATGACCGTATCGCTCATCGTCGGCATGTTGCGCACGCTGGCCGAGTTCACCGCGCAGCCCGCAGAGATTCTTGCCGGCCTGAACCGCCGGCTTTATGGCCGCCTGCACGGTGGCTTTGTTACCTGCCTGGTGATGCTGCTCCACGCCGACGGAAGCTGCGTCCTTGCGAGTGCCGGTCATCCACCGCCCTTTGTCAACCAGAAGGAGGTCGCGCTTCCCGGGGCTCTTCCCCTGGGTCTTGTGGCCGAAACCGCCTATGAGCAAAGAACCGTGCCTCTGCGAGAGGGCGACCACCTGGTGCTCTATACCGATGGCCTGCTCGAGGCGCGCGCTGCCAGCGGCGAACTCTTCAGCTTCGATCGGCTGAGTAGCCTGATGCAGCAAAAACCCAGCGCCGAGCAAGCCACCAAAGCTGCTACCGACTTTGGCCAGGAGGACGACATTACCGTACTCACCCTGACCCGCCTGGCGAAGGGGGAAGCCCCTTCCACTCTTCTCAAGGCTCCGGCGTTGGCTCCCGCCTGACTCTAGTACACCCGCCAGGCAGTCGTTGGGTTGAGCCAGCCGAAAACACGCCGCCAACCCGGGGTCGTATCGCGCACCTGGCGAGCAACGTTATGGCAAAGCTGTAAGTACTGCTTGCGCGAATGTTGCGGCGAGACCGCCCCGAGCGATGCCTGAGCATGGAGCTGGGTCAAAACTTCGAGCCCAGGAATCGCGGGGCGTAGCGCATAGGCGAATTGTTCACGCGTGGTTCCGCTCGTCCGTAGGAAGCCGGCATCCGCCAGGCAGCCCAGGGCCGCGCGCAGACCCACCCGCGGCAGGTCCCGCACCGGGCAGATGTAGACAGCAAGCCGCCGCCAGAGCTTGCGTATGTAAAGCTGCAGCAGCCACGCGACAAGAGCCATGGCCAATGCCCAGCGTGCCCAGGAAGCCAGCTGCGCCAGGAAGTCCGGCCGTTGCACCTGTGTGCCTTGACCGCCGCTGTTCGCTGTCTGTTGGTCGTCCCCGCGAGCCATGTCGCCTAGCATGCGCTGTTGTTCGGGGTCGACCGGCTCTTGCGGTTCTTGCACGCTATGTTGGGCGCTGATATCCACCACTGTCCAACCGGCCCCTTGCAGGTAGATCTCTGGCCACGCGTGGGCGTCGCCACTGCGAATCAGCAAGGATGCGCCGTGTCCACGCTGCCGGGCGGCCACTGCGTAGCCCTGACTTACCCGCGCCGGGATGCCGGCGGTACGGTAGAGCAGCGCCGCTGCCTGAGCGAAGTGAACACAGTAACCGTTACGATCGCCAAACAGAAAGTCCGCCACCGGGTCCGCGGCCTCAGAATGGGATGCCTGCCTGTTGTAGGTCACATGCGCATCAAGCCACGATTTGATGGCCCATGCCCGCGCCAGGGGAAATTGCCGCGCCGCCGCCGGCAGCTTGGCCAGCGCCTCGTTCGCCACGGCGGCAAAACGCGGATCTTTGGGCGCTGCCGTAAAGTAGCTCAACGCCAGCGGATCCGAGGGCACGGGGTTGGCAATCGGAAGCGACAGGAGATCCGTATAAGGGCTCGATGTTGCCATGGAGTCGTCGCGGTAAGCCCGTTCAAAACGCTTTGGATCAGGGTTCAAAGCGGGCGAATAACTGATCGGAGTCACTAAGCCGAAGGGACGGCTGTGAGGTACGAGCAAAGTGATATTCATGTGGACCAGTTGCGCATGGTTAGGAATCTCTCCCGGCACGGCTGTGCGCCGCACAGGAAATCCGTCTGACGTCCCTTGCTCATAGCGTGCTGTCTCATCGGCCACCAACTGGTCGTGGTTGTAAAGCGTCAGGACAGACTGCCGGAAATAGTAATACTGGCTTGGCGGATCGTAATCATTGTGGAAGGTCACCACCGCCACTGGCACCGGCGAGTTGTGTTGCGGAGGCGGTGTCATGCTCAGTTGGGGATCCTGATTCTCACCCTCATCATCTTGCGTGTGATCCTTGGATGAATTGCCACTGCCACCGCTACTATTTCCAGAGCTCTTGTTATTCCCCCCACTCTTGCCGCCCCCAGAGCCTTTACCGCTCCCTTTTTGCCCGTTGTCTCCTTCGCCCTGGGCCGAGCCTTTGTCATTGCTGTTTTTCTGGCCGCTTCCCTTACCGGAACCATTGCCGCCAGCCGCCGCGCGTTGGGCTCGCAAGACAAGCCTGGGCAGCGAAACAGGCAGCAGCAGTGGTAAAAGGGCGAGCAGTGCGATGAGCAGGACAGGGTCTTTCATGCCACGATTGGTCTGCCGTGGATTCGTCAGGCAGAAGACAACAGCACCCATCGCGATCACAACTCCCACCAGGAGGAAGAAATCGACTGGGTCGTATCCTCGGCGCAGCATCTGGTCGACTACCTGGTAAGGCCGTTGTTGCGCGCCATCGCGGTGTGCGGCGAGAAGGCTGGCAAAGCTTATCACGATTAAAATAACGCGGACAGCCGATGCCTCCGGGAATTTCGAGCGGAGAAGGTCCAGTCCCAGCGAGAAGCAGAAGGCAGAGCCGCCCCAGCCCAGTATCTCCGCTAGTTCGAAGGTTGGAAGCTGGCCGATCACTGCTGAGACAAACTGCCATTGTTGCAATTCATGGCAACCGATGAGGAGCAACGCCCAGGCGAAGACGCAACTCGGGATCACGGCCTCCAAGCGTGGGCTCCGCAGGTTTGCCCAGCCAGCCGCAATGCATCCCAGCAATGCGCCGGTCGTCGCAGCCACGGTTCCGGTCACGGTTGTATATTGCAAGGCTAAGACTGTCCAGGCCGCCATCCAGACCAACGTGCCCGGAACCTCGAAACGGTTTTTGATGAGTCGCATAGTTCCTCAAAGACCAGTGGAGTGAGTTGAATCTGCCGATGGATGCAAACGTCCCTGGGGGAGAAGAGCGAGCAGCGTTCCTCTTAGGGTCACTTCTGGATTTGCGAGCCCGCGGCCCACGGCGCCGATCGCAATCACGATCCCTGCAAGCAGGAAGAAATGGACTGGGTCTTTTTCTGCGTGCAGCACGAAGTCGATTACGGAGAATGGCCGTGTTACGCAGTGCGCGGCTAAACGCGCGGCGAAGGCGGCGACAATCAAAACGACACGGATGCCCGCTGCCTGGGGCAATTCTGCGCGGAAGAGATCCAGCGCCATTGAGATGCAGAACGCCGCGCCACCCCAGACCAGAATTTTCCCCGTAAACTGCGCGTCGTGCATTCCGGCGCAAGCAAGCAGTAAGAGTGCGCAGACGAAGGGGCAGAGAGTGATGGTCGCTTCCAGACGTGCGCCGCGCCTTGCTGCCCATCGTGCAGCAAGGCAGCCCAAAAACGCGCTGGTGCCTGCTGCCAGCGCGGCCGGAACGCTTGCATATTGCCCCGCGACAGCCGCACAGGCCGCCATCCAGACCAGCATGCCCAAAATCTCAAGACGATCATTGAAGGGTCGCATAGTTCCTCAAAGTGACTGCTCATTTGGAAATGCGAAGGATTCGGAGAAACCTGCTCAAGGGCACGCTGGATTTTTCTGTAGGAGTTTGAAGTTAGGCTGGGGAACGGAATTAGGGGTACCCGGCGGAGGATTCCGGAAGTCCGAGGGGCGCACCGCAGATCCCTCGGCTTCGCTCGGGATGACAACTTTGTTTGGGAACGCCAAGTATAGTTTCCAAGATGAATTGTCATCCCGACCGAAGCGGAGAGTAGGGCGGACCTGTCCAAATCCCCCTCGGCCACCCCCCATTCCGTTCCCCAGCCTAATTTGGCAGGTCCGCCCCTACTCTCCGCTCGTCACGTCGCACAGCACGCTCGTGCTGAAGAAGGACGAGAGCCGGGAAACGGCAGCTGTAAGAACGGCCTTATCCTGCCGCCCCGTCCTCGGCCTCCAGAACAGCCTGTGTATCCTCCCCGCTCGTTCCGGAAAGTCGTCTGCGCCGGAAACGGCAAATACGGCATGGAGGTCCAGCGAAGTTTGCCGGCTGATCTGTTTGAGCTTCGCAGCCAATCCCGGGGCATCTGCGGATAGGAACAGATAGCAAGCCGAAAAACCCGCCAATTCTGCTTCACACAGAAAGCGAAGGATTTCCTCTGCCGTCATTTCGTCGGCGCTCCCGGATCGAGCGATCGTGTCGCGAGCGCGTTCCATGTCGCCCAAAATGAGATCTTGGGTTCCGCTCGCACCGAAGCCCCACTGGTCACCCAGCATTCCTCCTTCAAGCGCCTCGCGAACCAATCGGGATGCCGCCTCACTCGAGGGAGCGCCGGCCAGCCAGGCACAGGAATTTGGGCTATCCTCAAACGCCGGCTCGGGTGTTCGTACGATTAACTTGCGGGTATGCGCGAAGAGTTTCCACCGGATCAACCGGGGCGAGTCGCCCGGCCGATATTCACGCATCTCGGTCAGGCTGCCGTGCAGCCCGCCGGCAGGATCCGCCAATTCGCTCCCTTGGGCGAGGCCTGCGCGCAATGCCAGCGCCCCGCTTCCCGCCCGGCTGGGCAGTACTCGAATGGACCTCTGTTCCTCCGCCAACCAGGAGACCTCGGCGAGGCCGAGAAAATCTCCGCAGCGAAATTGGCGCTGAATCGAATCCGATGCGAGCCGGTGGCGCGGACGAATATATTCGCGAAGTTGACCCTGCTCGCGCCTGGTCTCCACGTTGATTCCGTCCGGTTGCCGCCAATCCCAGCTCAGAGTCACGAAAGGCAGCCACCGAGGAAAGGCCACGGCGAAGCCAGTCGACTGGCAACGCCCGGTGTCCAGGTCAAGCTTCTCCGAAGTACCCTGCCGGCGCGAAGAGTAACGCGCGATGAAACCGGAGGCAACCACCACCAACGTCAGGCCGCATTGGATGGCCAATACCACCGCTGCTGCCCCTAACACCACCAGGTTCTGGTGCCTCAGGCCCTCCGCCCAAAGGGCGAAGCCGTCCACCATGGCTAATGCGGCTCCCACGCGGGTCAGGGGAAAGATTCGGCGCAGCAGGCCTGATGCCCGTAGCAGGCCTTTCCAGCATTGAGTTTTTCTTAGCGGTGTCATACTGAGAATGGCGAAAATCCAATCCCGGGCTGCTCAAGAAACTCCACCCGGTAAGCTTTTTGGGAGGTTGGTCATGGACCCAGGCAGCGAAGAGACGGTCAACAATCTGCTGGCCGCAGTTCGCCGTGGAGACGCTTCCGCGCGAAACGATTTGACCCAGGCGGTCTATCCGGAACTGAAGCGGATCGCGCGCATCCTCATGGCCGGCGAACGCAAGGGCCATACGTTGGGGTCGACCGGTTCCGCGTTGGTAAGTCTGTTATGGGAGCGTCTGCTCGCGCCTAAGGAGGCGACCGCGCCCGACACGCTGGTAGAAGTGCAGGATGTTCAGCATCTCTTGCGTGTATCCGCGAAGAACATGAGACAGATACTGGTGGACTACGCGCGCAGTCATCGTTCCATCAAACGCGGATCGGGAGACGCAAAAGTTGATATTGCCGATGTCGCTGAGCCGGGTGGAGAAGACAGATTCATGCACGTGGACACGCTCACCGTCGATGAGCTCCTGAGCCGTCTGGCTGAAAGTCATCCGGAGAGGGCGCAAGCGATGGAATTGAAATACTTCCTTGAGCTCACCAACGAAGAGGGCGCGGCAGCGATGGGCATTCCGTTGATTAACTTCAGGCGTCAGTGCAAGTTTGCCGAGGCGTGGATGCTGACCCAGTTGGGAGTCACCGCTCCCAGCCAAACGAGTCCCGAGCCTACTTCTTAAGCACCAGGCAGCGGGCCATGAGATCGTGCAGGGCCTGTTTTTTTGCCGTGAACAGGGGAAACAGATAACCCGCGCAGTAAGGTAAACCCGAAAGCCAGCGCCCGAAGTAACGTGCATTCGCCCGCCCCCACCGGATGCGGCGCCCATCCAGATCAGTGACCTTAAGACGAAGCATTATCTTGCCGATCGTCCCCTGCGTGGGTGAGGCCTCCAGAAAGGTGTAGTAAGGCCAACTGGCGATGAATGTGCTGAGGGCAAGAGCACCCAGTATCTGCATTTCCTGGTGCAGGAAACGATGCCACGCGGCCTCCGAGCGATCAGCTCCCTTTTGCACCTGTCTATCGGCCACAAGATCCTGCGTTGTGACTCGGGGCATGGTGAAAAAGAGTAGGACGACAATCAAAGGCGTCATCAGTACAAAGTCGATGATCGCCGCGGCCACTCGAGGCAGAAAGCCCGCATAACGCAAGGGTTCCGATCTGCGCGCGATGGAATAGCCACACTGGGCACAGAACACAATCGACGGATCTACCGGGGCGCCGCATCCAGGACAGAGCATCGTGCAACCTCACCGATCCTTTCCTTGAGAAGATCCGCAACCGGAGCCGATTTCGACCTCGTCGAGCGCTTCCTTAAATCCCTGCTCTGCCAGGCCAGGTGCGAGCACCGGCAATAAGTTCGTGCGGAGATCCTTGCCGGCGCTACAGTTTACGGCGCGAATGGCCGCCGTGTCCTGTTCTGTCTCCTGAGCGCCCTTTCGATAGAATGCCGGCAGCCAGAGATTCGCCAGCGAAAAGGATAAGACCAGCGCAAACGCCAGCACCCGCATGGGATATTTCCGCGCCCCGCGAAAGGCAACGTAGGCGGGGCTCGACGCCTTGGCGCGAACGCTTTTTCCTTCCAGGTACCGTTCGATATCGTGAGCCATTTCCTCTACCGAGGGGTAACGGCGATGGGGTTCCTTGTGCAATGCAACCAACAGCAGGTTATCCAGATCGCCGCGCAGTTCGTGTCGCAACTCACCCGTGGAGACGCCGCGCATGGCGCTCAGTTTGCTGGGGCTGAATTCGTAGGTCTCGGCGCCCGGCCTCTCGACAAACCGAGTCCGCGACACAGCCACGCTGGGGGCAAGCGGAGCCTGTTCGCAGATCGCGTGCATCATGGCCTGCTCGGAAAGCAGATCCAGGACTAGCGCTGTGTGCCCGGTGAGCAACTCATAGAGCACCGCACCCAGCGAATAGACATCGGAGAGGGTGGACAATGCGGCTCCCGGCGTCACCTGTTCCGGGCTCGCGTAGGCCCTGGAGAAGACCGCCATGGGGCCGCTCATCACCCCGTCTTTACCGGCGCGCAGGCGCCGCGCAAGACCAAAATCAAGCAGCTTCGGCTCACCCTCGCGGGTCACCAGAATGTTCGAAGGCTTGAGGTCAAGATGGACCACAAGATTGCGATGCGCATACGCCACGGTATAGCAAACCTTCAGGAACAGGCGCAGGCGTTGCGTTATAGAGAGCGCCTGTTCGTTGGCGTAGACATCGATAGGTTTCCCTTCGACGTATTCCATGGCTAACCAGGCGCGCCCGTCGCCGGTGTAGCCGGTACTTAGCAGATTGACGATATGAGGATGGTTGAGGCTGGCCAGAATCTCCTGTTCTTCCTGGAAGCGCGATGCCGCCAGGGGAGACAGACCGCGCGTGTGCAGGATCTTGATGGCCACGACCTGGTCGAAACCGCCTTCGACGCGATGGGCGCGATAAACCTCGCCCTGGCCTCCCAGGTTGAGCCGGTCGTCGATGCGCCAGGCGCCCAGTTGTTTTCCGACTAAAGGATCGAAATCGGTTGGCACGGGCCACTCCTGCTGCCGGCGTCGGTCGCGGCGGATAATGTTTCGGCTTGTTTCCGGTCTTCTTCCGCCAGGGCAAATTGCCCGGCAAATGCGCGGAAACCGGACCGCATGCACAGCGAATCAACCTGCATCTTCCTGGCCTCAAGGTCATTGGGGTGCTGTGTCAGGATTTCACCCAACCGATCGATCGAAGTGGCCACTAGCTGTTGCGCTTGTTCCTGATGGCCCAGCCGCCACGCGCAGAGCGCGGTGGTGGGATAGGTGCCAAGTTGCGCCAGCTCCTCGTCCAGGCTGCGTGGCAGCCCGGACGAAGTTTGCAGCAGGCGGACTTGCTCCTTCAGCGCAAGCTCCTGCGGAACGCTGCTTTCGGGGGTTCCAGCCAGGGAGTGAATCAGTTCCGGCAGCGCCGTCAGCAAGCGTTGGTTATCGCCGGTCGCAGCCGCTCGAGCTGCTTCTGCTTTTCGCTCCCGGGCGCGTGCGAGCCCGGTCTGATGTGACCCATAGAGATAGAGCAGGCAGGCGAGGATGAGGGCAGCGAAGGTCACCGGGTTGCGCCGCGCCCACTTGCTCGCGCGCTCCACCCTGGTCGGCCGGCGCGCTTCGACCGGCAGCCCCGCCAAAAAGCGTTGCACGTCCAGGCGCATGGCTTCTACGGACGAGTAGCGATCGTTGATTGACGGTCGCAGGGCATTGATCGCGATCGCATCAAGATCGCCGCGCAGGATGCGCTGCAAATGACGGGGCCGTGTGCCCCGCTGGGCGCTGGCTCGTTCTGCACTGGTCTCTTCCCCATCGAGAGCTTTGCTCGGTGGATCGGGCTCGCGGCCTTGCCGGGCGCGCGCTGCACCAAAACTCCAAATGCTTTGACCGGCAAAAGGCAACTGGCCGCAAAGCAATTCGTAAAGAACTACCCCCAGACTGTATACATCGGTGGCTACCGTAAGCCGTTCGCCCGCCACCTGCTCCGGACTCGCATGGGTGAGCGAGAACAGATGGCGGCCGGGCATACTGACAGGGAGAGCCCGGCGACTATCCGGCGCCAGCATCTTGATAATCCCAAAGTCGAGTAGCTTGAGGTTGCCGTCGCGGGTTACGAAAATGTTTTCCGGCTTCAGATCGCGGTGTAAGAACTGGCGGCGGTGAGCGTACTCGACCGCCGTGCATGCCTGCACGAACAATTGGAGCCTCAGGCTGAGGTTAAGACGGCGATGATCACAATAAGCCGTGATCGATTCACCCCGGACAAACTCCATCACCAGGTAGGGAACTCCCTGTTCGGTTGTGCCGCCATCCATCAGCCGCGCGATCCCCGGATGACTTAGTTCTGCAAGCACTTGGCGCTCCAGCTCGAAGCGCCTTTCCAGCTCTGCGTCGTGGCTTGCGATCTTCATGAATTTGATGGCTACGTCGGTCGACTGTTCGCCCACCCGCCGCGACGCCCGGTAGACAACGCCAAACCCACCTTCACCCACTTCCTGCTCCAGAAGGTAAGACGCCACCCGTTCTCCGGACTGAGGGATGGTCGAGAGGGCGGGGCGCCGCGGCTCGGGCGCAATCTTCAAATCCCCTTCGAGCGCCTGAAACAAGGCACGGACACGGGCGACAACTTGCGGCGAAACGGAAGAGTGGGACTCGAGTGCCGCCTCCCGCTCCGCGACCGGCATGTCTATTACCGAATCGAAGAGCGCCTCGATTTCATGATCTTGATCTGCTGACATTCCTTAATCTCCTATCAGAGTCTGGTGCAAAGGCGAAACAATCGAAAATAGTTCCGGCGGAGGCTGTTTCATAGCAGCGTCAGAGGATCGGACGGGTGCCCCAGGTTTGCCCCAGCGTACCTGGGCCGAAAAAGATGGGCGAAGCCCAACGATCGCTTTTACTGAATTGGCCACAAAACCCCATTGAGCATTTGAATTGGATCGTTCTACCGGTGTCCGGTCCTGCTATGACACGCACTGCGGGACTAAGCCGTATGGTCTACTCTTTGTTCCTCCCTCCCAGAAGAGTGTCGAGGCTGAGCTGCCGTGCATCCAGACTCGCCGGTGATCCGTTGATGGAGTCGATGTCTGCTTGCTCAACATTCAGATTGCCGTTGAAAAAGCTGTCGTGGATCGCAGCACACAGCTGCCGCGCTACCTCTTTTGGCGTGCCGTTGGCCGAGGTCGCCGCGCGTGCCAGAACCTCTCCCGAGCTGCCCAGCAACACTGCCTCATGCGTCGCACCACGGCGTTGGAACTGGATGGTAAAGCCGCGTCCCAGCCGAAAACGGGGCGAAGAGCGCAACCACTCTGCAGCCCGGTTGGCGACTGCATCATCTCCAGCGGCCGGCTCTATGGTGACCGGCAGCGCAATCGCCAGCGAGCGGAAAACGTGGGGGTCGAGTTGCATGGCGGAACTGTAATGGGTTTGCGCGTCTGCTCCTGCGCCGGTGTGCTCGAGTGCGTATCCCAACAGCGCCTCGGTGCGGCTGCGGAGCAGCAACTCCTCCCTCGGCATCCCCTGCAGGCTCGCGGAGAGTGGCGCCACTGCGGCCTTGAAGTCGCCTCGGTCCACCATGCTTTCGCCCAGCATGCACTGCAGGTATGGCCGCTCGCGATCCGCCTGCGGTCCAGATCTCTGCAATAGTTTGACGACTGCGCTCGACACGATGCCGGGACCCAGAATTCCGTTCATGCCGGGGCGCAGGTATTCCTGAACATCGGAGTTCGGCCCGTAGGGACGCAACGACCAATCCAATCCATCAGGATTTCGCACCACCATCGCACGCAGCCGGCTCTCACTGACCCAAAGCTCAGCTGTGAGCATCGCCGCGCGGCCCAGTCCCCGGCACCAGGCGAGAGGCCCGCTCCACGACAAGCTCTCGATGGCCCGCTCGCGGTTGCGCCGCAAAGCTTCGACGTAGAGATCGAGCGAAGCAATCTCCGACTCCTGCGGACTGGCACTGTTGTTCCCCAACCGGTCCGGGCGTCGGAGCAGCAATGCGGTTGTGTCCATTGCTTGCTGGTCGCGGCCGGCGGCTAGCTGCACCAGCCCCACGATCAACTGCTCGCGGCTCCATCGGTTCTGCTCCAGCGTGGGATCGGATTCGGCGTCCCATGCGCGCATCTTTTGAATAGCGCTCACCGCAAATACCAATCGGCCCGTTTGCACGTAAAGCGGGGTGATCTCTTCCCATGGGTTGGTATAGCTTCCGGGCTGGAAGCG
Source organism: Acidobacteriaceae bacterium (assembly GCA_049522955.1). Lineage (GTDB taxonomy): Bacteria > Acidobacteriota > Terriglobia > Terriglobales > Acidobacteriaceae > PALSA-350. The sequence goes on from JBEKNJ010000008.1 coordinate 90,935, forward strand.
ATCCGTGGCTTGCCTGTAGTCGGATTCCGCTCCCGCAAAGTTCTCGAGCGCGAGGGCAGTCTCGGCACGATTGCTGAAGGTCGTCGGCGTCAGGTCGTCGGGCGGACTTTGGGCGATCAGCAGGGTAAACCAGGAATAGGAGGCCTCGTAGTTCCAGGCGGAGAACTCAAGCGAGCCGAGAGTGTTGAGCGCGATGCGCCGGTCCACTGGATCGGTGCTTTTCAACGCCTCACGCATGGCAGCGCGAGCATCGTCCATCCGACCCAGCTTCATCAGCGGCCAACCACGCGAGGCTGACCAGTCAAGGTTGGCCTCGCGCCTGGCCAGATCGATCAGGCGAAGTTCCTCCGTGTATTGCTCTGTGGTCTCATAAATGTCGGCCAGAGCGCTCAGCGTTCGCCGATACACTTCGCTATCCGTTTCCGTGAGCTTGCCGTTGGCTTTTTCGCGTTCGAGCAGCCCCTTGGCCGTCTCCAGAGAACGGCGGGCAAGGGGCAGATTGCCTTCTCCCTGCTGCAGCGCCAGGCCCAGGAAGAAGTGGCCCTCAACGGAGCGGGGATCCTTGCGAACCTCATCGTTGGCTCGTTCAAACAGAGTGACATATTGTTGCTCGCGATAAAGCTGCATTCCGTCTTTGAGGCTCAGCTCAGCGCTGTGCTGAGCCCACCCGGGAAACGACAGAACAGAGAAAATGCTGAAGAGAAGCGCTGCCCGTCGCATAGTCATCTCCGATCGATTGCGCTGGGCCGCGCCGGGCGTGCTTTGGCTAAACCTGTACGAATCAGTGTCTCCAACGGAGTTTGGAGGCATTCCTGAATCACCAGGGCGGTCTCGTTCTCGAGGCTGCGCGACCGCGCTCCGGCCATGTGGGTTCGATGGCCGAAGACCGGTAGAGCCAGCCGGCGGACGTCTTCAGCGCTGACAAATTCCCGGCCTTCCAGAGCCGCGCTTGCTTTGAGCGCAGAGACCATCTGCACCAGGGATCGGCTGGACGGCCCCTGCGCCACCTGGGAGTGAGCGCGCAGAGCGTTTGCTATCTCCACCAGGCACTGGTAAATCGAATCGGCAACGAACACTTCCTCCTGGGTCCAGCGGCGCGCCGCCAAAATGTCCTCCCGCTTTACGGGAGCCACGGAAAGCAAGCCCTGTTCCCGGGCGCGGGTTCGCTGCAGCATGGCCAGTTCTTCGGCGGGAACCAGGTAACCCATGCGGATGCGAAACAGGAATCGGTCCAGTTGCGCTGCCGGCAGGGGGTAGGTCCCGGCTGCGTCAAAGGGATTCTGTGTGGCCAACACCATGAACAGGGAGTCCAGTTCGATGGTGCGATCTTCCGCCGTCACCTGCTTTTCGGCCATCGCTTCCAGCAGTGCGGCCTGAACCTTAGGCGACGTGCGATTGATCTCGTCGGCCAGCAGCAGGTGAGCAAACAACGGGCCGCGGCGGAAGTGAAAGCTGCTCGTCTGCGGATCGAAAATGGACACACCCAGAATGTCTGAGGGCATCAGGTCGGGGGTGAACTGAATACGCCGGAAAGAAGGCAGATCGGTTTCGACACCGGTCTCGATGAGACCGCCCAGAGTGCGGGCCAGGGTGGTTTTGCCTGAACCGGGGTGGTCCTCGAGCAGCACGTGCCCGTCGGCCAGCAAAGCCACCAGGATCAGATCGATGACCTCATCGCGGCCCTGGATGACGTTGCGCAGCCCGGAGCGGATGGGCTCGAACACAGAGACAGGATCGAGGGTTGGGTAACTTTCAGTGAACAGCGCGGGCGTAGCAGCCATGATTCTTTTTCCCTCCACTCTAAAAGGCGTAAGGCGGATAGGATTCTGCTCAAAGGATCCTGGTGGGAGCCCGCTGCTTTGTTGCGGAGACTAAATTGGAGAAGTCCGACTTTCAAACGTCCCTGCGGGACTCGCCCACCCCGAGCCCGGCCCTTGGCTGCAGTGCGGAATGGCGCTTTACCTTAAGCCGGCCGTGCTATGCTAAAGCCGCAAAATTGGCGGTGTACCGGGGAGGACTTCTTTGCCCATTCGTCAGGGTAGGTGCATTGATTTCGGCGGCTGCACGCTCGCCGACAAGAAAGAAGTCATTCAAATTCCGGATGGGGCAGAGTTCGTCTGCCCGGAGTGCGGGCGCGCGCTTACGACCGTACGGAAAGAATCGAATTCCGGCGGCCCGCCATGGAAGATCCTTGTCGGCTTGCTTCTGGTGCTGCTCTTAGTAGGCTTCGGGCTCTTTCGGTTATTCAGCGGACATGCAACCAAGCCAGCGGCCGGACCGCAGCCCGACAAAACGGGAGCTTTGCCTCCGGCTGGTCAGGTGGTTCTCCGGTTATGTGGTTCAAACACCATCGGCTCGGAGCTTGCGCCTGCGTTGGTTGCGGCTTTTCTCAAGGCGCAGGGGGCTGCGGATGCAAGGATTCTCCCCGGAACAAAACCAGACGAAAAGATTGTTCAGGGTACGCTGCCCGGGGGCAAGGCACCTTCACTTATCAAGATTGAGGCCCAGGGTTCGGTCACCGCATTTATCGGCTTGTCTGACAAGAGTTGCGACATCGGTATGGCCTCGAGGAAGATCAAGCCGGACGAGATCACCGCACTTGCTTCCCTCGGAGATATGACTTCTCCTTCAAACGAAATTTTGTTGGGACTGGACGGCATTGCGGTTATCGTCAACCGCTCCAACCCGCTCAGCTCCATCACCAAGGGTCAGCTGGCACAGATGTTCTCCGGACAGATGAACAGTTGGCCGGCTGGCGGCGGTGGCATCATTCAGCTGTACGCTCGCGACGACAAATCGGGGACGCTGGATACGTTCAAAAGCCTGGTTCTGGGCTCAGCGAGCCTGAGCGCTGGGGCGAAAAGATTTGAAGACAGTGCGACCCTCTCCGACGCCGTAGCCAGCGACCCAAATGGAATTGGCTTTATCGGGCTGCCGTTTGTCAGAAATGCAAAAGCGCTGGCCGTGGAGGAGGAGGGTGCGCAACCGATGGTTCCTAACATGATGGCGGTGGCGACCGAAGACTATCCTCTTTCCCGTCGCTTGTATCTCTACACCCCGGAAAATCCGAAGAATCCCTACACTCGAAGGTTCATCGAATTCGCCATCTCGAATGCCGGTCAGGATATTGTCGGAGCAAACGGTTTCATTGCCCAGAATGTCAGGCAGGAAAAACAAACCGTGGCGTCCGACGCTCCGAGCGAATACAAGCGGCTGACCAATGGAGCGGAACGGTTGTCGCTGGACTTCCGATTCCGGAGCGGCCGGGCCGATCTGGACGATAAGGCCCGCGCAGATCTCGACCGTGTCATTAGCTTTGTTCGCGATCTACACTACTCCGGTAGCAACGTCATGCTCTTCGGCTTCGCCGACAGCGCTGGTACAGCGAACGCCAACCAGGCGATCTCGGAAAATCGAGCGCATGCCGTCGAACTGGAGTTCAAGCAGAAGGGCCTCAACCTTGGAGTCGTCAAGGGCTTTGGTTCTGATCTTCCCGTGGCCTCCAACGACACCGAGGCGGGTCGCGAAAAGAACCGCCGAGTCGAGATCTGGGTTAAGAAGTAGCGGAAGAAGTTCCTGTGAATCAAGCGCGCAGACCTCCCCAGGGGGCACGCGTGAAGGGACGCTAGTTGGCTCGCGGCAGTCCTTGACTCTGCGGATTGCGCCAAAGTTCGTAGTAATAGCCGGGGAGAAGGCCATAGTACTTGGTCATGAATGTGACCGGGTCCAAATCCCGAACGCAGTCCTGCACGTTGGTCTTCTGCCGCAGACGGACAATCTGCCCACTGGCCGACACCTCCACGACAACCGCGCCGTGCAAGTAGGGGAAGCCTTTCTGCTCATTGGGAGGGCTCTCGACGGTGACGATATCCCCAACCTGGGCCTGAAAAGTCTGAAGACTCTGGCTTGTGGCTAACTCCTGATAGCCCTTATCTTCCAGGTAGTGGAAATTCTCGGGCCAGTTTGGCCCCTCGATCTCGCTGCTGTTGGGAACATCCCACCACATGCTGAAAATTGAACTAGGCGGCGAGCGCTCGATGAAGGTGCGCACGTAATGGAAACAGTTATAGCTACGTTGACTCACGCCGCTCAACTGTGAATCGACCAGCAGGTGGAGCGGGTCAGTCTGCATGTTGACGCACTGGTTGATGACGTTGGAAGGAGCCGAAGGCCGCCCGGCGGGGCAGTAGAGCGAGACCGCCTGAACTACGCGCGAGGAGACAAAATCCGATATCCCGAGGGAGAAGGCTGTAGCTGCCCATCCGCGACGCGCGCAGGAGATGATGGGAGTTGTGGAGTTCGTGCGCCAGCGCGGGATGATCGTATCCAGCGAGAGGCCGCCCTCGGGGTGATGCCACGTCGGAGCCCCGGATTGCGCACTGGAGCTGTTCTGCGTAGCCCCCGATGCTACCTGGACGTAGCCTTGCGCGGTGGGGGCCGCGACAATCTGCGAGCACTCGATCTCGATGTCTTCGGCGAAATCGAATCTTTGGGTAAAGAAAGAGACGACGCGAGCACGGAAGCCGGAAACCGCCTGGTTTTGCGCGCACATCATCGGCGGGTGGGCGTCGCCGCCATATGGATTGCCGCCCGAGGGACCCCACTGCGCCGCACTCCACTGGCAGTTTCCTCCGTTGCAGAGGGGCGTCGCACAGGCGACCTGCAGGAAATCGAGAACGTCGCCGCGACGGAGGTTGGCACCCACGATGGCCTGCCCGGTGCCGCATCGTAGGGCAGACAGTTGGTAGTTAATGCCGAGGGACTTTCCTCCTGCCTGACCGCCCCGGTCGGCCGTGTCCACCTCGCCTGCTCGGGGAGTAGACGCCATGGGCTGGATGATTTGAGTCTGGGCGCGCCCGTGCACCAGTGGGCACAGAAAACATAGGACGAAAGCGAAAGAAGAAGCGAGCGTGAGGATCGGCCGTCTTGCCGGCTGCATTCGCCGCCAGTGTACACCTGCGCGCCAGTATCCAGAGTTATTTCTCACAACGAGAGCGCTTGTTGTAGTAGGTTCAACCATTGCTCGATTTGCTCCAGGGTCAAAATGACAATGCGGATGATGATTGCCTCAGCGTTCTGAAAAAAGAGCCATCGATCCTGATCGACCTCTGCGCAGTAAACGCTGACATGGGGCGAAGCCAACGACATCACCCACGACACGGGGTGCCCCTCTATCTCCCCTGCGGGGTTGGCTTGCGGATCAACGAGAGCATCCAGCAGATGGTGGATCACGTAGTTTGCCGGCTGACCGCCGATCAAGTGCTCGTCGCGGTTGCTTATAAAGCAGCGGCACCAACCGCTTTTCTCTTCGGTGCGCAGAATCAGATCCGCGCCGGTGCCTGGCAAGTGGATTGCTATTGCCATGGCGGGGGCACCTGCGCACCATTGTTGTAGAAGCGAACGATGCTCTGAAACTGTGACCAGTTCTGTTGAAGGTAACGCAGCTCGTACGAGGTAGTGTTCATCGTGCGCGCCTGGCCGGCAAGCACCTGGTCGATGTCTTCTATTCCCTGAAGGCTGAAGAGAACCGGAGTTTTTGTCTGCACAGCGCTATCGAGTACCTGCGCTGAGAATTGATTCCAATTCAGGTTGACCGGTTTGGTAATCGAGTTGATGGTGCGTCCGCCCACTGCTTCAGCGAAGTTGGCATAGCCTCCTTGGGCTGTACCATACACCAGGCAGCCCTCGCACCGCAGCCCAGGGACATACCATGGGGCATTGGAGAATCCATTAGCCTCTGCTTCTTCTTCGAGAGCAATGGCAGCGTTCGCTGCCCGTGAGACCTGTCTCGCTTCCGCCATCGCGCCGGCTGTGCGCGTAGCCGCCACAGCCAACAGTGCCGGAGCCGCCTGCCCGAAGACGCAGGCCGGATCGTTCATCGTATGTTGCATCGATTGAACCGCGGCGTCGTACATCTTTAGGTTGTTGTCGTAGGCGTTGCTGGTGAGGTAGGTCCACACCCCCTGATGCAACGCCCTGGCAATTTGCGCGGCGGGCACGTAGCCGGGTTGGGCTAGAAATTGAAGATCAGCACGCACCGCTTCCGTCATGCAGTGGAAGAATCGATTGGTAGCGGTCAGGCTGTAGTTCTGTGCATTGGTGGAGGCATTGTCCAGCCGGGCGGCGGCCTGCAGCAGTTGACTGCGGACGTCTGTGGGCAGTGGCAATCCCGATTGAGGTTTTTCCTCCTCTAGTTCAGCCGCCTCGGCGAGCAGTCTGAACTCCATTCCAAAGAATGGATTCGCCGGTATTTGATCCGGGGTACCCCCACCCTGGTCGGATACGTCGTCCGTCGTCATGCCGGCAAATACATCGCCGGCACTCGGCGGAATGTACGGTTCATCCGATTCGTTGCTGCCCGCGGAAAATTCATCCCCTGCGTCGGAATTCAGATCCGTGCCCGAGTTGGAAGAAAAGATATCTTGGGCAACCGCGATGTGGGCAAAGATGCCGGCTGTGAGCGCCAGCAACATGAGGATACGAACCGGTAAGCTCTTCCGCATAAGTACTCTCCTGCTCTGCGGAACCATGGAAAGGTCCGCAATCTCATAGGCGGAAAATGAAGTTCGTTCTGATCAGGTTTGGGCGAAAAGACGGGGGACTAATCTTGAGTCGCTAGAATAGTAAGCAGCCCTCCGGAAAGGAAACCGCAGATCTCGTCACTACGCTACACGCGTTTTGCTTTGTATCAGGGCACGACTTTAGTCGTGCCACCAACCGCGCAAAAGTGACCGGGCTTTAGCCCCTGCAAAATCCTCACCGGGCCAGAAAGTGTACAGGGGCCAAAGAGTCTTCTCACGCACACTGGCTTTGCCGCCGTCTCTGTTACTCAACCTTGACCAGAAGGCCGCGGGAGCGCACCGCTTCGAACATGCGGCGAAAGAAGAAAACGGCCACAGTCAGGTAAACCGCATTCAAGGCGAGTCCCCAACCGAAATGCGACATCGCGACCGGCCGCCCGGCAAGCGCCTCGCGCATACCTTCGAAACTGTGCGTTGTGGGAAGCGCCCAGGCGAGCGGATGCAGCGATCGCGGCAGGGCGCTTACTGGATAGAACACGCACGAGAACGGCATGAGAAGCCCGGCAATGCTGTAAGTAAGACCTTGAATCCTGGTTGAGAATCGCAGTATGAGGCCGGTCGTCATTACGCCAACCACCAAAGCAAAGAGAATCAGGTTCAGCATGAAAGGCAGAAGCCTGGGCAACATGGGAAAAATGTCATAGGCATAACACAACCATGCAACCGCGCTCGCCGCGATCATGCCGATGATTCCCTTGAGCAAGTTAACCAGGACCAGACCGGTCAGATACTCCCCAACCGTTAAAGGAGTAGAGAAAAGATTGGCCAGATTTTTTGACCACACTTCCGAGAGAAAGCCGATCGCCATGTCGCGCTGGAAGCAGCGAAACAGGTTCCATAGGATGATCGCCCCCATCAGGAAGGTAACCAGGCCCGGGCGCGCGCCAGTGCCGCGGGAAAGATAAATGGTGAACAGGCCCCACATGACGATGTCCATGACAGGCCAGTAGACCGTATCGGCAATTCGATCAAGGTTGCGGCGCGACTCGTACAGATGACGCAGAATAACTGCTTGTACTCGATACCACTTCATGGGTTGTTTCCGTTCGCGACATGCAGAAACGCCTCGACCAGCGCCGGCTCGGCCCGGTGCTCCTGCAGTATTGCCTGCGTAACGGCGATGGGGCTACCGTTGGCCAGAACGCGGCCGCGGCTGAGGAAATAGACACAGTCGCATAGCTCTTCGACCTCACTCATGTTGTGTGACGTGAAGAGGATGGTCGTTCCGTGTTCCTTCCGGCGGTCGAGCAGAATCTGTTTCACCTGCTGCGCCGCTTGCGGGTCGAGGTAAGCCGTGGGCTCGTCCAGCAGCAGCAGCCGGGGTTCGTTGAGGAAGGCTTTGCAAAGCCCAACCCGCGTTGTCTCGCCGGAGGAGAGACGAGAGACGGGTGTGTTCTTCAGGTGTTCGATCGCAAAAAGCCGCAGCATTTCCCCGATCTTCGCCGAGGCGTCGCGGGTGTTGTACAGCCGAGCGAAAACGATCAGATTCTCGTAAACGGTAAGCCGCGCAGGATAAGTGACATAGGGAGCGATAAAGTTCATCTGTTGCAGAATTTCTTCCCGGTTCTTCTCGAAGGGCTTGTCGAAAATTCGCACCGAACCCGAGGAAGGGGAGATGAGGCCGAGGATCATATGAAGAGTGGTCGTCTTGCCCGCGCCATTCGGACCCACCAGGCCTACGATTGCGCTCTTGGGAATGGAAAACGAAACGTCCTGAACCGCCGTAAATTTACCGAAAGTCTTGGACAGGTTCTCGACTTCTAAGATCATTTCGAACTCTCGGCTTCCTTCTGCGATCCTGTCGGACTCATCGCGGTAAAGCCAGGGGAGTTGAAATCGAGCCATGCCGTCGGCCTTCCGGAGGCCGGCGATCCGCTTGGGCGCACCTACCCCCGGAGGTCGTCCATGAGTCAATTCAGTATAGGGGGTTCAATGATTGGCGGGAGAAACCATTGTTCCAACTCGCGTCATTTTGCGTCACACGTTTCCCGGAGACCTTGATGCGATTTCAAACAACCTGCACAACTTCCAAAGCGCTTGGTGGATTTGCACGCCGGTCTATTGAAAACTCGCTTCATAATGTTACGATGGGGCACCCAGCGAACCCACTCTAGCCACCGGAGCGATGAATTGAGCAAGAGGGCCCTGATCACAGGTTCTGGAGGCCTGATAGGTTCCGCCTGCGTGGGCTTGTTGGCCGACCGGGGCTGGGAAGTCATTGGCGTTGATAACAATATGCGGGAGGTCTTTTTCGGACCGCAGGGATCGACCGCCGGCGTCGTCAAGCACCTATCCCGCAAATTTAAAAGCTACCGCCATTACTCAACCGACATCCGCGACCGGCAGGGGATCAGGGACCTGATGGCGGCGGAGCGGCCGGATTTCATCATTCACACCGCCGCCCAGCCTTCCCACGACCGGGCAGCCGCCATCCCGTACGAAGACTTCGACGTCAACGCGGTCGGCACATTGAATGTTCTCGTCGCGGCCCGGGACTATTGCGCCGATGCACCGTTTTGCTTCACCAGCACCAACAAAGTCTATGGAGATCGTCCTAATAGTCTCCCCCTGGTCGAGTCAGAGACCCGCTACGACTATGCGGATGGGCGGCAAGGCATCGATGAAGCAATGCCCATCGACAATTGCCTGCATTCGCTATTTGGTGCTTCCAAGGTGGCAGCCGATATTATGTGCCAGGAGTTTGGCAAATACTTTTCCATGCCTGTCGGCATCTTTCGCGGCGGCTGCCTCACCGGTCCACAACACGCCGCGGTGGAAATGCATGGCTATCTGGCTTATATCGTCGCCTGCGCGTTATCCGGTAAGGAGTACACCGTCATTGGCTACAAGGGAAAACAGGTGCGCGACCAGATTCACTGTGACGACGTTACCGAGCTTTTCCTTGAGTTTTATAATGCCCCTCGCTGCGGGGAGGTCTACAACATCGGCGGAGGGCGGCAAAACAGCCTCTCGATTCTGGAGACAATCGCCGCCCTCCGGGAAATGGGTTTCAATTTGCGGCATAGCTACCAGGATGAAAATCGGGTCGGCGATCACATCTGCTACATTACTGATTTGTCGAAAGTCCGCTCGCACTTCCCGAAGTGGCGGCCAAAGTACAATCTGGCCCGTATCCTGTCGGAGATCGTGAGCCGCCATGACCTAGCACTTCAGGGATAATGCTTGCCGCTTCGCTTTTAGGTTCCCCCGCAACTGTCATGATGTACTTCATCCCGCCAGGAGATTCGTTGGCATGATCGGAAGTCCTTTACTTATTGCAGAAAGGGCGCGCGCTCGGTTGCGGTCTGTGGTTGATTCCATGCAGAACGGCCGTGCCCCGGAAACGAACGGCCAGGTGGACGTAACCAGCCTTCCTCCCGAATCCGACGTTGTGACCACCGCGGCCGAGATCAACGAATTCCACGGAACAGGAACGTTATTGTTCCGCATCTTCCCCGATGCGTCCTCGATCATCTCGCTGCGCACCAGCAATTTCTACGATGGCAACCAGGCCTTTGGTGCCGCCAGCTACTGCCTGCCGCTCTCGCGTGCGTCGCGTGCAGAGGTGTATTCGTGGGTCCGCTGGTATCTCAGCGGCACGCATGTCCGCAGGATTCTTACCATACCGTATCTGCCCGCCGATCCCCTCGTCAGCCTTGCGGTCAAAGACCAGTCCGATGCGCCTCTGTGTACGTACATCATGGACGACAAGAACGTCTGTGATGATGGAATTTCCGACGAGTTGATGGAAGAGCTTTTAACCAAATCGGATCTGCGGTTGGTGATCGGCCCGGAGATGCGGGAAGCATACGAAAAGAAATATCGAATGAAGTTCTGGGTGATGCCGCCCCTGGTCCCGGAGTCGCTGCTGAGTCGAGAGATGCTTCCCTTGCGGGATGGAATCGATCTCAAGCGCGGAGTGCTGCTAGGGAACATATGGGGGCAAAGATGGCTCGATATGCTTCGCGAAACGTTTCGCGACAGCGGCTACCAGGTCGATTGGTACTGCAACACAAAGGACCCCTTGTTTCTCACCTTCGATCGCGCGGACATGGAGCAGGATGGCATTCGCCTTCAGCCGCCGATCCCGGAAAACAGGCTTCCTGAAGTTCTGCAACGGTACCCCTTTGCCGTCGTGCCCACCGATACGCTCGACGGGAGAAGCGCGCCCGCTGTCCAGGCGATCGCCGAATTGAGCCTGCCCAGCCGGATCCCGACCATCGTGGCCACTTCCCATCTTCCGGTGCTTGTCATTGGTCACCCTGCCACCAGTGCTTCGCGGTTCGTCAGCCGCTTTGAAATTGGAGAGACAGTACCCTACGATCATCATGCCGTCGGCGCTGCACTCGATCGGCTCACCCGGCCCGCCACCCAGGCGGCAATTCGCAATCGTGCCGCCATATTGAGCAGAAGCCTTTCGGCGAAGGGTTCTGCGGAGTGGATCTGGCGATCGCTTGCGGCCGGCAAACCGTGTGACCTTATCTATGAGAACCTCATGCCGGCTGGGGCTCCAGTGGGCTTGCAGTAGCGGCCCTCTCCAACGTGGAAGGAGGTTTCCAATGACTGAAATCATGACCCGCGACGTCGCCCTGAATAAGATTTCCAGCGATATCGCTGAGCTGGAGGGAATACTCGAGTCTGTCGTAGCCAACGACACCGGAATTCTTGACGCGCTGTCGCAAATGTTGTCTGCGCTGCACCAGATGCAGAGAAAGAACGAGCAACTGCAGAAGCGTGTCACCGATGAGTTGAGCGCGTTGAATGAAGCGGTCCAGCAACTCGATCTCAGGGCTCGTTCGTTACAGAAAGCCATTGTTGTCGAGGGCGACTCTTCCGCCGATCAAAACCCGGAGGACGGGCTTCTCGAATTCTTGTTCGCCTTTTTGTCCAACACCACCGCGATCGATATCGGGGCCAACGTAGGCCGAGTATCCGAACGCCTGCTGGCAGCCGGCTATACCGTCTATGCTTTCGAACCCTACCGACCATCGTTTCAAAAACTGACCGAGCGCTTGAGCGGGCAAAAGAATTTTCATGCCTTTGAATATGCGATCGGATCGGGCGACTCCACTATGAATCTCAATGTCGCTGCCGATACCTCAGGAGAAGATAAGTGGGATCCCACCCTCTTCCACAGCTTGACCGACCATGCAATGCTCGAGGATTGTAAATTTACCTCGACCCTTCCCGTAAAGGTTCGTAGCCTGGAGAGCTTGCAAAAGGCGGGCGAAATTCCTGAGAGTGCGGGGCTGCTCAAGATCGATACCGAGGGTTTCGACTTGAACGTGATCCGCGGCATGGGAAGCGGAAAGTTCTCAGTCGTGATGACAGAATATTGGGACCCAGTCCATCCCTTTGGCGTCTCCGGCCACGGGCGGCTGGAGGATACTGTCAAGGAAATGAAGGCGCGAGGCTTCGCCTGGTACATCGTGATTTATCACGTGGACGAAACGTCCACTATCTCCTACTACTCCAATCGTCTGCGGACCGTTCCCAAATCGTGGGGAAATGCTTTGTTTTTCTCCGATCATGCGACCTTTGCCCATGCAATTCGCTGGTGTGGAGAGGTTCTTCCGCCCACACTGTATCGCTAAATCTCTTTCTTATGATTCATCTCGTCCACACATTAGGGGGCTGCGGCGGAACACTGTTAAGTCGTTGTCTTGGCGTGACGCCCGGCGCCGCCGTGCTCAGCGAGCTGAATCCCGCCGCGGTCAAGCTTTATCCGCATTTTGATCCGTTGAAACAGGACGATCAGTGGCTGCACTTGCTCGATCCGGCGGCTCGGGCACACTTCTCGCAACTCGATCTCACGGCCGCCGAAAACTTCCGGGATTTGATCGCGCGCATGCATGAGAGTGCCACGCAAGCTGGCCGCCACTTAATCCTGCGAGACTGGAACTACATCGACTATCTCGGGGTACCGTTCAATCACCAGCCACCCTGCCGGCTGACCATCTACGAAGCTTTGCCTAAAGTTCAGACGGTCGCTATCGCCTTCATTCGTCATCCTCTGGATCAATGGGTCAGCCTTTGCAAGCATGAGGAACTGCGGCCCACCTTGACGCCAGTCATTTTCTGCAACGGATACCTAGCCTTTCTGCAGAGTCTCGGATCCATAGCGGTTCGCAAATACGAAGACTTTCTGGTCGATCCGGAAGGCGAGATGCGGGCAATCTGCGACGAGCTTATGCTGCCCTTTGAGCCTGATTTTCTGGAGAAATTCCACGCCTTCGATGCGGTCACCGGAGATTTCGAACGCCTGCGGGAGACCACCATCTCGCCGCCGCAAAAGAAGCCTATCGCGTCTGACGACCTCGATAGATTTCATGCCAGCGAGAGCTATGCGCAGGTGTTGCGCCTGACAGGATATCGGGAAGAGTCGGCGTAAGAGTGAGTTGGCTTCTGTCAGAGAACCTACAAAAAGAAACCGCAGATCGCTCCACTACGCTACGCTCCCGCGGATTTCCTGTTGACCTTGGTGGCGTTGGTGCACCTCCTGCGCCCTTCTTTACGGAAGGGCGCACACGCGGGGATTTCTGGCGCAGCGTGGCAGGAAATCGGGTCCGGTCGAGATGACAATTCTGTTTGGGAACGCTGATTCTCATTCCCAAGATAAATTGTCATCTCGACCGGAGCGTAGCGTAGTGGAGAGATCTGCGGTTTCTTTTTGTAGGTTCTCAGACAGAACCAGAAAACGGGAGAAGAGAACTGAGATTAACCTTGAGCAGGTCCCCCCGTTCGAGCCACTCGATGATCGACTGAACGCATTCGGAGACACTCGATTTTTCAGTCTCGATCACGATTTCGGGATGGAGCGGCTCCTCATAAGGGTCATCGATTCCGGTAAAGTGGGAGAGTTTCCCTGCCATTGCCTTGGCATACATTCCTTTGACATCGCGCTTGATGCACACAGAAAGCGGAGTTTTAACATAAATCTCCACGAATCCTGGAATCGTCTTTCTCAACTGCTCACGGGCATCGGCATAAGGAGAAACGACCGCTGCGATAGAGACCACGCCGTGCCTGGAGAGCATGCTGCAAATCCATCCGATACGGGCCACGTTCTCATCGCGGTCCTTCCGGTCGAATCCCAGGCCTTTGCAAACGGTGGTGCGCAGTGCGTCAGCGTCCAGAACTTCCACGCGGCATCCCCGACGTCTCAGTTCCAGACCAACCTCCGCGGCCAACGTCGTCTTCCCGGCACAGGGCAGTCCCGTAAACCATAGCGTGAACCCACCGGCGGAACCAGCGGAAGGCAGCGTACCATTCGCGGACATCGATCTCCTTCACCCCAGCTGGCCTGTTTACGAGGCGATAATACTACAGGCCACGGACGATCAAGGGGGCCCGGCTGCTTTCCTAGCCCGCCTTCCAATCCGCATTTTCGCTGTAATGAGCAGCAATTCAGCCGGGCCACGCCTTAGTTCAAGACGACGAAAGGCGACGGTGACTATTGATTACCGCCGCTCGGTACTCATCTAAATCAATCACGGGTGCCTGAAAACATCTGACAGCATTGACTGCTGTGTCTGGCGGTATACTGGCCAGACTTTAGCTTGCAACTCAGTGCACTTGGTGGGGAAGAGTCCTCTATGCCTGCTCGGACAGGGAAATGTATCAATTTCGGCGGCTGCAATAAGGCTGACTCCAAAGAAGTCATGACCATTCCGGAAGGCGATGAATTCGTCTGCCCGGACTGTGAAAAAAGCCTCGTGCCGGTCGGGGGAGGCGCAAAGGGAGGTTCAGGCGGCGGCGGGAAATTACCCCTGAAGTTGATCCTCGCCGCGGTATTGGGCCTAGGCGTAATAGGCGCCATAGTCGCATTGGTAATCGGCCACAACTCCCCTCAGATCCAGACCCTTGCCATTGAACCCGCGCAGATCCAGGCCGGCCAGACGGCTACGCTGAAGTGGTCAGTCGATCACGCGACCGACGTGTCTATTGATCCCGGGCTCGGTCCGGTGCAATCGGAAGATACTTTCCCCGTGTCGCCCCGGGGCACGACGACCTACACTCTGACCGCCAAAAAAGGAAGCAACGTGGTCACGAAATCCGTGACCCTGCAGGTCAATATTGCGCAGCTACCACCGGCTCCCATTCCGGGCCCTGTACCGGCTCCTGCTCCGGGACCCGGTCCTGCGCCCCGTCCGTTTGTGCCGACGCCAGTGGCCGGACCGCCGGTCATCACCAGCTTTTCGGCCACGCCAGGTGTCGTCCAGGCAGGGCAGACATTGGTTGTGCAATGGTCGACCCGCAACGCCAGGAGTGTGTCGTTTCCGGGCGCCAATCCTCCCAGGAACAATCTGCCACCGGTCGGAAGTCTCAGTATTACCCCTCGTTCCGCCGGGGTCTTCCCGATTTCGCTGATGGCGTCGGGGCAAGGATCGGCGCACAAGACCATCATGATCAGGGTGATCAACGCTCAGCGAGGATACGTTCCCCAACCGGTTCCGGGCCCTGCTCCTCAGCCACAGCCAGTGTATCCGCAGCCCGTACCCCGCCCGGAGCCTGCACCGGAGCCGCCCTCAACACCTGCCTCCGGCACTTTGATATGGGAAGGCGACGTGCAGGGTACGCAGCTGGTTACCATCCAGGACGGAGTGGCAAGTCCAGGCCAACTCATGTCCGCGGGACTTCCGGGGAGGGAGGTGGTCCTTCAGCCTCAGAACGAGAAGAAGGTGGGGATTGCTTCGGCGCCGAGTCCGGATAATCACTATCGCCGTGTCGTCCTCCGGGTTTTTGGACATGGACACACACACGTTGTAGTCAACTGGTCCACCCCCTAGACCAGGCAGTTCTGTTCAGCAGTCAGGGCCGGATGTTAGTATCTCGGTCCATCCATAACCACCGGTTCAGCCTCGCAGGGCAGAGTCGAAGCCTGTCCTGTGTCCGGCTTTAGCGGCAGACAAATTTTGTGTGAGCAGCAACGGCGACAGAGAACGCCTATACAGATACAGACCAAGACCCTCCCGGCAATCTGGCAGGAAGGCGGCGGTCAGCAAACTTTGAGGGGGAGCATATGCGTGATCGCAAACAACTATTCTCTGGTGCAGTACGGTTTATGCCGTCGAAATGCATCGTCGCTTTGGCTATCAGCCTGACACCTGGTCTTCTGGCAGCGCAGGCCGCCGCCCCGACCACCGGGCTCCATGACGCCACGTTTACCGCGACTCTGCTGTCGCCCATGAGCAGCGAAACGTCGCGCAAGGGCGATCACTTTACCGCAGCGGTACAGAGCCCAGCCCGCTATCGCGGTGCAGTGTTGACCGGTGTAATCACGGAGTCAAAACAGCCCAGCAAAGGCTTTGCTGGATTGGGAGCCCGCAAAAACGCGGAGATGTCGTTTCAGTTTGAGACGCTTACTTATAGGAGTGTTCAGTATCCGGTGAGTGTGAATCTGACTGGGATAAGCAACAAGCAGGGAATCAAAGGGGTCGACGACGAAGGACATGTGATCGGCACCACCTCGGAGAAGAAGCCCATCGTCGCGACTATGATAGGCGCCGGGACAGGAGCCCTGGTTGGCGGATTGACGCACATGGGTGTGGTGAAGGGAACGGCGATCGGCGCCGGTGCAGGCCTGCTCATTGGCATGACCATGACGACACAAGCCGAAAGTATCCACTTTAGTCCCGGCACGGCATTCACCCTGAAAGTGTCTGACGTACAGCCGGCTTCCGGGCAAAGGCTTCCACCCCCGCAGTACGGGGCAAAGATGTAGTCAATGTTTGCGGAGATGCTGAAGCATGCTCATGTTGTGGCCGGGCCTTTGGCCCAGTATTGGCAAAGCTTGCCGGCCACAATCGAAGCCAGTCGTAAATACCGGCAGAAAGTGTTGGATAGCCAATGAACTACTTCGAGAACATGCTTCAGATCTTAGGGCAATGCGTCACTTTGCTGGTACAGACCCAGCCTGTTCTCTTTGGCTTCACCTTGCTGGTTGGCGTGATTCTCGCTGCACTCTGTTGGTGGGGGGCTACTCACTACTCTCGTCTGTTCAACCTTACCTTTCAGATCACCAGGCTTCACCAGGTTTTATGCGCGTTCGCTGCACTGTTAACCCTGGTGTTTTGCGTGCTCTTTGTAAGTCTGAAATTTACTCGACAGATTGCGCAGCAGGCGATCGAAGAATGGACCAAAAAGGTAAGCGACGTTTATTGGCAGCGGGGCGTGGAGATCAAACTCTTTTACGCGATCAAGGCAACAGGAGCGGAAGACTTTACCAACTTTCCGGGGCCTGTGGGGTGGGGGGCCTGGAATACACCGGCAAACGCGCCATCATCGCGACACCTGATGGCCTCGGTGCCGGCCAACGAGGCGCTTCACCTTTTCCGTAGTAACAATCCCTATCTCAGCCACGTGTTGTCGCTTCCCAACCGCATGCCTGACGCCCCCATTGTCAATCACGTCAACGAATTCTTCGCACGGACTCCGACTGTAGCCTACCCGAGCGAAAGAGCCATTCAGTTAACTGGGGCGGAGATCAAGAGTAGGCTGGACCCCGAAACACCCAAAGCGGTACTGTATGCCCGGCTGATCCTGACTGGATTCTTTTTGCTGGCGCAGGCCATCCCGTTCCTTTGGATCGGTTTCGCCGCCTACCGTGATTTGCAGGTTCGGGTATAAATGTATCCACGGCGGCAAACTCGCTGGAATCACGATTCCACCCGTTCCAACGGCGGGGGCGGCGACTATGGGCGAATTTTGGGGGTCAGCCCGCTTACGGCAGAAAGCGTTATCCAGCCAATGACTTACTTCGAAAGCATGCTCCAGATTCTATGGCTGTGCGTCACGCTGCTGGTGCAGACGGAGCCGCTTCTCTTTGGCCTGACCTTGCTGGCCGGAGTCATTCTTGCAGCATTGTGCTGGTGGGCGGCTACCCACTACTCGCGCCTTTTCAACCTTACTTTTCAGATCACCAGGCTTCATCAGATCTTATGCGCAGGCGCAGCCCTGTTGACTTTGATCTTCTGCGTGCTTTTCGTAAGCCTGAAATTCACCAAACAGATCGCTCAGCAGGCGATCGACAGCTGGAACCACGAAATAACGACCGACCTTCGATGGCAGTACCGGGTAGGCGTCAAGATTTACTACCTGATCAAAGCGACGGGAGCGGAAAACTTCGCCAAATATCCGCCGCCGACCGATGTGGGGGTCCGTTTTCCGGCAAATAAGGCATCGTCGAGGCATATTATGGCCTCGGTGCCCGCCAACGAAGCCCTTCATCTTTTCCAAATCACGAATCCCTATCTAAGCCACGTGCTGTCGTTACCCGCCCGCATGCCGGAAGGCACCGTCATCGCCGACGTCAACCGATACTTCGCGCAATTTCCCAACGGAATCTATTACATGAATCGGGCCATCAATCTCGCGGCAATGGAGATCAAGAGCAGACTGGACCCGGAAACGCCAAAAGCCGTAACCTACGCCCGGCTGATTCTGACAGCATGTTTCTTTCTCGCGCAGGCCATTCCCTTCGTCTGGATCGGCTTCGCCGCTTATCGCGATTTGCAGGTTAAGGTTTAAATGTGTGGACGCCGTTCAACCCGCCTTATTGCAGCCAACGTTCCTCCCCGGGGCGCTGGGCTAAGCCATGAGCGAAACCGGAGGCATGTTTCCGGTCCTGGGAGAGTGCGTCGCGATGCTGGCCACGAGGCAGCCTGCCATGTTCGGCTTTACTGTTTTCCTGGGAGTAGTCCTGGCTGCTGCCTGCTGGTGGATATGCACGCACTACTCCCGTCTGTGGAACCTGACCTTTCGAATTACCCGGCTGCATCAGATACTGTGTGCCGGTGCGGCGGCGCTGACCCTGGTTTTCTGGATCCTCTTCGTGAGCCTGCAATACACCAGACAAGTCGCGCAGGACGCGATCGACGGCTGGCACCGGGAAGTGGAGTCAGACCCGGTATTCCATCGCCAGACCAAGCAAAGGATCTACTACATGGTTAAGGCGACCAACCAGGAAGACTTTCGCAAATACCCGGCCCCTGAGACGGTTGCCGGCGAGGCTTTGGTTCCAGTCAGCAAGCCTGGATCGAAGAAAATTCTCGCCTCAGTGATAGCGAATGAGGCCCTCAAGCGCTTCCGCCAGGAACAACCGTTTCTCAGTGAGGTGCTCTCGCTTCCCGAGAGGATACCGGACGCTGTCCTGGTTACCGACATGACGAACTACTTTGCCGCCAGACCACACGGCGGCACCTATCCTTTTAACCATGCCCTGGATTTGACCGCGGATCAGATCAAGGCCAGGCTGGATCCGGAAACGCCCAGGGTGGTGGTCGTCGCCCGCCTCATCCTGACTGGCTGTTTTTTGCTCGCACAAGCCATTCCTTTCTGCTTGATTGGCTTGGCGGCGACTCGCGATTTGAAGGTTTCGACTTAATCAAGGGAGCACCGCAGCGTATGCCCAGCAATCATCTAGTCATCGGACTTGGAGGCACAGGAGGCAAAATCCTGCGCTCCTTCCGCAAAACCATCTTTCAAAACTTTCGCAGCGAAGATCCGAAGGGTGTCAACGTCCGCTACCTTTACGTCGATTCCAGCGACGAGATGATGCGCCACGATGATCCCACCTGGAAGATCCTGGGCCAAAGCGTCCAGCTCAAGAAGACCAGCCAGCTTCTGATCACCGGGCTGAATCTCGCCCAGGTGCTCGACAACGTCGGAAACTTTCCCGGTATCAGCCCCTGGTTGGGCGGCAAAGAACAATTCCGTAACATCCTGACCTCAGCCAACGCAGCCAATGTGGTGGGCGGACAGAAGCGGCGCCTGGGGCGTTTCCTCTTTGCCTGCATGGTGAGCAAGTATCGCGAGCAGGTGCAGGCGCTGGTCAAAGAAATGGAAACCGGAGGAACAGCGTCGGTTACCTTTCATGTCTGCTGCGGCCTGGCCGGAGGGACCGGCAGCGGCAGTTTGGTTGATGCCATCTCCCAGATACGCACCATGTACCCCGGCAAGCAGTACAGGATTCTCGTGTATGCATTTCTGCCTGACAAGAACCCGGGGCCAAACCGCGCCGGCCAGAGCTACCACGCCAACGGATATGCCGCGCTGCTCGAGCTGAATGCGTTAAGTCTGGGCATCTTCCAACCGCACGACGTTTCGGGCATTCAAAAGGGCCGTCTCGAGCTGCAGGATCCGTTCCACTGTTGCTATCTATTCACCGACGAAAATGAGGACCACAATAAGGTCGATATCGATAAGGAACTACCGGATATCGTTGCGTCCTTCCTCTACCAGAAAATTATTTCTGCCAATGACATGGTGTGGGATTCGCTGAAGCGGCTGGAAACGTTCGAGAACATGGACTTCAAGCCGGAAGAATCACCCTTCAGCCACCGCCCTGAGCGCACCCGCTTGTTCTTCGCTTTTGGCATCAAGCAGATCGCTTATCCCGAAGAAGAAATCCGCGAATACATGACCTATGCCTTTGCCCGCCAGGCCGCACTGCAACTGCAGTACAACCGCTGGTCAGACTCCTTCGGCTACACCGAAGAGCCGGTCAACCAGAGCTTCGGCGAGTTCGTCAAGCAGAAGGAGACCTTGCAGCGCTGGCATATCAGCGATGAACATCTCAGCCTTTCTGAGGGCATCCTACCCGACGAGATCAAAAATAAACGCTGGAAGCCGGTCGGCACGTTCTGGATGGAATTGCTGCCCAACTTTAAATCGTTCGTGCGTGAGTCGTTCGCCAAGAACCAGAACGTCTGGTTGGACGAGCTCGCCAAGCTATGTGAAACCGCATATGGCCAGAACTATCGCGACCTGGGTGTGCGCAAGTTCTATGAAACCAAGCGTGGCGAAGTCAAAGACCATGTGCGTGAGCTGCGCCAGCTAATTGAAGGCGACCTCTTCCAGGATTGGGTCACCGGCGCGAGGTCGATGAACGACATATCACGTCTGCTGGTTGCCCTTATTTCGTCGCTCGAAGACCGGGCGCTTGGTTTCGATGACAAGATAGCCAAGCAGAAGGAAAACGAAGAGGCAGCGGCGGGTAAGGTCGCATTCAACAAGAAGGAGTGGGCAAAGGTAGGATTTCTGACCGGGTTCAAGAGGCAGTCGCTGCTCGACGCCCAGGCTGAATCGCTGCAGCAGGTCTACGTCCTGCGTACACGCATAGAGGGGATGGACTTCGCCAAGCGCCTTACGCAGTTTCTGATCGCGGAATTGACATCGCTTGCTGGTGAAGTGAGCAAATGCGCCAGCATGATCACCGAGTCCTTGCGTGACTTTAACGCCGGCATCGACGAGCGGTGCGCGGATTCAGGTCAGATGGATATGCAGAAGCAAGTCATCCGCTTCTACAAGCCGGACGTGGTGAAGGACTTCACCAAAACCCTGGTGCGGGACAAGAACGAACAGCAAAAGCAGACCAATGCGGTACGCTCCTCACTGGTGACACTGCTCGGCGATTCGCAAAACTTCGCGACCTTCAATACCCGGATAGGCAAGGAAAAATTCGTCAGCGTGCTGGAAATTTCCTGCGAGCAAAGCGCGCTGGAAGCTCACAATACCCATGTGTCCGCCAGTCCCGATCGCTCGCGCATTCTGAATGTAAGTGTGGTTGAACGCCTTTATCGGGAGTACTCCGGCAACACCGAGGGACTACGCAGTTACGTCATTAGTGTGGTTTCACACGCCAAGAACTTTCTCTGCTTTAACGAGGCTGAGGTCAAGCGGATGGGTCCGGGAACTACCGCGGGGGGCATGGTCTCATACCTGTCGGTGATTCTCCCCGAAGCGCCGGAGTTCGCGGATTTTCGTGAGGTTTTGCGCAAGGAATTCAGGAATGCCACTCCCGGCGCGAAGGATGATGTGGTCAGCCGGGAAAAACCGCATGAGATCACCCTGGTCAACCTGACAAATCTATTTCCCGCTCGCTTCGTTGCGGATGTCGGCTTCCTGAAAGAAAAATACGAACAGCGTATCGCCGGCAACGACTCCGAGCAGGCGAAGATGGAGTTGCATCTCGAAGGGGATGGTTCCAAACTTCCCAGCCTATACGTACCCGAGGTCGAGCCTAAGAAATACCTCGCCTACCTGATGATTGCCAAGTCGATGGGCATCATTCAGAGCCTCGAGAATCCGGATACCGGCACCACCAGCCTGTATCTGCTAACCAAGAACGATAAAGGGCGGGAGAACGATCCAATCGAAGTCGGCAAAGACTTCGCCGCGGCTCTTGAGAATGCAAACCTGATCAGCTATGACGCATTGGGGGGCGCGGTGGAGTCAGCACTCAGTCGCGACTACCTGCATCGCCTCAAGCGCGAGGAGCTCCTGACTGCGGTGAATGCGCAGGTCGACCAGGTGCGGGCTGAACGCAAGAACCCGTTGGATAGAACGTACAAGGCGTTCGTCGCTGCTTCTGATACGGCTGCGACGATGTTAGGCCCCCAACAATAGTCTGTTCGGCTTTCCCAGCAACGAATCTTTGGGGCACCCAAATTCGTTGCTGGCTTTAGTGCTTGGTGGCAGTGACCAGCGTCACCGATTTCGCCGGAACCAACGGGTTGTTTATGCCGAGGATGGTCGAATGCCAGGTGGCATGGACCAGGGTATATACGATCTGGAACTGGTAGTTAACGGCGGTAGCGCCCGTCCCGCAGCTATAGGTCTGAAGACAGGTGACCATGCAGCCGCCCGCGGGTGGGTGCGGGACCTGGGTCAGCAGATCATACGGGTGCGTGCGTGAATCGAAGATAAAATGAGCATCCCCGAAACTGTTCTGATGGCCACCCGGAGGGTTCCACGCCACAGCCAAGCCGTTGGGGAGGCCTATCTGTGTCCGAGTGTCGCCGACGGTAAATGTCAGGCCGGTGCCCACGGTACATAGATTAGCCAGATTCGGCACCGGACATTGCGTCGCATTGGGGTCAAGTGCCACTGCCTCGCTGATCTGCGTGCCGCTAAAGTTCCGCGTGGTGGGTTGCGCCTGCATCGTCACCACGCTGCCGCCCGCCGTGCGCCCGCCGGACCCTGACAAGCTCGGCTGAAACCATTGCTGCTGCACCGTCGCCGACTGGTTATCGATTCCCGCGACGCTCAGGCTGGTGGGGCAGTTCGCGTTGGGTGCGCTGGGCGCGGGCGCGGTGGGCAGGGAGCTCGGGCAATAAAACGACACCGCCTGGACCACGCGCCGCCCTGGAAGGACGAAATCGGAGACTCCCGTTGCGACCGCTGTGGCACCCCCATGGGGCCGGCAGGAAATTCTATTGGTGAGTTCCGCTACTCGAAACCTGCGGGGCAGGATCGACAAGTTGAGGTTGCCTTGTCCTTGATGCCAATGGCCGCCGGTACTGGACACTCGAAAGCCGCCGGTGGGGATTGCGGAGGTCATGGTGGAACATTGGATCTCGATGTCCGCGGCATAGTCGAAGACGGTGAAGGTTATAACACGACCGCGAAATCCCGAAACCATCTCGTTCTGGTTACACATCATTACCGGCTGCAGATCGCCGCCGGACGGATTGCCGGCAGAAGGTCCGTAGGTAGAGGCCGTCCATTGGCAGGCGCCATTTGCGCAGGTGGGCGTCGCGCAGACGATTTGAATGTTGTCCAGCACGTCGCCGCGACGAAGGCGCATACCCACGATCGCCGCGCCCGCTCCTGGGCAGCGCAGATCTTCAAGGCTGTAGTTGATCCCATATCGGGGCCTGATGCCCCCGGCCTGACCCCGGCCGTGAGGGCCGGCAGTGTCGAACTCGTTTGGTCCGGGCGTGCTCTGCATGCGCTGTGCATGCAGCGGGACCGTCGGCAGCAGCAGCAAGAACAGCCAAAGCCAGACCGAGCGCCGCCCAAAGGCCGACTGGCGAGTGTTGGATCCGGCGACCGACATGCCGGAGATTGTAGTCGAAAAGGAAGCGTCAACCGTCACCATCTGGATAGGACTCATACTGGGGTCAGTGTCCTTCATGGGCGAACGAAAGTGCTCGATGCGAACCATACTTGCTTCATCGCCGAGTGGTTATCGATCTGGGTCACGCGCAAGCGGTCGAGGTAGTTCGCGCTGAGGAGGACCCTCGGCTCAAAGCACCGCCGGGACCGCGTTGCCCCAAAAATCCCTTAAATACAAAGCGCAAACCAGCGGCAAACCGGATCATGAATCGTACTTATTTTGGTGCTATACTTCGGTGCCAAATGAGGAAAGCGCATGCAAGAGCAACCCACTGGCGAAGTTACCGTACTCTTGCAGCAAATGAGGGCGGGCGATTCGCAGGCAGCCGATAAATTGATTCCACTGGTCGTCGACGAGCTCCGCCGCCTGGCGCGACTCCAGTTGCGCGACGAGCGCCCCGGTCATACCCTTCAGCCCACAGCCCTGGTAAACGAAGCGTATTTGCGCCTGGTGGGCGATCAGGCAAGAGACTGGCAGAATCGTGCGCATTTCATCGGGGTGAGCGTCTCGGTAATGAAGCGGATCTTGATCGATCACGCCCGGCGCAAGCGGACGCTCAAGCGGGGTTTGGAAGTTCAGGGAGTTGTGGGAGCTGAAGATTACGCCGGCCTGTCCTTCGAGCAGGCGGACGAACTCATAGCCTTAGACATCGCTCTGGATCGGTTGGAGGAAATGAGTTCGCGCCAGCGGCAAGTGGTCGAGTTGCGTTACTTCGGCGGGCTCTCAAACGAAGAAACCGCAGAGGTCCTGAAAGTCTCTCCGATTACGGTAAAACGGGACTGGGTCGTCGCCAGGGCGTGGCTGAAGGGACAATTGCGACCCGAAAGTCCCTCCAGCAAATTTGCATGACGTCGGAAGAATGGAATCGGCTCTTTGATCTGTTTCATGCCGCCCGGGAGAAGTCGGGGCACGAACGGGTGATGGTGCTCGATGCGGCTTGCGGAGAGAGCACCCTCCTTCGGAGGGCCGTCGAAGAGCTGCTGCGAGAGGACGAGGCCGCCGATGGTTTTTTGAGTGAGCCGCTGTTCGGCTCGCTCCGTGGTGAACCCCGCCCCAGCCCGATCGTTCCCGGTCAGCGCTTCGGCCGATATGTCACCGTGGCACTTATTGGGCGCGGCGGCATGGGCGAGGTCTGGTCGGCTCAGGACACCGACCTCGACCGATTGGTAGCGCTGAAATTCCTCAGCTCTGAAACTCTCGCGGGCCTGGATCCACAGCAGATCACACGCGAGGCGAAGGCTGCGTCCGCCTTGAACCACCCCGGCATAGTGACAATTCACGAGGTGGTGCAAAGCGGGTCCACGTCCGCCCTGGTAATGGAACTGGTGGAAGGCAAACCGCTCCGCGAAGCGTGCAGCAAGCCGATGCCAACTCCTGAAGTGCTGGCCATCGGTCTCGAAATTGCCGAAGCCCTGGCTGCCGCCCACGCGGGGGGCACGATTCACGGGGACATCAAACCTGAAAACATATTCCTGCGCCCGGATCACTACGTGAAATTGCTGGACTTCGGTTTAGCCCGCAAGGTGACCACCGAAACCATCGCCCTTGGCAGTAGTCCCACGCTCGGTACGCTGCGCTACATGTCTCCGGAACAGGCGCGTGGGGAGACGTTGACCCCGGCGAGCGATATTTTCTCCCTCGGCCTGGTTCTCTACGAATTACTGGCTGGCCGGCATGCTTTTCCGGCTACCTCTGCCCTCGATACCGCGCAAGGCATCCTGGGGAAAGAAGCAGTTGCGCTCTCCTCTCTGAATCCTCGATTGCCGGCGCGCCTGGATTTGCTGGTTCGCGCCATGCTGGCTAAGCAGCCTACTGCCCGTCCCACTGCGGCGGAAAGTGTGCGCACGCTGACGGAATTGCAAAAGACACAAAAGACTTTATCGAATTCAATTCCGGCCGTTTGGAAATGGGCACTAGCGGCGATATTGTTGGCCGTGGTGTGCTTCGCTGGCTGGCGATGGAAACAAGCTCGAATGAGAGGCAACACTGCGACGTTCCGCCAAATAACAACCCTGGTCCCGGAGAACCGGGCGACCGCCGCAGCGATCTCGCCGGATGGAAAACTCGCGGCCTATGCCAATGTTGATGGAATCTTTCTTCGAACCATTCAGAATGGAGATACCAGGACGCTGGCCGCGCCTGCTGATTACATCGTGGAACGTCTGAAGTGGTTCGCCGATGGCACAAAGTTGGTCGCAAGCGGGTTCTCGACAACGACGAACATAACGAGCATTTGGCTGATCTCAACCGCCAGGGCGGAGCCCAGGCTCCTTCGAACAAACGCTCGTTTGGCGACCCCCTCGCTAGACGGAACTCAGGTTGCGTTCGTAAGCCAGGATTGGTCGGAGATCTGGGTGACTGGGACACATGGCGAAGAGCCGCGAAAGATCGTCGCCGGCCACGCCGACGATAAATTTCCAATCCTGCTCTGGTCACCCGATGGACGCCGGTTGGCATTTCAACGGCGACACTTCTATCAACATCATTACGTGTATCGCTACGAAACGGCGGAGTTAGCCACGGGAAAGGTTGTCGTCGAAGCGCCAAATCTAGAGATGAGTTCGGCTACTTCGCTGCCGGACGGTCGGATTATGTTCCTGCAGTGGGATAACGAAGACTTCACTACTTCTCATGGGCTGTATGAGATGAAAACTGACCTGGCAACTGGCGCCATAAAGGGAGAACCACGGAAGATCGCGACCTTGGGGGGCGATGATACAACCACCATGCTTGGCCTGAGCGTCACCGCGAATGGAGAGCAAGCGATCGTTCTCATACGATCCAGCCAAAACAGCGTTTTCGTGGGGGATTTTGATCAATCTCCACCACGCATCAGCAATGCTCGCCGGCTAACCTTGGACGAGCAAACGAACTATCCACATGCATGGACGGCCGACAGCCGCGCCGTGATCTTCGAGTCAAATCGCAGGGGCAACTATGACCTCTTCAAACAAGGAATCGAGCAGCGGACACCCGAGGTGGTTGTCGCCACGCCGATGACAGAGATGCTGCCTCAACTGGCGCCTGACGGTCATTTTGTGCTGTATGACGCGCGACCTCGCGAAAGCGAAGAGCCGTGGCATTATAGGCCGGGAACATCCAAATTGATGCGTGTACCGGTCGAAGGAGGGACCCCGCAGGAGGTCCCCATAGGCGGCCCGCTGGACGAGTTTCGTTGCGCATTGGGCGCCGGCAGGCGATGCGTGTTGAGGACCACGGTCCCAGGAGAATGGCGCACCTACTACGAGCTGGATGCCGTTCGAGGCAAGGGCCGGGAACTGGCTCGAACTAAGTGGTCCGTTGAGGTCCTCGGAGATTGGGATATTTCTCCCGATGGCTTAGAAGTAGCCATCCCCAACCATGATTCACGCGACGCGCGCATCCGCGTGGTGTCGTTGGAGCCGAAGCCGAATCAACCAAGTGAGCGTGAAGTTGTCCTGCCCGGCGTTACCGAATTGCGAGGTCTGGTATGGGCTGCCGATGGCAAAGCCTGGTTCGTGTCTGTGGATACAACCGTGGGCAGACGCTTGCTGTACGTATCTCTGGATGGCCAATTCCATCCGCTGGGGGACATCTGGGGCTGGGCGGTGCCATCTCCGGATGGGCGCCGCGTGGCATTCTTGAACACCATAATCGCCACAAATGCCTGGCTCATCGAGCGGCACTGATGCACCCTCCAGAATCTGGCGCGGATTTTTTCCGTTTTTGATGATCCTGTAGCTCGTCCCTCTGCGCTTTAGCAGGCAGAAAGATACCAACGCACGACGGGAGGAAACGAACCTGCTGCTCGCGATTCTGGTCTGGTGGTCGACATAGTGGTTGACATTCTTCAAGGTCGGACAACGAACGCGCTGGGCTCCCATTCCAGAGGCACGGTCCCGGTTATCGCGTTTTCTTTGTTCCTCGACTACTTCTTTTATGGGCTCCTGTTCCCGTTGTCGGCCCACTCTCCGGCCAAGTTGGAAGGTGAGGGAAGTTACGCGTTGCTCTATGGGGCATATGCGGTCAGTGTCCTGTTTGTAACTCCGGTGTTTGGACATCTGGGCGATCGAATTGGCGGCCGCAAGACCATGTTGTGTGGGGCAGCGCTTGCGGTTTGCGCCATAGTGCTCTATAGCGTGGCCTCGAGCTTCTCGCTTTTGCTCCTGGCCAAAGTCTGCCAGGGCGCAGCCTCGGCCGCACTGTGGACCTCGGGGCTCGCGTTGATCGCGACGAATTACGTTGTCAATCGGGTGGAAATGCTGGGTTATGCGTTTACTGGTGGGACCTTTGGCTCAGTCATCGGCCCTATCGCCGGCGGTTTTCTCTATCATGCCGGCGGCTTCAAAATGCCCTTTCTCGTCACCGGCGTTCTGTTCATAATTGATGGCGCTTTGATCTTTCTTTTTCTTCCTGCCGGCAGTGCTGGGGGAAAGCAAACGATGGGTGTTTTCTCGTTGATGCTGAACAAGTCGATAGCCGTGCTCGCGCTGGCTGTAGCTCTGGCCGCATTCTCGGTGGGTATGATCGAACCGCTCCTGCCTGTGCGGCTGGCACGATATGGCGTGACCTCCCTGGCGGTCGGCATCATCTTTACTGTCTCGACTTTGGTTTACGGTTTGTGCTCGCCGGTCGTGGGGCGGGTAACCGAACGGATGCCGATCAAGAAAGTGATCGTGTCGGGGACCATCGCGATGGCGCTTACGCTACCTCTATTGGCAGTCTTCAGGGGCAGGATCCTGGTTTGCATCGCATTGTCCCTGGTCAATGTCTCATTCGCATTCATGCTCAACCCGGCATCGGCCGAACTCGGAAACGTTGTCGATCGATCGGGAATGTCCGGTTACTCGGCGGTCTACGCGGTATACAACATCTGTTACTCGATGGGCATGTTGGGCACCGCGCTGCTCGCTTCTGCCGCGGCGCGCCTATTGAGTTTCTGGGGCGTTCTGCTGTGCGCCAGCGCAATCTTGCTGTTTTCAATCCCCATTCTCACCATGGCAGATCTGCCAGGAAATGCCGTCCCCGCAGGTACCAATGGGTAACGCGGGGTCTTGACCTAACTTGGCCGGTTCGTCCGGCGCACACAGGAGGAACACCCATGACCCAGGTTTCAGAAAGCCAAGCCACCGAGACCGCTGACCGCTTGCTGGCAGCGCTGGATCGCGGCGAATCGCTTCCCGCCCACTGGTATACCGATCCAGCGATTACGGCGCGCGAAATTGAAAAAGTCTTCCGCAAGAGCTGGAACTACATTGGTCCATCGAAGGAGCTGATGAATCCCGGCGACTACATCACCGGGTACGCAGGTGGAGTACCCGTAGTGGTGATCCGCAATGAAACTGGCCTCGCGGGCTTTGTCAATGTATGCCGGCATCGTCGGCATGAAGTGATGAAGGGGCGCGGCAACTCGAAGATGATGCAATGCGGATATCACGCCTGGACCTACGATTTGACTGGTTGTCTGAAGGGGGCGCCACGCTCCGCTGCTGAGCGTGACTTCCGGCTTGAAGACTATCCGCTCCTTCCTCTGCGGGTGGAGGTTCTAGGCCCGTTCGTCTTCGTCAACCTCGACCCCCGGGCAAGATCGCTCGCTTCGTATTTCGGAAATCTGCTCAACATCATCGAAGGCAGTGGTGTTCATCTCGAAAGTCTCGAACTATACAGCCGGGAAGATTGGATCGCCGAAGCGAACTGGAAGACCATGCTCGAGAATTATCTGGAGTGTTACCACTGCGCGGTGGCCCATCCCGGCTTCAGTGCGGCCATTGATGTGAAGGAGGAAAACTACAACCTGACGACGCATGGCTGGTTCGCCAGCCAGCTCGGCGAGGTTCGCCAGTCTGCGCTCGAAGGCAAGACGGCGGTAAAGATCTACGATGCGCGCGGGGAGGTAAGGCAGGCGCAATATCATCTGCTATGGCCTAATGTCACCATCAATATCAATCCCGGGTTTCCCAATCTCTCGATCGATGTGTGGGTTCCTGACGGACCCAACAAGGCCAAAGGATTCTCTGAGCAGTATTTCGCACCTGGGGTATCAGAACAGTTTGCGCAGGATCTGATTGCTTTCAATAAACAGGTGGGCTACGAAGATGACGTCCTCACCAATTCCGTTCAGCTTGGGTTGTTGGGCGGCATTCCGGACCGGGGCAGGTTTCTCACCAACAGCGAGCACCTTTGCATCCATTTCCTGAAGCTGACCGTGCAGGCCATGTTCGAGGACCCGGTCGTGCGGGAAAAACCGGCGCTTGTCACACTGCCGGTTTCGACAACGATCAGCGTGGCTCCGACCGCTTCCGTGGCCGCCCAACGCGACCGCAACTCGTACGTGGAGCTGGAGGTGGCGAAAGTGGAAACGGAGAGCGAAATTATCAGCTCTTTTTACCTGCGCCGTGTCGACGGCCAACCGCTCGATCCCTGGGCCCCCGGCCAGTTCTTGCCCATCCGCGTCGTGATTCCCGGACACGCAGAGCCGGTCCTGAGGACCTATACCCTTTCCACCCGCTGCAATCCGGAGTTCTATCGGCTATCGATCAGGCACGGTGCAGAAGGGGCGCTGGTTTCGAAATTCATGCACGCCAATGCCAGGACGGGTTTTCGCCTGGAGGCCATGATGCCGCGTGGCAAGTTTGTTCTGGACGAGAGCGACACGGACCCAGTGGTTCTGGTTTCAGGCGGAGTGGGGATCACACCGATGATTGCAATCGCGGAGCACATCGTGGAGCAGGGGCGGCGCACCGGCCGCTATCGGCCGATCCACTTTATTCACGGTGCGCAAAACAGCCGTGTTCAAGCTTTTGGAAAACATGTTGAGACCCTTGCGGCGGCGCACCCTGCGATGAGCGTGCACGTCCGATACAGCCATGCTGAGCCTGGGGATAATCATGACAGTGTGGGCCGCATCGACATCGACCTTTTGAAACAGCTCTTACCTGCTGGCACCCACGACTTCTACTTGTGCGGCCCATCCGCGTTCATGAATTCGCTCTACCACGGCCTGACTGGAATCGGTGTTCCGCCCGAGCGCATTCACTACGAGTCTTTCGGCCCGGGAACGGTGCTGAAACCAGACTTGCCCAGGAAGCCTTCTGAGGAGAGCCGCGCAGATTCGGTCGGTGTGAAGTTCGCCCGTTCTGGGATCGAGACCACGTGGTCGCGAGAGGACGGCACCCTGCTCGAGCTGGCCGAGGAGGTTGACCTCGCCCCTGCTTTCGGCTGCCGTTCGGGCATTTGCGGAACCTGCAAGACTCGTATTCTCCGCGGTGCGGTCGACTATCTTGACGAGCCGCTGGCCGATCGTGCGGAGGGAGAGATCCTGCTCTGTTGTTCCGTGCCGCGAGCGGCCCGGGCCGCAGATGGAAATGGGCAAGGCCCAGACCTGATTCTCGACCTTTAGAGACGTCGCGCCATCGATCGTAAACCTGAACAACGACTAACTCGGGAAAGGAACCGCAGACCTGCGGTTTCCTTTCTCTATCCCCTTCTTATCGCACCACTGCGACGCAATCACGATTTGGGTGAACCTCTTCCCTCCAGATAGACCCTCCAGTACCGGCTCAAACTTTTTTCACCTTTTGATGATCCCGAAGCGTATCTGTCTGCGCTTTACCCGGCAGAAGAAAGATTCAAAACGCAGACAGGAGAACACCGACGTGGCTTATATCTCTAACTCTTCGCACCCGCAATTCAATCAGACCTTCACCCGTCCCTCGACGGGTGGTAGATCTAAAGCTGCGCGCCGAGGTGTAGGGATGTGTCTAGGTTTCCTCCGCCTTGCCTGCGGATTGGTTTTCCTTGTCGCGTTGCTGATCGGTTGTGGCGGAGGGGGCGGCAACAACCCACCCATTCCAATCAGCATTATCACCTCAACTCTCAAAGATGGTGCAATCAATAGCACCTATACTGCGACGTTAGCTGCGACCGGCGGCTCAGGAACTTACACCTGGTCCTTGTCCAGCGGCAGCAATCTCCCCGCTGGACTCACGTTAAGCGCCGCCGGCGTCATCTCCGGAACGCCCACCACGGCGGGACTCGCTAACTTCTCGGTCGATGTTCAGGATTCAGAGACATCTCCGCAGACGGCGACTGCGCCCCTCAAGCTCGCGATCAGCGGTGGAACCCTGGCCATCACATCGACGTCGCCAACCGCCGGCCAGGTCGGAACGAGCTTTACTTTCCAGTTGATAGCTCAAGGAGGGGTTCCCCCGTATACCTGGTCGATGGCCGACAACACCACCCCGCCTCCGGGTTTAACGCTCAGCTCGGGTGGCCTTCTTTCAGGAACGCCAACGACTGCGGGGCAGTACAACCCCGAATTCCAGGTCACAGACGCCGAGAACAACTCGTTCTCTAAGAACATTCCTATGACCATTAACCCGGCCGGCGAATCGCTGCCAGACGGCAGCTATGCCTTCGAATTTAGTGGCATCGGCCCCAACGGTGCGGTGGTTATCGACGGCGGCTTCTTGCTTGCAAATCAAACCGTAGGTGTCGGTTTTTACGACGAAAATGTAGGCACAGCAGGATCTCAGGTGAATCAGGACTTGGCGGGCGGAGCCGTGGTCATCGGCGCCAACGGATTGGGCCAACTCACTCTCAAACTCGCCACCAGCCAAACAGTGACGTTTGCTCTGGCTGCGCCAGCTTCCATCTCGGCGGCGAACAACGACACAAACATCCGTATCATCGAGTTCGATGACAAGACAGGATCGGGCACACGAGGGTCCGGCGTCCTGAAAAGCGCCAACGGCGGGGATGCTTCGCAGATCGTTAATAACTATGCCTTCTCATTCACCGGCGTGGATGCCTCCCAGAATCCGATCGCGATTGCCGGTTCCTTCAAAGCCGATGGGGCGGGAAACATCACCGGCTATGCCGCGGACGCGAACGACAACGGCATGATGATTAACGAGACCGGCTTCACCGGGACTTACACCGCAAATTCCGTTCGCGGAACCATACAGTTTAAGCTCAATGGAAACACCTACAACTACAGCTTCTACCAGGTTTCCGCCAGCGAATTATTAGCCATCTCGCTTGATACTCTATCCAGCAATGTGCCGCTGGTCAGCGGTCTGATCGAGCAGCAAACCGGCACCTTCAGCACCACCTCCCTGAAGGGTGCGGGCGTAGTAGAGCTGAATGGGCTTGCCGTTCTCAGTGGCACGCACGTTCCTGACGTCACTCTCGGTTTGGCAACTGCCGATGGGAACGGTAATCTGGGCGTCGTCTATGACGAGTACAAGGGCCAATTGCTAACCCCCCAAACCTTTAACGGCACCTATTCGGTCGATGCAACCAGCGGCCGCGTCGCCCTCAAATCAACCGGCACCCCAACGATTCTCTACCTGTTAAACAACAACCAGGCGTTTGTGCTGGGCGGCGATGCGTCGGCGAGCTCGGGGCTGCTGGAGCCACAATCAGGTAGCGGGTTCAACAACGGTTCCTTCAAGGGAAATTACCTGGGCGGAAGCCTCCCGTTGAATAGCCCCTCGGCGATGAATGAAGTGGCTTTGGCTGCAGCCGATGGAAATGGCAATGTAACCATCACGTACGACAATAGCGGGCCCAAAGGGTTGGTCTCGAATACGACTACGACCGGGACATACTCAGTGGGCTCTAACGGAAGAATCACGGTCACCGCCGCCGATGGGACGGCGAGGGTGTTCTATGTGGTTTCTTCTACCAAGGCTGCCTTGCTCTCGGGCGAAGGCAACGGCTACCTCGGCAGTCTGGAGCAGTAGACCGGAAGATATCCTGCGTGCCCCACATCCTTGATTTCCTGAGGAATTTAGTGGACTCCGCGAACCTCATGCGCCTTTCCTCAAAGAAAGGCGCACGTGCTGTCTGGTCCAGTGCTACGTGCAGAAAATTAGGGCATCTCGCTCGCTTTTCGCGAGATGTGGGATACCGCAAGCAAAAAAAAGCTCAGCTGACTTGCATGTAAGGGTAAGCTACCATCTGGCTGGATTCCGCACGGTTGGCTGTCCGGCGGCGAAGTCGTTCCGGGGACTTGAATCAATGCTGGATGTTCTAGGCAAAGCCCATCACGCCATGTTTGGAGTGCTCGCTGCGGCCATTGCCCTCATTTTGCATCCTGCCTTATTAGCCGCGGTCCCGGTTGCCCCGCCTGTTATCACCAGCATCACCGTCGTCACCAAGCCTGGTAAGCAATCTGGCCGCGCGATGGCCACCGTGAACGGCAAGACCGCCAGCATCGCAGCAAACGCCGTCCAGGCCTGGACGATTCAGCAGGGTCAAGGCGCGTTGCTGTTGCTCGCTCCGTTGAAGAAAGGCCAGCCCTATCGCGTTCGCTACTACGAACTGGATGCGGGCAAGAGCCGCCTGCTCGGATACGTTCCGTTCGCACAAGCGAAACTGGCGGAATCGAAAACCACCGGGCCTATGTGGGCATTTGCTCTGAATGGCGTCGATCCACTCAGCAAAGAATCAGTGATCTTTGCCGGAGATACAGAAGCCATCCATGCGCGCCTCGACAGCGCATCCGCACCAGTTTTCGCGCTAGACTCGCTGTCCTTTCGCAGCTCCAGCGGTCCTGCGACCGCGAGTCTACCCGTACTAATGGGTTGGGATGTCCGCGGTGTGATTTTTGCTCCCGCAACCACAGACCCAAAGGCCGCCTACCTGGAATTTTTATCGGACGGAGATTCCCTTACGATCGATCCCGCCGCGCACGTCGAGCGTGGTCGTTGGCTCACTGACGGCGAAGCATTCCGCATCGCTCCAGCCAAAGGGCCGCCCATAACATGGCAAAGGTCCGCTCTGCACCCGGTGTCCGGAATTCCCGCTGCTCACCGGCTCGAGGTGCGCCTGCTCCAGCCTCTCTCGTCCCGAACTGCAAAAGTCGGGATGGAAGTCCATGCCGTTTCCATCGCGCCGGCCGTCTCTGCCGGTTCCATCCTTATCCCGGAGGGAAGTAAGTTTGACGGAAAGATCATAGAAGCACGCGCAGTTGGCTGGGGCATTCGGCGTGAGACAGCTGCGCTGACCGTGCAATTCAGCTCGGCGGAGTTACCCGATGGGCGCAGGCTTCTGATCGATGCGCGCGTCCTCCAGGTGGATAACGCACGTGAGTTGGTGAGCGCGAACGGCCAGATCCAGGGAATTCGATCCACGGGAACCCTTGGAAACTCGGCCGAAAATAAGATCTCCTCGTTGGCCCAGATTGATCCGGTCGCTTATCTGTTTTTGTCCATCTCAGGGCCGGCCGTGCTGGGATTTGCCGAGCCGGAGATTCTTTACGACGCCGGTACAGAGCTGATTCTCGAATTCCGTGCCCCAATTATCACGTCGCAAACCTACCAGCCGACCGTCACCCCTCCTGACCTGACCGGCGAGCAGCTCGCCCAATTTAACACCGTGGTGAGAGAACTTCCTTATCGGACAGCCACGCAGGGCACCAGCAAACTTTCCGACATTACCAATCTCATTTTCATCGGCAATGTCTCTTCACTTCGCCGGGCCTTCGATGCTGCCGGTTGGACTACCGCCGATCAGCTCACTGCCGCTTCGACCTTCCAGACCGTGAAGACCCTGACCGGCAACCAGACCTATACCCAGGCCCCTATGTCGACGCTGATCCTGGGAGATGAAGAACCTTTGTTTACTTTGCAAAAGACGACCAATACCTTCTCGTCCCGGCACCATGTTCGCGTTTTTCCTACCGGCGAATCCTTCGACGGCAAGACCGTCCTGACTGCATCCTCCACCCAGGACATTGCCATAGCTTTCTCATACAGACAGAAGACATTCATCCATGTCATCGATCAATATCTCGATAATGAGCGCTCGAAGATCGTCGACGACTTGGATTTCACCGGCTGCGTGGATCACGTTGGCCTGGTTTCCCGTCCGTGGGTGCCGCAGGACGCCTATAACTCGACCGGCGATCGACTACGTACAGATGGGGCGGCAGCAGCCGTATTTCTCAACGATTGCACCGCTCCGCGCACGAACCCCACGACTCCAGCTTCCCGTGCAGGACTCTTTGAGCGCAGCGAACGCAACACCATGCTCACCATCAAAGATCAGCTCTATCGCGGGAATGTTGTGTATCAGGGCATCTCGGGGGGCATTAAGGTCCACCACTACCTGGCTACCCAAGGAGAACTCCCGGAAGATACCGGCCATTGGCAACAGAGCGATGCCTCCGGAACCCAGTACAGGGTGGCCGGGACGGCGCCCACCCTCTTGCACCGGCAGCCGCCCTGGGCCGCTCCGAGCCAGGCAGAAAACCAACCCGATGCCGAAGCACAAGCGCTTATCCGCTCGCATCGATGGGATCCGCCGCACTATGAAATTGCGATCCAGGGAGGATATTCAAGGTTCGTCAACAGCAACCTGGAGAATGTCCTGCTCGCCCAGTCACCTGTGGACCCCAACGCACCCGATGCCCACACGTTCATCCAGGCGTTCGCGGATACTGCGACGGACGGTTGGGCTGCCGGCGTCTCCTTGACCCTCAATTCCTGGAACTGGATTTCGAACGAATTTGCCTATACCCAGCAACAAACCAAGTACCTGTTATACATCCCCGGCTATACCAGCGGCAGCGGGCCGCAGGAACCGGGCACGGGTCCGGTTGGCCTCTCAACCCGGCAGGCTGAGTACAACATGCTGTTCCATGCGCGCCCTCGCAAGTCGCGATTTCGTCCCTATTTCGCTGCCGGTCCTGACCTGCAACTAATCAAACTTGCAGCCGCTCCGTTGAAGAAGCCCAGCGGTTACTTCTCGCTCGGACTTTCCAACGTGGGAATTCTTCAAGCCGCCTTCAATTTCGGCAGTGTGCCTCCGCTCGATGGTGGCGGCATCTTTCAGCCTGGACTGCAGTACGGCGGCGGTATCAAGTATCGCCTGCTTCCACGCCTCACCATGCGTGCCGACGTCCGCGAAAATTGGAGCAGGAACCCGAAAATGATCGCGGCGAGTTACCAGGGTTATGTTATACAGATTCCCGTTCTAGCCGGACCCTACATCACCAAAGTGACCAACTCAACCCCACCGGCAACCTACCTGCAGCAACGTCTTACCATAGGCTTCGCATTTACTTTCTGAGACCCCGTTTAGGAATGGGAAATCAGTTGAATAACCGCAGATCTCTCCACTCCGCTAGCGGAGTGGAGAGATCTGCGGTTTCCTCAACCTGAGCAGCGCTAATGTTGCTGCGGAGGAGCCTTCGACGGCTGAGGATTCAGCAGTTTGGCTGCAGTCAGCGTCACGGCCATAGGCAGACTCCCGTTCGCCTTGTACACACTCCCGGTCTTGCTGGTTGCTACCGCGGCCAGGCTCAGGGTAGATGTGCCCGCGACAGCGCTTGCACTCCCCGTCAGCGTCAACTTCCAGACCAGGGCGCCGGCGGAAGCTACGCTGGGCGCGCTCCAGGCGGACGTAAAGCCCTTCGGCAATCCTGCGGTTATGCTGATGCCTGACCCGGTCACGCCGGCCAGAACGGCTCCGCCCACGGGCGTTGCTGTTACCGTCACGGTGTTCACGGAAATCCGCAACGCGGAGAGTGTCTGTGGGGACACGTTCAGAAGAATCCCCGGGGCAGCCTGGACTTGCAGTGCCACACTTTTGCTGGCTACCAAACCATCGCCTGAAACGGTAACCACCACGGTGGCCGAACCAACCGCCGCTGTAGAAGCAGCCGTGAGGGTCAACACCTCGCTGTTTGTGCTCGCGCTCGCGGACGGCGTTGCCGGATTAGCGGACCATTTCGCACTGACGCCCGCAGGCAGCCCGCTGAGCGAATAAGTGATCATTCCGCTGAAGGACCCGCCTGTAACCGCAGTGAGACCCATCGTGCCGGAAGTCCCTTGTACCACTGCAATCGATGTCGATGCTGTGCCGAGCGTCAACGTGGGCAACGGCGTCACCGTGAGGGTATAGGTTGCCGTCTGTGTTCCCGTGGTGTCCGTCCCGGTGATAACGATGCTCTTAGCTCCGGCTGCAAGGGTTGAACCAGCTGTCACCGTGACTGTAGCGTTCGTGCCTGGCAGGATCGATGCTGGAGTAATGCTGCCGGTCAGCCCGCTTGCCGCCGTGGCCGTTAAGGAGACCTTATTCTTCGCGCTGCCGCTTTCTGTCACGCCGAGTGTGAATGTAGTCGTCTTGCCGGCCAGTACGGTCCCGCTGCTGGGTGAGGGCGTGAGTGCAAAATCTATGGTCGGTTTCGTCGTCACCGCGCCGCTGTTCCACTCGCCCGCCAGCAAAGTGCTATCCACCGAGCCCAGGCCAGTGGCCAGGTTATACGGCGCACCCGCAGCTGTGAAGCCGGTTACGCCCGGTACGCTGTTGTTGCCGGAAAGAGTGGTGTGGAAGGGACTCTTGCTCGCGTTCAGCAGCCCATAGAGCGCTGGATTCGCATTACCCAGTCCGACCTTGCTCTTGGCTTCGACCACGAGCGCCATCACCCCCGCGAACGAAGGGGATGCAGCCGACGTGCCCGCAATTACGTAATAGTTGTTGTTCTCTACGATGATGTAACCGTCGTGGGCAGAGGCCGACACCGCGACGTCCGGAACGGCTCTCATCCCATTGGCCGCGCCGGCACCGCTCACCCCTTTTTGCCACGTAGGCTGACTGAAGTAGGTGCTCATGCCGCCGCCGGAAGACCAAAGGCCTGAACCGCCCTGCGATCCGCTCTCATTCCACACCTTCTCCGGCATGTAACCGAGCGCCGAACCATAGCCTGTCCCGTTGGTAGATGCCCAGTAGGTCCCCGAGCCCTCATTGAATTCTGTTCCCCCAACACAGGTGGAATAGGGAGAGCTGCACAACCCGTTCACCCCCGTCCTCGATGCGGACGTCGACGAACCGCTATAGCATCCTGCGGCTCCCGCATCCCCCGAAGATACAAAGGAACTAATGCCTTCGCTGGCCGCCTGCTGCCAGAGGCTGTTATAGAACCCCATCTCGGCGGAGCCCATATCGGCTTCGCAGCTTCCGTAGCTGGTGCTCATGACTGGGGCTGTCACATGGTTGACAATATATTGCGCAGACAGGTCGATGCCATCTGTGGTGCTGGTCGAGGCGCCAACCACGAACCTGACCGTCGCCGCAGGTGCCACTGCACCCGACCACTCCACATCCAGTGTTGATTCATCCTGGTCGCCGGCGACCAGTCCCGGGTTCGTGCTTACCAGGATGACCGTGGGGTTATTCGCCGGCAGTCCGGACGCCGACCGAAACTGAGCGACATCGGACAAATTGATATTGCTTCGGCCCACGATCGCGATCGAGGTTCCTGAGCCATTCGTGCCCGCCTGGTAGAGCGGGTTCAGGTCGTAGATAGTGGCCCAATCGGCCGGAAACAGATAGTGCGTGTTGCCGCTCGTGTATTGCGGACGGACGCTCAGAGCCGTTCGTGATCGGATTTGTGAAGCGCTGCGGAAGTCATGCAGCGAAACAATTCCGCCCACCACCCCTGCCAGCGCTGAGGGAATCTGCGGATCCTGAGTATTCGCTATATGAATTACACCATCCACCAGGAAGTGATGAATCTCCGTGTGGAACGTATCCTCGACTTGTCCCGCGGTCCCCGAAAAAATGATCAATTGATTACTAGTAGGAACTTCCTCCACCGCAAACCCATGCCCGGTCAGCCAGCCGGTGATTCTTGCCAGGTCCTGCTGACTCACCCCAAAGCGCGCTCCGTACTGCGCCGGGGTGAGCCATTGGTGGTAGAGCGGCGATTGGGGATCGTGCTGCGCTTCCACCAGCGCGTCCAGTGCTGCCTGCTGCGCTTCCGAGGGCTTTAGTTGAAACACCATATGCTGCAGCGGCGTGTCCTCGCTCACTGTTCCCTGGTCAAACTCCGCTCGTGCCATGGGATGGAC
Source organism: Acidobacteriaceae bacterium (assembly GCA_049522955.1). GTDB lineage: Bacteria > Acidobacteriota > Terriglobia > Terriglobales > Acidobacteriaceae > PALSA-350. The sequence goes on from JBEKNJ010000008.1 coordinate 130,255, forward strand.
GTTCCCCGCGAGGGTGGTAACTCGTGTTTCGTCAATTTGGGTAGCGACCCGATTGGCCGGGGCTTGTGCGAATGCAGATGTGCACCCTCCGGTGATGAGTAACAAGGCAAGGAAAGATGAGCAGGTTTTAGCTTGTGTAAGCATTTGCTCATCTATCGGCTCGTCTGGTGCAGGTTGAAGATTCTTTAGGCGAGAATTTGATTACGGAAGTGTCTCGCGATCGCCGGTTAGCTGTATACGGATCACCAAAGAGTGTTAGGAGCAACAAAATTCCCGCCCGCGCAAGGAAACGCGGTGCCCCACATCTGGCAGAAGAACCGCAGATCTCTCCACTACGCTACCCCGGATTTCCTGTTGACCTTAGTGGCGTTGATGCACTTCCTGCGCCCTTCTTTACGGAAGGGCGCACACGCGGCCTTTTCCAGCGCAGCGTGGCAGGAAATCCGGGTACGCTCCGGTCGAAAAACATTCTGCCAGTAGCAGACTTTGGTCGCATGTTTTTCATCCTCTTGGGTGGGCCGAAGGCCCATGACTCCTCCGGTCGAGATGACAATTCATCCTGGAAACGAGTACTGGCGTTCCCAAACAGAATTGTCATCTCGACCGGAGCGTAGCGTAGTGGAGAGATCTGCGGTTCTTCTGCCAGATGTGGGCACACTTCTTTCGGTCAGGTAGAAATGCACATTGAGGCTTCGTTAGTGCCTATTGACCTGTCGAATCTCCTGCGCCACCAACTCGTACTGATCCGACGCCAGGTAATCGACATGCGCGGCGATCGCTGCGCGCCAACGCACACGCGCCGTATCCAGCGAGCCAAAGTTGTAATCATGGAACCAGCCGTTACAACTAAGTTGCGCCTTGGTCGCGCCGTCGAGCGTGTAGAAACGTATCCACAATCCGTTCGCGTGCGCTCGTTCCACCAGGGCGCGCAGCCGGCCCATCTTTGCCGGTGTCCACTCGCCGGCGTTTGGCTGGCCGCCTGCCTCAACCACTTTCCACGGATTGTTCCACCACCGTCGATAGTTCGTGGCTTTCCCTGGATCGATGACCTCGGGCGCCGCCGCTGGATCCTTGCCTTCCGTGTGAATGGCGCCGAAAAGCAATACCCGGTCGCCGCTTTGCAGCTGATCGTAAAACACGGTTTGCTGTGCGTCGGATTCCCCGGTCAGGACCAAAATCGGTTTCACGGCCAATGGCTGGACATCCGCTTCCGCTGGGCCTTTCACTGTCGTGGTCAGCCACGGCTGATATTTGTGCAGCAGCGACAACACTGCCGCCAGGTGCTCCGGCTTGTTGTCCTTGAAGTCAAGATTGAGCGTGATCAGCGGCCAATTGCCATGGTTGCCCTCGCGCAGCGCCTTCTCTACGATGGGCTGCACCCGTTCGAAGAAGTAATGTTCCATCGTTGGCTCAGTGCCCGAGGTCGGGCCGCCGTGCGTGACGACCGACCAGCTGCGCCCAGTCTTGGGATCGGTATGCCAGGCGAGATCCTGCTCGATAGCCAGGGGAGTACCTGCCGAAAGGGCACGATCGATGCGGTCGCCCCACCATTCAAAGTAGGGATAGCAGTTGTGCGCATCCATGACCGTGCGCGAACCAGGATGCACCTGCTGCGCACCTAGCGGCCAGGCACAGACCAGAAGAGCCAGCACCATTTTGATTCGCATTGTCTATTCCTCAAAAATTTTTGTTGAGCGTTTCGAGTGTTAATCGAATTTAGTCCAATCACTGCGATTCCGGTTTTGGGTGCGGCCTGAAATCATCCACTCACATCCATTAAAAAAGCTCCCTGGACAGACGATGAAGTACTTAGTCTGCGTCAGGATCAAGCACTTCTCAATGCGGACCATATCAGAAACGGAGACCCAAGTGGCTTCCTTCATCGCTCCGCGCTTGTCCGGAAATGCAAGCCGGTTACTGGCCGCAGTCTGCCTGTTCGCTCTTGGTGCCGCCATGCAGGCGCAAACTGCCACCGCGCACTTCAGCGGAGCGCAGACCACGTTTTCGATTTATGTCACCTACCCTTATGGGTTAGCCGTGGATGCTGGCGGCAACATTTATGTTGCAGATAACTTTTCCGGCACCGTGACGATTGTGTCTCCGCCGGGCAGTCCCTCTCTCGAAAGCGTATTTGGATTGAATGGTCCCTTTGGGATCGCGGTGGACACACAGGGCAACCTCTACATCACCGAGGACGGTGTAGGGGAGAGCGTCAATGACGTAGTTAAAGAGACGCTGGTTTCTACCACCGGTGGCTACACCTATACCCCGAGCGTGTTGCCTACCAGCGGCCTCAACACTCCCTATGGGATCGCAGTGGATGCTCACGGCAACGTCTACATTGCCGATGGCGACAACGCACGCATTGTGAAAGAAACACCATCCGGGAGCACCTACATCCAGAGCACGGTGCCTACCAGCGCCCTTAGCCTGCCCATGGGGGTCGCGGTGGATACCCAGGGGAACGTCTACATCGCCGACTTGGGGAATGATCGCGTCTTGAAGGAAACCCTGTCGGGCACCGGTTATACCGAGAGCACCGTGGTAGATCATCTCCTGAAAACCCCAGTTGGGGTGGCGGTGGATGCGATGGGCAACGTTTACGTGCTTGGCTATACCGAAGGCGGATACGCTGAGGATTACATCGTGCTGAAGGAGACCCCGTCTCCGGGCGGCTACACCACGAGTATTGTGTCATTTAGTCCGATACAAAATCCCTATGGGATGGCGGTGGATGCGAGCGGCAACATCTACATTGCCTCTCCCGGCGGTAACCGGCTTGAGAAATTGGCGCAGGGTGGTGCGGGAGACTTCGGCCCCGTGAACATAGGCGGCACCACGGATTTTCCCATCTCTCTGGTCTTCACCGTGGATACCGCGGGCACGTTAGGAAATCCGGCGGTGCTGACACAAGGTGTAACCGGACTGGATTTTGTGAATGCCAATTCGGGCTCATGCGGCACCCAGGGAAAAGGCTATGTCTACTACGCCGGCGATGCATGCGGGATCGATGTGAGTTACCAGCCGCAATTTTCCGGCGCCCGCAATGGTGCCGCCGTATTGCAGGATGTCGCTGGAAATGCGCTCGCGTCCGGCTACGTTTTCGGGACCGGAGTCGGGCCGCAGATAAGCTTCGAGCCGGCAAGGCGTGTTTCTGTCGACGGTGGGGTGGATCACCCATCTGGCGTGGTGGTCGACCCAAAAGGAAACGTCTTTCTCGCTGAAAGCGGAAGCGGCACCGTATATAAGGAGACTCGCTCTGGTAACGGCTATCTGCGCACCGCAGTCGCCGCCGGCTTGAACAATCCCACTGCCGTGGCAATGGATGGGAGAGGCAACCTCTATGTCACCGGTGCCAACGCGGTATACAAAGAAACCCTTTTGGCCGGAAGCTACACCCAGAGCACGATCGTCACCAATGTCGCTGATCCGGTCGGTATCGCGGTCGACGGCAGCGGAAACCTCTACGTCACCTCTTCCACCAGCGGCAATGTGCATAAGGAGTCGCTCGGAGCCAACGGCAGCTATACCGCGAGTTCAATCGGCTTCGGGATCACGGTCCCCCAGGGCGTAGCGCTGGATGGAATGGGAAATGTGTTTGTCACCGATCCCCAGCAGGGCACCTTATATAAGGAGACGCTCCAACCCGATGGCAGCTATCGTCAGACCACGCTCGCCGGCGGCCTTGCCGGTGCGGGAAGCGTAGCCTTGGACGGAGGCGGGAATGTCTACGTCATTGGTTCCACCAGCGGCGAGGTATACAAGGAAGCGCTGCAAGCGGACGGCGGCTACGTCCAGACCATCGCTGCCACGGGCCTGAACGGGCCCCGGGGGATTGCTCTGGATGCCCAGGGCGACCTCTATGTTGCGCTTGACTTCACCGGCCAACTGGAAATGATCGATGTCGTCGATCCGCCGGTCCTGAATTTCAACCGCACCAGGGTCGGATCCACCAGCAGCGACAGTCCGCAACTGGTGACGGTTTCGAACATCGGCAACAGCGCACTCGCCTTTCCGTATTCTGATTCGGGCGACAATCCTACCGTCACAGCCGGCTTTAACCTGGGTGCTGCAACCACCTGCCCTGAGATTGATCCCTCAGGGCCAGCGGGCACGTTGAATATCGGCAGCTCCTGTGTCTACGCAATCGACTACGCCCCCGTGGCGCCCGGACCTGTGAGGGGTTCGCTGGTGCTGATGGATACCAGCCTGAATCAGACGAACCCCTACGCGAAGCACACCATCGAGCTAAGGCAAGGGGTGACTTCCGATCTCACTCGGACCACGCTGCGCGTCACCCCAGACCAGATAACTCTGGGTCTGGGCGTAACCCTTACTGCTACAGTAGCTGATACAACCAACGTGTCGATCGTTCCCGAGGGCGGTAGCGTTACCTTCACCGACACAGTGTCAGGAAAAGCGGTGGTTTTGAATGGCGGCGTGCCCGTACCGCTCAGCGGTGGAAAGGCGACGCTCAACATTTCCCCGAAGGTCGCCGGAGAGCATACGATTACCGCCCACTACAGCGGGGTCAACGCAAGCTTTGTCGGTAGCACGAGTGAGGCAGCACTGGCAGTCTATCGGTAGCTATTGTCCCCTTGGAAGCTGGCGTCCAACGCCTGCAAGTTTCTCGGCTCGACCCGGATAATTCCTCCACGCGGGCTGTCGATATCCGCTATCAGCAAGAAAGAGACGGCTACAGCGAGCGGCAAGATCACAGTTAAGACCATAGCCTTCGAATGAGCGCCATAACCAAGCAGAACGTTAGAAAGAAGGGCAATCAGAAACATCAGGCTCCATGCCGCAACCGGAATGCGATTCCACCAGGCCGCCTGCGTATACCCTTGCGCATTCAGAACATCATTCATACCCGACGCGGCCAGGGCGGAAAGAGGCGATGCCTGTAGCTTTGCTGCGCCTGCAACCGTCGTCCACAGCTGATTCTGCAGGCTCGCCGTCTCGGAGTTGATTCTCATGAGCTCCGCTCCGCCATGGGCGCCATAGAATTGACGGCGTAGATCGGTATACTGCCGCAGCAGCGTTCGTAGCTGGGCCGAACTCTCGGCAGGCAGCAAGTCGACGCGCACGTATTCCGTGCCAATGGAATTTGCCTCTTCTTCCTCCAGGGTCTTTCGCTGGTCATACCGCGTGACAGCCATGGAAAAAGTGAAACCTATGATCAGACCGAGCAAAGTAAGCGTAGCTCCCACCACCACGCCATAGTCGGATCGCATGCCTTCGGGAAACTGGCGATGGCGCGAGCGGATAGCCATCCCAATCCATGAAGCCCCCCACAACAAGAGAAATGTAACCACGAATAAGAGCAGCGGACGGTCCAGAACAAACATCATCGGGTTGAACCCTCTCCTCGCAGCGAAACCTAAGCAGTATGGACCCTCGCGAACCCACAATTCAATGCCGGTAGAAATCGCTGTTTGGATGGTAGTGCTGCCAGTCGAACCAGAAGTCTTTCAGAACATCGATTCGCTTCAGACACTGTCCCTTCCTATCTCCAGTAATGGCGCACCCGTCGAAGCTCCATTCGCTGAGCGTGTTGGACTCTAGAAGTGCCCACGGTTCGCTGGTGCCGGTTAAGCCCTGGCCGAAAAAGTCGAGCGTGTTCGTGCCTATGTCACGTGAGAAGGCCCGCACCGACTCTCCGTCCGGACCGAGTACCAGCATGATCGGTTGTCCTCCGATGTCATCCAGCAACACCGGGGACTGATCGGTTAGCTTGCTCAGTGGATAGGCGCGCGCGGCTCCGTTCATTGACACGCCCAGGACTGTCTCCCTATCCGGCAGTGTGCCCTTCGGCGCGTGAATCACGGTGGGTAGCTTCTGAATCCCACTCTCCCAGCTCGCTTTTTCGTAATCTGCTGCATCGCGCGGCAAAGGCGCCAGCACGGTTCCGTTCGGCTGTTCCTCCTTCCAGAGGCCGAAGGAGAGTTCGTCCTGGGCCACCAGGCTGAGCTTCGAGCCCTTCAGCGGGCCTGCAATCGCGGTTCCGGTAATCTGCTGCCAATAGCTGCCCGTCTCCTGATCGCGCATCAGGAAATTCTGGTTGTTGATACCCGCCAGATGAAAGTGCAGGTCACGTCCTCGTACGCTGCGGGTCCAGACCAGACCCGTGTGGCACAGCGTTCAATAAGTAACGACGATCGGCAGCTGATGCAGCCGATCATTGACCACGTGGTGATACCCCATCTCGCGAATTGGATATGCGCGGCTCTCTCCCCCCAGGGTGACTGCGATGACCATGTCTTTGGGGTCGATACCGGCTTGCTGCATAGCAACGTAGTGCGGCTCGCCGAGTGCGTGGAACATCAACTGTTCATAGGGATTGAACCACCCGGCCCCGGCCGCGATCAGAGCAATGCCCATGGCCGGCGTGAGTAGTAGCAGCCGCGTGATCCAGCCTGCGCGTCTCCAGACAAGCAGCGCGAGCACGGTGATCAGGAGAAAAAGTCCCACCAGGATCGCCTTGTCATGCAACAGCACCCAAAGTGCACGCTGCAGATCCGCAGGCTTCTGCTCGCGGAAGGGGCGAATTATATACATTGGATAAAGCGCAAGCGCTAAAGCCGCGACGCTGGCCAGGAACAGGAAAAACCCCGGCACAGCTTTGCGTAACCATCTCTTGGCGCGGTCGTTGCCAGCCGTCAGCATGGTATTCAGTCTAACCGTCAGACGCCAAGCTCGCGAGCGGCCAGCTCGGTTCC